>MNXU01000012.1 GCA_001872285.1 Betaproteobacteria bacterium CG2_30_68_42
TTGACGTCGTCTCCTTGCGGCGTCGGGCCGGGCACGCCGCCGACCGCCGCAGTGTCGATGCTGCGCGAATGCCAGACCGCTTCGAGATCGAGCGGGCCACTGGCGTAGTTCAGGCCGATGCCGTACTGCCGGTTGTCGCTGTTGCTGTTCGCGGCGAGAGCGGTCTCGCCGAAGCTGTAGACGACACGGCCGCTGAATCCGGAATAGTTGTTGCTCTGATATGCGATCGTGTTGTTCCAGCGCGCGGGGCTGGCCGCCATGATCGTGTTCTTGCCGGCAGCCTGCAGGGTGGGCACGGTGTCATTGATCCCGGCGCCGAGCGCCTCGGTGCGGGCCATCGCGAAGTAGCCCGGAGCGTACTGGCGCCCGAAGCTCAGCGTGCCGAGATCCTTGCTCTGCAGCCCGACCCAGGTCTGCCGGGAATTGAGGCCGCCGGTGTTGCCGACGCCGGAATTCACGTCGACGGTCAGGGAATACTCGAGGGTGAAAACGGCCTTCAGGCCGCCGCCGAGATCCTCGCTGCCCTTGAAGCCGAGGCGCGACCCGTTCAGGTTGCCCGAATCGATTCCGGTGCGGGTGCGGCTGGCGCCGGTCGCGTCATCGCCGGTCGAATGGGTGAGCGCGGCATCGACGACGCCGTAGATCGTCACGTTCGACTGAGCGAAGGCGCCGCCCGAAACCAGGCCGGCAACCGCCAGTGCGATGAGCTTTTTCTGCATGGTGTATCTCCTCTAGGATTGAGACCGCTGGTTGATCGCCAGGTCCAAGCTCTCGAATTCGAGAAGCTGCGCGATTTTCGCAGGGCCCGGCACGATCGGGCAAGGATTTCTCGGCCGCAACGGACATTCGCTTCCGGTCCTGTTGTGTTATCGCAACAGGAGACGTCCAGCCCGGCGCAGCACCGTCCCGGTGGATCGGTTCGGATTCGTCGAGGTGGCGCGAAACAGCGGAAACGGTGCGCTCTGGAGCCGGCAAACATCCGTTTCAGCGCCTCGCTGCGGATCTGCGAGGCGTACTTCGGCAAGCCAAGGCGACAGGGTACGAGCCACGCCATCTTCAAGACTCCCTGGCCCGGCGATCCGCGCGTAAACATTCAGAACGACAAGGGAAAAGCCAAGGCGTATCAGGTGCGTCAAGTCTTCGCCGTGCCCTGGCGCTGCAAGCCGCAGAGGATGGCGTCAGCCTCAGCCGGCTTGCCAGCGCGAAGCTGGGGCGTGAGAGCTGCGGCGAAGCGTTGCTCAGCGCAGCACCAGGTTGTCGCGGTGGATCAGCTCGGGTTCGTCGACGTAGCCGAGCAGGGACTCGATCTCGGCGCTGGCGTGGCGGGCGATGCGGCGGGCTTCCGAACTCGAGTAGTTGACCAGGCCGCGGGCGATCTCGGTTCCGTCGGGCGCACGGCAGGCCACCGCCGCGCCGCGCTGGAATTCGCCCTCCACCGCGGCCACCCCCACCGGCAGCAGGCTCCTGCCGGAGGCGAGCGCGGCCACCGCGCCCGCATCCAGGATCAGGCTGCCGGCGAGCTGCAGGTGATCCGCGAGCCACTGCTTGCGCGCGGCGAGCGGGGTCGCGGTGGCGTAGAGCAGGGTGCCGAGCGCCTCGCCGCGGCAAAGGCGCAGCAGCACGTCGGGTTCGCGCCCGCTCGCGATCACGGTGTGGGCGCCGCTGCGCGCAGCGCGCCGGGCGGCCCGGACCTTGGTGAGCATGCCGCCCAGGGCGATACCGGAGCCGGCGCCGCCCGCCATGGCCTCCAGCGCGGGATCGTCGGCGCGATGCTCCCGCACCAGCGTGGCCGCGGGATCGAGCCGGGGATCGGCCGTGTACAGGCCGTCCTGGTCGGTGAGGATGACGAGCGCATCGGCCTCGACCAGGTTGGCGACCAGCGCGCCGAGCGTGTCGTTGTCGCCGAAGCGGATCTCGTCGGTGACCACGGTGTCGTTCTCGTTGATCACCGGAACCACGCCCAGGCCCACGAGCGCGAGCAGCGTCGAGCGGGCGTTGAGGTAGCGCATCCGGTCGGCGAGATCCTCGTGGGTGAGCAGGATCTGCGCGCTCGCCAGCCCGTGCCGCGAGAAACCGTTCTCGTAGGCCTGCGCGAGCCCCATCTGCCCGACCGCTGCGGCGGCCTGGAGCTTGTTCATGGCCGAAGGGCGGACCTGCCAGCCCAGCCGCTGCATGCCTGCAGCGATCGCGCCGCTGGACACCAGCAGCAGCTCGCGGCCCGCTTCGCGAAGCGCCGCGATCTGCCGCGCCCACTCGGCCAGCCGTTCGAGCGCGAGCCCGGCGCCGTCGCCGGTGACGAGCGCGCTGCCCACCTTGACGACGAGCCTGCGTGCCCGGCTAAGGTTGCGTCTCATCGTTTCGCTCCGGCTCCGCGGTGCCGCGCGCCGCGTGCCGATCGAGGTGGTCCATGACGGCGTAGGTCAGCTCCCGGCAGCCGGTGCCGCCGAGGGCGGAGATCGCGAAGTGCCTCTCCACTGCACCGTATCCGGCGAGCAGCGCGGCGATGCGCGCTTCGCGTTCGCCCTCGGGCACCAGGTCGATCTTGTTCAGCACCAGCCAGCGCGGCTTCGCGCACAGCCCCGTGTCGTAGCGCCGCAGTTCCTCGACGATGGCGCGGGCATCCCGCACCGGATCGGCGTCCGGGTCGAACGGTGCGATGTCGACCAGGTGCAGCAGCAACCGGGTGCGCTGGAGGTGGCGCAGGAACCGATGGCCGAGGCCGGCGCCCTCGGCGGCACCTTCGATCAGACCGGGAATGTCGGCGAGCACGAAGCTGCGGTTCTGGTCGACGCGCACGACGCCGAGGTTGGGCTGCAGCGTGGTGAACGGGTAGTCCGCGACCTTCGGGCGCGCCGCCGAGACGGTGCGGACGAGGGTCGACTTGCCGGCGTTGGGCAGGCCGAGCAGGCCCACGTCGGCGAGCACCCGAAGCTCCAGCGCAAGTTCGCGCCGCTCGCCGGCTTCCCCCGGCGTGCATTGCCGGGGCGTGCGGTTGGTGCTCGACTTGAAATGGATGTTGCCCAGCCCGCCCTTGCCGCCACGGGCGACGCACGCTCTTGCGCCGTGCGCGTCGAGGTCGGCGAGCAGTTCTCCGGTCTGCGCATCCCGGATCAGGGTGCCGACCGGAACCCGCAGCAGCAGATCCTTCCCGCCGTGGCCGTAGCAGTCGGCGCTCATGCCGTTCTCGCCGCGCTCGGCGCGGAAGATGCGCATGTAGCGGTAGTCGATCAGGGTGTTGAGGTTGCGGTCGGCCTCGATCCGGATGCTGCCGCCGCGCCCGCCGTCGCCGCCCGAAGGCCCGCCGCGCGGCACGAACTTCTCGCGCCGAAACGTGGCGACGCCGTTGCCGCCGTCGCCGGCGATCACCTCGACCCTTGCCTCATCGAAGAATTTCATGAGCCTCGTCCCAACGCAGCCCCGGCCGGGTCAACGAAAAAGGCCCCGCCGCAACGGCAGGGCCTCTCGCCTGCGCTGCGGTCGGCTCTCAGGAGGCCGGGGCCGCCACGATGCGCACCGTGCGCTTTCGATCCGGTCCGCGGATGCAGAATTCCACGGTCCCGGCCACCTTCGCGAACAGCGTGTGGTCCTTGCCCATGCCGGTGTTCTCGCCGGGATGGAACTGCGTCCCGCGCTGTCGCACGATGATGTTCCCCGGCTGCACGGCCTCGCCGCCGTAGCGCTTGACGCCGAGGCGTTTGGATCGGGAATCGCGGCCGTTGCGCGAACTGCCGCCTGCTTTCTTGTGTGCCATCTGTGCTCCTGTCCGAAATCGCCGCGTGCGGCGCGATCATCCGTTGATCGAGTCGATGCGAAGCTCGGTGTAATTCTGGCGATGCCCCTGGTTCTTCCGGTAATGCTTGCGCCGCCGCATCTTGAAGATGCCGATCTTGTCGCCGCGTCCATGGGCGAGCACCGTCGCGGTGACCGAGGCGCCGGTCACGCGCGGAGCGCCGACGCGCAGCGCCTCGCCGTCCGAAACCAGCAGCACGTCGCCGATCGTGACCGCGGCGCCGACTTCCCCGGCGAGCTGTTCGACCTTGAGTTTTTCGCCGGCGGCGACGCGATACTGCTTGCCGCCGGTCTTGATGACCGCATACATGGGAGGATCTCCGGGCTGCCGGACCTGAAAAAGGCGCGCAGTATACCGGGGAAAGCGCCCGTCCGTCAAAGGCGGTTCGCGCTGCGCCGCGTACGCAGCGCAGCGGCCCGCAACTCGTCCTTGACGCTGCGCGCGGGGCGGGCCTAACATCGGCCGGTTTTGCGGAACCCGCAAGTGCCACTCGATTCCCTCTATACGCCGATCCTCGAAGACATGCGCGCCGTCGACGCGGTGATCCGCGCGCGGCTGCATTCCGACGTGGTGCTGATCCGCCAGGTCGCGGAATACATCATCGGAGCCGGCGGCAAGCGCATGCGACCCGCCCTGGTGCTGCTCTCCGCCGGGGCGACCGGCTACCACGGCAGCGCTCACCACGAGCTGGCTGCGGTGGTGGAGTTCATCCATACCGCGACCCTGCTGCACGACGACGTGGTGGATGAGTCCGATCTGCGCCGCGGCAGAAAGACCGCGAACGCACTGTTCGGCAATGCCGCTTCCGTGCTGGTCGGCGATTTCCTGTACTCGCGCTCGTTCCAGATGATGGTCGGGGTCGGCAGCATGCCGGTGATGCGCGTGCTGGCGGACGCCACCAACACCATCGCCGAGGGCGAGGTGCTGCAACTGCTCAACTGCCACAACGCCGCGGTCGGCATCGACGACTACCTGCGCGTGATCCGCTACAAGACCGCCAAGCTGTTCGAGGCGGCGGCGCGCATCGGCGCGATCCTGGGCGGCGCGCCGGCCGCGGCGCAGGACGGGCTGGCCCGCTACGGCATGCATCTGGGCACCGCCTTCCAGCTCATCGACGACGTGCTCGACTACTCGGGCGACGAGCGCTCGACCGGCAAGCATCTCGGCGACGACCTCGCCGAGGGCAAGCCGACGCTGCCGCTCATCCATGTCCTCCAGCACGGCAGCCCCGCGCAGTCGGCCTGCGTGCGCAGCGCGATCGAGCACGGCGGCAAGGAAGCGTTCGCGCAGATCCTCGATGCGGTGCGCTCGACCGGCGCGATCGAGGAGACGCGCCGGCGCGCCGAGTCGGAAATGAAGCTCGGGGTGGCGGCGCTCGCCGGGCTGCCGCATTCAACCCATCTGCAAAGTCTGCTAGACTTGGCCGCCTTCGCCGTCGGGCGCGATCACTGATTCCCGTGGGCCCGTGCGGCGGCATCTTTCCCGAGCGGGGCGTCGCCCCGCGGACGGTCCGGTCGGGGTGTAGCTCAGCCTGGTAGAGTACTGCGTTCGGGACGCAGGAGTCGGAGGTTCGAATCCTCTCACCCCGACCATCCCCTGCCACGCAGGACGCGCGACGCCATGGGAAAGCTGATTCTCTTCGTACTCGCCGCGATCCTCGTCTACCTGTTCTTCAAGAGTTCGAAGCGGCGCTCGGGACCGCGCGGCGGCGCGGAAAACCCTCGGGAGCGTGCGCCGGAGCGGATGGTCGTGTGCGCGCACTGCGGGGTGCACCTGCCGGAGAGCGAGGCGGTGAGGCAGGCGGAGCGTTTCTTCTGCTGCGACGAACATCGTCGCCTGGGCGGTTGATGTCCCGGCCGCGTTCCCGCTGGAGATGAACGGTTCCGCGGCATCCGGGGGGTTGGACGGCCCGGACACGCGCTGGAAGTCGCTGTACTACTTCAACCTGTACCGGCTGGCCGTGGCGCTGGTGTTCCTCGTCGCCGCGGCTGTGCAGCGCGAGGGGGCGAGCGCGATCCAGTCGCGGCTGTTCCTCACCACCGATGTCGCGTACTGCCTGGCCGCGCTCGCATTCGTCGCGACGCACCGCCGCCGCTGGCTGCCCTTCGACTGGCTGCTCACCGTCCAGGTGATGACCGACGTCGTGGCGCTGACCCTGCTCATGCACGCGAGCGGGGGGCTGCGCGGCGGCATCGCGATCATGATCGTGGTGGTGCTCGCGGGCGCCGGACTGGTCGGGCAGGGCCGCCTGACGGTGTTCTATGCGGCGATGGCCACGCTCGCCGTGCTTGCGGAGCAGGGCCTGCGAATGCTCGACTTCGCGGCCGAAGCCGGCGAATTCATGACGGTGGGCACGACCAGCATCGGCTTCTTCGCGATCGCGATTTCCGCCCGGCTGCTGGCGCAACGGGTGAGCGCCAATGCCGCCCTCGCGCGGGAGCGCGGCATCGCGCTCGACAACCAGTTGCGGGTCAATGAATACATCATCCGCGACATGGCGGACGGGGTGCTGGTGGTCGATTCGAACGCTGCGGTGCGCCAGTCCAACCCGCGCGCCTGCGAGCTGCTCGGCCGCTCGCCAGTGGTCGGTGTGCCGCTCGACGAGCTCTCGCCGGCGCTCGCCGCGAGCTTCGAGCGCTTCCGCCTCGCGGGCGAACAGGCGATGGAGCCGCTGCCTGCGCCGCCGGGCGCATCGAGCATCCGCGCGCGCTTCGTCCGGCCCGCGCAGGGCGGGGACACGCTGGTCTATCTGGAGGATCTCGGGCGCGTCCAGGCTCAGGCCCAGCAGCTCAAGCTCGCCGCGCTGGGCCGGCTGACCGCGGGCATCGCACACGAGATCCGCAATCCGCTGGCCGCGATCAGCCACGCCGCCGAACTGCTCGGCGAGGACGCGGGCGGACCGGGGCAGGCGCGGCTCACCGCGATCATCGGCGACAACACCCGGCGCCTGGATCGCATGGTGCGCGATGTCCTGCAACTGGGCCGGCGCGACCGCGTGCAGGCCGAGACGATCCGGCTCGACGCGTATCTGCACGACTTCGTCGACGAGTTCTGCCAGCGCGGGGGTGCGGCGCGCGCGCTGTTTCGCATCGACGTGGGGTACGATTCGACCATGCGATTCGACCGCGCCCACCTCGACCAGGTGTTGTGGAACCTGGCTGCCAACGCGCGCCGCTACTGCTCGGGGCGCGAGGGGGCGATCCGGCTGAGCGTATCGACGGACGAGGCGCGGGGACGCACCGCGATCGAGGTCGCCGACGACGGACCGGGCATCCCGGAGGAAGTGCGCGCCCAGGTGTTCGATCCCTTCTTCACCACCCATACGCACGGCACCGGGCTCGGACTGTACATCGCGCGCGAACTGTGCGAGGCCAACCACGCGAACCTCGAACTTCTCGGTGCGCCCTCGGGTGCGCACTTCCGCATCGGCGCGCAGTCGGGCCCGTCGGCATGAACGCCCAGCGCCGCAACCGGCCCGAGGCGGCGCGCGTGCTGGTGGTCGACGACGAGGCCGACATCCGCGAACTGCTCGATCTCACGCTCGCGCGCATGGGGCTCGCAGCGGACTGCGCCGGCAGCCTCGCCGAGGCCAGGGAGGCGCTCGCGCGGCGCAGCTACCGGCTGTGCCTGACCGACATGAGGCTGCCCGACGGGGACGGACTCGAACTCGTCCGTCATATCGCGGAGAACTGCCGCGACCTCCCGGTGGCGGTGATCACGGCCTACGGGAGCGCGGAGAACGCGGTCGCGGCGCTCAAGGCCGGCGCCTTCGACTACCTGGCCAAGCCGGTCGCCCTCGAACAGTTGCGCGCGCTGGTGCGCTCCGCCGTCGATCTGCCCGCCGTGCCGGGCGCGCGCGAGGCCGAACCCGAGCACGCCCTGCTCGGCGCTTCGCCCGCCATCCGCCAGGTGCTGGAGACCATCGGCAAGCTCGCCCGCAGCCAGGCGCCGGTCTACATCCATGGCGAATCCGGCACCGGCAAGGAGCGCGCGGCGCGCCTCATCCACGAGATGGGGGCGCGGCGCTCCGGGCCCTTCGTGCCGGTGAACTGCGGCGCGATCCCGGAGAACCTGATGGAGAGCGAGTTCTTCGGCTATCGGAAGGGCTCGTTCACCGGCGCCGACACCGACCGCGGCGGCTTCTTCCAGGCCGCGCAGGGCGGCACCCTGTTCCTCGACGAGGTGGCCGAGCTGCCGCTGGCGATGCAGGTGAAGCTGCTGCGCGCGATCCAGGAAAAACGGGTGCGCAGGATCGGCGCCGCCGCCGAGGAACCGGCCGATGTGCGCATCATCAGCGCGACCCATCAGAACCTCGGGCAGCTCGTCGAGCAGGGGAGATTCCGCCAGGACCTGTTCTACCGCATCAACGTCATCGAGCTGCGCATGCCCAGCCTCTCGGAATGCCGCGAGGACGTTCCGCTGCTTTCCGGCCACATCCTGGAGCGGCTCGCCGGCGCCGCCGGGCTCCCCGTCCCGCGGCTCTCGGAAGGGGCCCTGAAGGCGCTCGGTGAATATCCCTTCCCGGGCAATGTGCGCGAACTGGAAAACGTGCTCGAGCGCGCGCTGGCGCTGCTCTCGGGCAGCGAGATCGGCGCCGAGGACCTGCGGCTCGCGCCGCCCGCGCCCGAGTGTGTGGAGCGCTCGCGCGGCACGAGCGGCCTGTCGTTGCAGGACTACCTCGACCGCGCCGAGCGCCAGGCCATCGCGGATGCGCTGGAGCAGACCGGCTTCAACCGCACCGCCGCGGCGCGCCTGCTCGGCGTCACCTTCCGCTCCCTGCGCTATCGCATGGAACGGCTGGGAATGAACGAGTGAGGGCGCGCGCGCGGCCGGTATCGGTGATGGGTGGGCTGGACGCGGACGGGTGGCTGGTGGGTGCGCGCCTCGTGCCCTCGCCGAACTGCGACGACCGTCCCCCGGGCATGGACGTCGATCTCGTCGTCATCCATTCCATCAGCCTGCCGCCGGGCGAATTCGGTGGAGACGCCATCGAACGCCTGTTCACGAACCGGCTCGACGCGGACGCGCATCCGTATTTCGGCGCGATCGCTTCGCTGCGCGTCGCCGCGCATTTCCTCGTGCGTCGCGACGGGGAACTGGTGCAGTTCGTGCCCTGCGAAAAGCGCGCCTGGCACGCGGGAGAATCGTCCTGGCGCGGCCGTGGCCGCTGCAACGACTATTCGATCGGCATCGAACTGGAAGGCTGCGACGAGCGCCCGTTCGAGCCGGAGCAATACGAGGCGCTCGAACGCCTGATCGTGGCCGTGCGCGCTCGCTACCCGATCCGGGAATGCGTGGGCCACTGCGATGTCGCACCCGCCCGCAAGACCGATCCGGGCCCGCGCTTCGACTGGTCGCGCGTTCCCCTTCCCCACCCGCACACCGGCGACCCGAAAACCCGAAACCCGCAACCCGAAACCTGAAACCGTCATTCGTGTGCCGGCTCGCCGATGGCATTGGTCCAGGCGAGCGCCTCGCAGGCGGCGGCATTGACGGCATCGGCGTCGATTCCCATTAGCTCGGCCACCAGCGCGTGGGTGCGCCCGGCTTCGTCCTGCTCCAGGCTCTCTGCGAGCGAGAGCAACCTGCCGAGCGTCCCGCGCCGCGCATCGAGCGCTGCGGCGATGTCCTCGGAGACGCTGACCTGCGCCAGCACCTCGGCGAGCGGCACGCGAAGCAGCGCCGGCATCAGCGAAAGGATGCCGGTCATGAAGGCGTGGCCGTGTTCCCGTGAGCTCGAGCCCACGATCCGTTCGGCGAGGATCTCCATGAAGCGGGCGCGGCTGGCGGCGAGCCGCATCAGCGGGCTTGGCATCGCCGCGTCCGGCTGTGCGGAGAACAGGAGAAGGCTGAGCCAGCGCTGGAGCTGTCTGTGGCCGAGCACCGTGATGGCCTGCGCGAGCGAAGAGATCCGGCTGCGCATGCCGGCGGCGGCCGAGTTGGAAAGCCGCAGCAGGTTCATCGCGAGCCCCGGCTCGTGTCTGAACACCTCCTGTAGCGCGCCCGCATCGGCATCCTGCTGGATGAGGGCGAGCAGCCGCATCACCGCGAGCTCGGAGTGGTCCAGCTTGCGGCCGGCGATCAGCGCCGGCCGCGCGAAGTAATAGCCCTGGAAGAGATCGAATCCGAGCTCGAGGCAGCGGGCGACCTGCGCTGCGCTGTCGACCTTCTCTGCGAGCAGCGTCAGATCCCAAGGACGCAGCGCGGCGAGGGTTCGGCTGAGCCCTTCCTCGTCCACTCCCTTGAGGTCGATCTTGACGATGTCGGCCAGATCCAGCAGGGGACGGTGACTCTCCTCGAAGCCCACGAAATCGTCCAGCGCGAGGCGGAAGCCGGCGTGCTTCAGGGCGCGGCAGCGCTCGACGATCTGCGGGGTGATCGTCACCGTCTCCAGCACCTCGAGCACGAACTTCTCGCGCGGAAGCATCTCCAGCGCGTCGCTCATCAGCATGGCCGCGTCGAGATTGACGAAGCCGTCGCAGGCGCCCAGCGAAGCCTCGAGCCCGAAGTCGGTGAAGACGTGATTGAGCACGGTCGCAGTCGCGGCCGCGTCGTTCGTGACGATGGCGCGATCGGTGGCGCCCGCGCGGAACAGCAGTTCGTACGCGACCAGGCGCTCTCTGCGGTCGAGGATCGGCTGGCGCGCGATGAAAATCTCTCGTGTGTCCATGTCGGGTGGAGGGCGGCGACGACGCGCGCATCCTATGCGAAAGCGGCGCCGCGGTTCAAATCGGCTCGGCCGCGCATGGGCAATGCGGGCGGGCGTGGCGGCAACTGCGGCGCGCGCAACCGTTTGCACGTCTGCGCTGATTTTCCCGAAAAACCGCTTGCATAGTCGAAAACGCTGCACTAGAATTAGTCACCTGGATGCTTTGGAGTACTAGATTTAGTAGGTAGCCCGAAACCCGCATCTGGCGCGGCGTTCGGGACGGTCCAGGCGAATCGTGACGGGGGCACCGGGAGACGGCTTGATGCAGACGGCGACAGATTCGAGTCCGGGCAACGACCAGCCTGATGAGCCGATCGCCGGCGCCTTCCTCACCGCGCCTTCCTCTCCCCCCGCCTCTTCCGCCTCCGTCGCTTCTTCCTCGTTCAAGCTGATCGCCCGCGACGACGCCGGCATCGCACAGGCGCCGTGCTCCCTGGGCGGATTCGATCCCTGGCTTCACACCGGATGGATCGCGCGCGGTTCCCCGGAGACCTGGGCGCTGGGTGTCGGCGAAAATCGCGCACCTGGTGGGCCGCCGGGCCAGGGCGTGGCCGAGTGGTGCGCCCAACTGCGCCGCGGGCTCGACCGAACCGGAAGATCCGGCTTCGATCGATACGGCAGCGGCAACGCGTTGCGCCGGGTGGCCGTGGAAGACAAACGCCTGCTCGATGCCGGTGCCGATGTCCATCAGCTTCTGCCGGTGCGCCATCGCTGGGCACGGGATCGTTACCTCGCCGCATGCGATCTGGGGCGTCGCTGGCGGCCGGACAGGATCGACATGAAGCGCGACATCGGGCAGTGGCGCGCCGGGCCCTCCGAAGCCGAGCGGCGGATCGTCGAGCGCACGCTCGGTTTCTTCTCCAGCGCGAGTTCGCTGGCGGCCTCCGCCGCCGCGCTCGGTCTCTACCGGCACATCACGAACGCGGAATGCCGCCAGTTCCTCCTGCGCCAGGCTGCGCAGGCGGCGGTCCACGTGGATGCCTGCGAGCACGTCGTCGCCAGCCTGGAGCTTGATCCGGGCAGAATATTCAACATGTGCCACGAAGTGCCGTCAATGACGGACAGGAACGAATTCCTGCTTCCGTTCATCGACACCTTGATCGATCCGGACTTTCGCACCGGCACCCCCGACTCCGACCAGAAATTCCTGGCCTGCGTGATCGTCTTCGTTTGCCTCATGCAGGGCCTGTTCTTCGCGAGCGCAGCCGGACCCGTCCTGGCACTCGGCCGGCGCGGGCGGATGACCGGAACGGCGCGCCATTTCCGGTATGTCCTCCAGGAGACATCGGCGCAGCGCGACTTCGGCATCGAGCTCATCGGCCAGATCAAGCGAGAGAACCCGCAGCTCTGGACGCGCGAACTGCGCGGGCAGCTCATCGAACTGTTCCGCGTCGCCGTCGGACTGGATTATCGCTGGCTGGAAGACACGATGGATGGCGCCGCTCCGGGGCTCGATGTATCTGCATTCAAGCGGCGCTCGCGTTTTCTCGCCGATCGCGGCAGCCGCGACACGGGGCTGGGTACGCTCTATCCGGGCGACGCGATCGATCCGTCGCCGCGCGAGCCGGTGCCATTGCGAGCCGTTGCGCCATGACGTGCGTGTGGGCAACGATCAGGGGATTCAGGCAGCCGGGCTGGATGCCGGGTGCTTTGGATGGCCCGTCCCGGTTCGGGCGGGTGTTGCGTCACTTTTCCCGTTACCCGTAAAGGAGGTAAGCAATGGCTGTCAAGACCACGAAGGCGCCCGCCAAGAAGGCTGCGGCGAAACCCGCGGCGAAGAAGGCTGCGGTCAAGAAGGTTGCTGCAAAGAAGGTTGCGGCGAAGAAGGTCGCAGCCAGGAAGCCGGCGCCGAAGAAGCCTGCTGCGAAGAGGGTTGCGCCGAAGAAGGCCGCGCCGAAGAAGGCCGCCGCGAAGAAGGCTGCGCCAAAGAAGGCTGCACCGAAGAAGGTCGCCGCGAAGAAGGTCGCTGCGAAGAAGGCCGCGCCGAAGAAGGTCGCTGCGAAGAAGGCCGCGCCGAAGAAGGTCGCCGCGAAGAAGGCCGCGCCGAAGAAGGTCGCTGCGAAGAAGGTCGCGCCGAAGAAGGTCGCTGCCAAGAAGGCCGCGCCGAAGAAGGCTGTCGCAAGACCCGCCGCACCGGCCGCGCCGGCTGCGGGCAGCACGTCCACCCCGCCTTCCACCGCCGCCGCCCCCGGATTGAAGTCTTCCCTCAATCCGGCTGCCGCATGGCCATTTCCGACGGGCTCCCGTCCGTCCTGAGCGGCCTCCTCGACACGGGGCGGGCGTCCGGCCTGCCGTGGCGTTCGCCCCGTTTTTCGCTCTCCAGGAAATGCTGAAGTCATTCGGTCTTTACCCCTGCCCGCATCGGCAGCAGTCGCGTTGCCGACCCGAAACCCGCTTCACCCCTGCCCGCGTTGGCGGGCCGCCCTTCGCGAGCTTGACAATCGCTCCGTGAATCCCTAGAGTGCCGTTTGCTGCATCGCGGCATTCGACCATTGCGCGCTTTCGGCGGGTGAATCGGCCGGATGCCACCGCGATGTACCCGGCTCATCTTTGAGCGTTCTTCGAGTATCACCCCGCGGACGGCCGTCGGATTTCGGCCCGTTCGCAGCGAGCCGGCAGCCGCCGGCGCAGACAAGCACTGTTCATGGCAGCGTCGCCATGTCTGCCGCGAGCCGCGGGGGCGGGAACCGGAAAGGAGAAATCATGTTTCGATTCTTGCGTCTCGGCTGGCGCCTTCGGGAAACCGCCGCGCTGCTGCTGCATTTCGCTCACGGCGGTCTTCTCGCCGGAGGCATCCTGGCGAGCGTCGCGATCGCCGCACAATATTCCGGCGCGGTGCGCTTCGACCTGGCGCGCAATGCGGCCCAGAGCGTCTTCGCGGCCGCCGGCGGCCATGGTGAGAGTGCCCGAACCGCCGCGGATTCCAATACCGCGCCACGGTCTGGCGCCGGCGCATCCGGGCGGAGTTCGGCGGCGAGGAGTGCCATCGTCCAGTATCTGGCCAGGCGTTATCGGGTCGCCGGGGTGGCGATCGAACCGCTGGTCGATGCCGCGCACCGGGCCGGATCGCGCGTCGGGGTCGATCCGCTGCTGGTCGTCGCGGTGATGGCCATCGAGTCCGGCTTCAATCCGTTCGCGGAGAGTCCCGTCGGTGCGCGCGGACTGATGCAGGTGGTGCCGCGTTTCCACCAGGACAAGCTGGAAGGCGGCAGTGCCGACGATCGCGCATTCCTCGATCCCCTGACCAACATCCTGGTCGGCGCCCGCGTGCTGAAGGAGTCGATCCAGGGTGCGGGCGGCCTCGAAGCGGGACTCCAGCAATACGCCGGCGCCACCGGCGACACCGAGAACAAGTATGCGAGCCGGGTCATCGCCGAGCGCCGTCGCATCGAGCAGGCGATGCGCAAGTCGGAACGTCCGGGGGGTTGATCCGCACGCGTGTGCTATCCTTTATCAGCGGGTTCTTATCAACTGGGTAGACGGAGGATGGCAATGAAACGTGCGATTTCGTTGTGCGCGATGCTGATGTTCGCTGGTGCGCTGTGGGCGGCCGACCCGAGTGTGGTGCAGTACAAGGTCAAGGGTCAGTTCGACGAGGTGAAGGAAAGCGTGGTCCACGCGATCGAGTCCCACGGCCTGGTGATCGACTACACGGCCAACGTCGGCGCGATGCTGGAGCGCACCGGCAAGGACCTCGGGGCGTCGAAGAAGATTTATGAGCACGCCCAGGTGCTCGAGTTCTGCAGCGCCAAGGCTTCACGCGAGATGGCGGAAGCCGATCCGGCCAACCTCGTCTATTGTCCCTACGCGATCGCGGTCTATGCGCTCGCGAAGGAGCCGGGCACGGTCCATGTGGCCTACCGCAAGCCCGGAAAGGCGGCCGGAACCGCGGCGGTCGGCAAGCTGCTCGCGGCGATCGCGGCCGAAGCCAGGCGCTGAGAGCCGCCTAGCCGCGGAGGTAGCGGCGCAGGCGCTCCACGCCCTCTTCGAGCGTCGAAAGAGGGCTGGTATAGGCGAAGCGGACGTGGGCCTCGGGCCGGTTCGTTCCGAAGTCGAGTCCGGGCGTGGTAGCGACACCGGCCTCGTCCAGGAGCCGCCACGCGAATTCCTGGCTGTCGGGTGCGAGCGCGGAGATCTCCGAATACAGATAGAACGCGCCTTCGGGCCGGGTGTGGATCGCGAAGCCGAGCCCGGCGAGCGCAGGCAGCAGGAAGTCGCGGCGGTTGCGGAACTCGGCTCGCCGCGCTTCGAGGATTTCCAGCGTGTCGCGCTGGAAGCCCGCGAGAGCGGCGTACTGCGCGGGCGCCGAGGGACAGATGAAGAGGTTCTGCGCGAGCTTCTCGATGTCGCGGATGCAGGCCTGCGGCGCGACGAGCCAGCCGAGGCGCCAGCCGGTCATCCCGAAGTACTTCGAGAAGCTGTTGATCACGAAGGCGTCGTCGTCGAAGGCGAGCGCGCTCATCGCTTCCGCGCCGTAGGTCAGGCCGTGGTAGATCTCGTCGACGAGCAGGGCGCCTCCCCGCTGCCTGACGAGGGCCGCGATGCGCTGCATCTGCCCGTTCGTGATCAGGGTGCCGGTCGGGTTCGCGGGTGAGGCGACCAGCACCGCACGCGTGTGCGGGGTCCATGCCGCCTCGAGCTGCTCCGCCGTGAGCTGGTAGGCGCTGGCCGAGCCGACCGGGATGCCTTTGGGCAGTCCGCCCAGGCAGCGCACGAAATGCCGGTTGCATGGATAGCCGGGGTCTGCCATCAGCACTTCGTCGCCGGGATCGACGAGTGCGCCGAGCGCGAGCAGCAGCGCGCCCGAGGCGCCCGCGGTGACCACCACACGCCCCGGATCGACGCGCAGGCCGTAACGTGTCTCGTAGAAACCTGCGATCGCCTCGCGCAGTTCCGGAATGCCCAGCGAGGGGGTGTAATGCACCTCGCCGCGGCGCAGGAAGCGGCTCGCCGCTTCCAGCATCGGAACCGGTGTCGGGAAGTCGGGCTCGCCGACCTCCATGTGGATGATCGTCCGGCCCTGCGCTTCGAGCGCGCGCGCACGGGTGAGCAGCTCGACCACGTGGAAGGGCGCGATGTCCGCCATCCGGGCGGCGGCGCGAAGCGGGTTGTTCATGGTGTGGCGGATTCCTCCGGGGCCGGCATCCGGCCCGGGCGGGGAGGGGCCTGCGGCGGTGAGCGCCGCGCGATTATGCCATCGGCGGCCGGCAGGTCGGACTTCCACAATGGCGGTGCGCGGCCCCAGGACTTAACATTCGCTCTTTCCCTCACCCGGATGACGCCCCCGATGGACCCGATCGCCCGCAATGCCGCTCTCGAATACCACCGCAAGCCGCGCCCCGGAAAGATCGCGGTCGTCGCGACCAAGGCCCTGGTCAACCAGAACGACCTCTCCTATGCCTATTCGCCCGGCGTGGCGGCTGCGTGCGAGGAAATCGTCGCCGATCCGGCGCAGGCGCGCAGCCTGACCGCGCGCGGCAACCTGATCGGAGTGGTCACGAACGGAACGGCGGTGCTCGGCCTGGGCGCGATCGGTCCGCTCGCGGCCAAGCCGGTGATGGAGGGCAAGGCGGTGCTGTTCAAGAAGTTCGCGGGTATCGACGTGTTCGATATCGAGGTGAGCGAACGGGACCCGGACCGGCTGGTGGAGATCGTCGCCGCGCTCGAGCCGACCTTCGGCGGCATCAACCTCGAGGACATCAAGGCTCCGGACTGCTTCATCGTCGAGCGCAAGCTGCGCGCACGGATGAAGATCCCGGTCTTCCACGACGACCAGCATGGAACCTCGATCGTGGTGGGCGCGGCTGTGCTCAATGCGCTGAAGGTGGTCGGCAAGCGCGCCGGGGACGTCAAGCTGGTGTGCTCGGGCGCCGGCGCGGCGGCGCTTACCTGTCTGGACATGCTGGTGCGGGTGGGCGTGCGCGTCGAGAACATCTGGGTCGCCGACATCAAGGGCGTGGTCTGGAAGGGTCGCGTCGAGGAGATGGATCCGCTCAAAGAGCGCTTCGCGCAGGACACCGCGGCGCGCAAACTCGCCGACATCATCCCGGACGCGGACGTGTTCCTCGGACTTTCGGCCGGCGGGGTGCTCAAGAAGGAGATGGTGGCAAAGATGGCGAAGCGTCCGGTCATCTTCGCGCTGGCCAATCCGGTGCCCGAGATCATGCCGGAGGAAGTGCGCGAGGTGCGCGATGACGCGATCGTCGCGACCGGCCGATCGGACTATCCGAACCAGGTGAACAACGTACTCTGTTTCCCGTTCATCTTCCGCGGGGCGCTCGACGTGGGTGCCACCGCCATCACCGAGGAGATGAAGCTCGCCGCCGTGCACGCGCTCGCCCAGCTCGCCGAGGCCGAACAGTCCGACGTGGTGGCCGCCGCCTACGGCATGGAGCCCGAGAGCTTCGGGCCGGAGTATCTCATCCCCAAACCCTTCGACCCGCGGCTCATCTGCGCGGTGGCGCCGGCGGTGGCGAAGGCGGCGATCGAATCGGGTGTGGCCACGCGCCCGATCGCCGACTGGGACGCGTACCGGGCCCAGCTCACGGCCTTCGTCTGGCATTCCGGCCTCATCATGAAGCCGATCTTCAGCGCCGCCAAGGCCGCGCCCAGGCGGGTGCTGCTGTGCGAGGGCGAGGACGAGCGCGTGCTGCGCGCCACCCAGAACATCGTCGACGAGGGGCTCGCCTTCCCGATCCTGATCGGCCGGCCGGAGGCCATCGACAAGCGCATCGAACGCTTCGGACTGCGCATCCGCGCGGGGATCGACTTCGATCTGGTCAATCAGGACTCCGACCCGCGCTATCGCGAGTTGTGGTCGCACTACCACGCGCTGATGGAGCGCAAGGGCGTGTCGGTCGACTACGCCAAGCGCGAAGTCCAGCGGCGCGCGACCCTGATCGGCTCCCTGCTGCTCCGGCTCGGGCATGCGGACGGGATGATCTGCGGCACCTACGGCGCGTTCGGCGGCCATCTGCGCCACGTGCGCAACGTGATCGGCCTGTTGCCGGGGGTAAAGGAGTTCGCCGCGATGAACTGTCTGGTGCTGCCGGGGCGTACCGTGTTCATCTGCGACACCTACGTCAACTACGATCCGGATGCCGAGAGGATCGCCCAGACGACGCTGGTCGCGGCCGCGGAAGTCGAACGCTTCGGTTTCCAGCCCAAGGTCGCGCTGCTGTCGCATTCGAGCTTCGGCACCGACGACACGCCGAGCGCCGTGAAGATGCGCAGGGCGCTGGAGCTCGTGCGCGAGCGGGCGCCGGGGCTCGAGGTCGAGGGCGAGATGCATGGCGACGCGGCGCTCGACGAGGAGGTGCGGCGGGTGATCTTTCCGAACTCCCGCCTCGAGGGCCAGGCCAACCTGCTGGTGATGCCCAGCCTGGATGCCGCCAACATCGCGTTCAATCTCCTGAAGACCGCGGCAGGGGACAACATCACGGTCGGTCCGATCCTGCTCGGCGCCGCCAAGCCGGTGCACATCCTCACCCCGACGGCGACCGTGCGCCGGATCGTGAACATGACCGCGCTCGCCGTCGTGGAGGCGGCCAAGGGCCAGGCGTGAGCGCGCCGCGCTAGTATTGCCATATGAACAGGGAGCAGGGGAGCGAGATCGGGGACGGCGGCACGGCGCTCTGCGCTGCCTCTGTCCCCTGTCCCCCGACCCCTCTCCCCCGTCCCCTGACCGCGGTCGTGCTGACCGGAGGCGGCGCGCGTGCCGCCTACCAGGTCGGGGTGCTGCGCGCGATCCGCGATCTGCTGCCCGATCCGCGCCGGAATCCCTTCCCGATCATCTGCGGCACCTCGGCCGGTGCCGTCAACGCGGCGAGCCTCGCGGCGTTCGCGGAGGATTTCGGCCGGGCCGTCGATGCCATCCACGAGGTCTGGGCGAACTTCCACGTCAACCACGTGTATCGCGCCGATGCGCTCGGCGTGGCGCTCTCCGGCGGGCGGTGGCTGGCGCTGCTGATGTTCGGCTGGTTCCTGCGGCAGAACCCGCGCTCGGTGTTCGACAACACGCCACTGCGCCGATTGCTGGAGCGCACGCTCGATTTCGCCGGGATCGAACGGGCGATCGGGCAGGGTGCCCTGTATGCCGTCTCGATCACCGCCACCGGTTATCTGACCGGCCAGTCGATCACCTTCTTCCAGGGCGCGCCCGACATCCAGCCGTGGAGCCGCACGCAACGGCACGCCGCCCGCACGCGGCTCAGCGTTGACCATCTGCTCGCCTCCTCGGCGATCCCGTTCATCTTTCCGGCGACCCGGATTCATCGCGAGTTCTTCGGCGACGGCTCGATGCGGCAGCTCGCTCCGATTTCGCCCGCGATCCATCTCGGCGCCGGCCGCATCCTGGTGATCGGTTCCGGCTTCCTCGGCGAGGACAAGATCCGCGCGCGCGCCGAAACCTATCCGTCCTTTGCCCAGATCGCAGGCCATGCGCTCGCCAGCATCTTCCTCGACGGCCTGGCCGTGGATCTCGAACGCATCCGCCGCATCAACCAGATGCTCGATCGCCTGCCGGACGGAGTGGCGGACAAGGCCGCGCTCGGCCTGCGCCCGATCGAGACGCTGGTGATCGCCCCCAGCCAGCGCATCGAGCTGATCGCCGCGCAGCATGTCGGCGCCCTCCCCGGGCCGGTGCGCAGGCTCCTCGGCGGCCTCGGGGGCACGGCCCAAACCGGCGCGATGCTGGCGAGTTATCTGCTGTTCGAAATCCCGTTCACCCGCGCGCTGATCGAACTCGGGTATGCCGACGCGATGGCGCGCCGCGAGGATCTGGTGGCCTTCCTGGCCGTCGACGCATCCCACGGCTGCGATCCTGGATGAAGAGCCGGTTCCATCCCTTCTCTTGATCATTCGTGCGGGCGTGCTTAGACTACGCCGGGTTCGAAAGGGAGGGACGATGGGAAAGCTGCTCAGGTCCGCGGCGCTCGCTGCGGCGGCGATCATGGCGATGGCATTCTCGACGATTCCGGCTGCCCAGGCTGCCAAGGAAAGCCGCGCGAGCGCGAAGAAACACCAGAGCGCCAGGAAGAAAGCGCCTGCACGCAAGCCGGCGGCACGTCCTGCGGTGCGGCGGCACCGGCCCGCGCAGGCAGCGGCGGGCGACCCGATGGTGCGCTCGGCTTCGGTGCTGGTGGCCGATCAGTCCTCGGGCGAGGTGCTGTTCGAGAAGAATCCGGATGCGGTGCTGCCGATCGCCTCGATCACCAAGCTGATGACGGCGATGGTCGTGCTCGATGCGGGGCTCGATTCCCGCGAGCCGCTCGCCGTCACCGAAGAGGATGTCGATACCCTGCGCGGGAGCGGCTCGCGGCTCGCGGTCGGGACCGTGCTCCCGCGCGCCGAGCTGCTCCGGCTGGCGCTGATGTCC
>MNXU01000049.1 GCA_001872285.1 Betaproteobacteria bacterium CG2_30_68_42
AAGGCGGCGGGCGGAGGGCAACGCCTTCGTCAGCCGGGTGATGAAGGGCGCGAAGATCTGGTTGCTTGGGGACGAAGATGCCCTCGGGTAACCTGGAAAACCTCGTCCGTATCGGCAAGCTGAAGCGTGAAGCGCCGGATGGACGGGCGGGGGGCCGGGGTCAGGTCTAGCTTTGTAGCACGCAGGAGGTGGGGCGAGGTTGAGGGTCGGGGGATTCGTCCGTCGCCCTGCCCTGCGTGGTGGTTCTGCCGCGATTTGCGCGAAGGGCAGGCGTTCGGCGCAATGCGCTTCGCTCGTTGCGCCCGGGCTACGGGCTGGCGGCGTGGCGGGATGCTACGATTCTAGACCTGACCCCTTCCATGCGGCGTACCATGCGGGCTAGGGGGGCTGGCGTGGTGCCGTTCGTGGGCGTGAGGAGGCGTATGAACCTGCTCAGTGCAGTGCTTGCTTCGATTCTGACGCTCACGCTGTTGTGCGTGTCGGCCTCCGGCTGGGCGGCTGCGCGCAGGCCGTGGGTGCAGTTCGTGGGCTGTCGTTACGTCGAGCAGCCCTACAACGACGGGGACAGCTTTCACGTGCGCTGCGGCGAAAAGGAGATGGTGGTACGCCTGTACCTGGTGGACGCACCGGAGACCAGGCTTCAGCATGCGGACCGCGTTCGCGAACAGGCCGAGTATTTCGGCGTCACCATCGATGAGGCCCTGTTCGCGGGCAAACGGGCGTCCGACACAGTTCGCGAAGCCTTGCGGGCGCCGTTCGTGGTCTGGACGCGCTGGGCGAGCGCAGGCGGCCGCGGCGCGACACCGCGTTATCTGGCCTTCGTGGAGGTGAACGGGCAGAGCCTGGCCGAGCTGCTGGTGAGCCGTGGTCTTGCGCGGATTAAGGGCATCCCGGCACCCAGCCCACAGGGAACGCGTTCGTCCGAATTGCGCGCAAAGTTGTATGCGCTGGAGGGCGACGCAAAGCGGCAGCGCCGAGGCGTCTGGGCTACGTCGCGCGGCCGATAACGGGCGGGGTCAGGTCTAGCTTTGTAGCATGGCGGGCTGAGCGCGCCGGCGGCTAGGCGGGGAACGGCGAGACGCAAGCGCCCTCTGGCAAGGATCGCCACGTACCGCGGGAGGTCAGGGGCTGGCCTGCCTTCGCGTCTCCGCGAGCGTGTCGTGACGATGGCGGGAAAGCGGTCGTCGAGGCAGACGTCCGCAGCTCCGCCCGAAGGATGGGCGGAGCGGGCGATGCTACGATGCTAGACCTGACCCCTTCCACTCGCCCGAAGTCCGTCCTCGCCCTCCTTACGGATCGATGCTCTCCATCGGCGCACGCTTCGTCGGTCGACGCCAATGAGCTTGGCCACCTCGACGGGCATCATCCCCTCCCCGAGCAGCGTCAATGCTCGCCGGCGGCGGCGTTCAAGTTCCTCTGAAGTTCCGGTCGGTCGCATGGGATACCTCCGACCGGAAGTATAGGACATTACTTAAGCAGGAAACAATAGCCAGTTCATCGGGCGCTCCTCAATAACCGAATTCGCCCGACCACTCGCCCCGCCGGTAGTCGATGGTCAGCCAATGCGGCACAAAGGGGCTGGGGTTGGCGATAGGGAAGTCGTCCAGCGGCGGGCTGCCGGTGACATCGGCCATGGCGCACACGCGAGTCATCACTGGCCGGAAGCGTACCGAGAGCCGGTCCGATACCGGTATTGCGTCATTCATGACCGATTCACTGAAGCGCACCCGCTTGCGGATCAGGCAGGAAAACAGCAGTTCCATCTCGGCCTGCAGGGGAGCCGTGCGTTCCGCGAGGGCGCGCGCTGCCCGTGGGCTTACGCGGATATCTAGTTTTTTGTCGGCTAGGGTGATATTCATCGCAATTTCCTTGGCTGGACTTGAAGGGTGCCCAGTTGACGCCCACCGCGATTGGTCGCTGGCGGGCGGGTTTCCTTACGGATCAAATATACGGGGTCAGGTCTAGCTTCGTAGCATGCGGAGGGCGGGGCGAGCTCGGGGGTCGCCGACGTTCGTGCGTCGCCCTGCCCTGCGTGGTGGTTCTGCCGCGCTTCGCAAGGCGGGCGGACGTTCGGCGCGATGCGCTCCGCTTATTGCGCCCTACGGTTACGGGCTGGCGGGGGAGCGGGGATGCTACGATGCTAGACCTGACCCCTTCAATGCACGCAGTCTGCGAGATTGCCGTCGATGACGAAGGCCAAGGCCGATCCGGAGATCGAGAAGCCGGCCAGGGCGCCGGCGATGAGGGATCGAGCAATCATTTTGTACATCTTGGTGTCCAGTCCAGCTTCGATGCTCTTGTCGTCAGTCGTCGAGATCGAGGTCGGAATCGTCCTCCTCATTCGCTCCGGCGGCGGCCGCATCGAGCTGGGCGAGGCGTGCCAGATCGGCGTGGTAGGACGCGATCTGCTGCATCAGTCCCGGCAGCGGCGGAATGGCTTCGCCGGCGCGCAGCGGGCGGCAGACGTGGTGAAAACTCTCGGACGACGACAGACGGGCACGTTGGAACATGTGTTGATCTCCTCGAAGTTTCCCCGGCAAATCGGGCGATCACAGTCTATGTGGCTCGAGGGGCGGCCTTCCGTGACATTGTTGTCGCCACGGTGCGCACCCCGCGCGGCGACCGTGAGATAGTTGCCACTGAGGACGACGTCACCCGCGAAAGCGCGGGGTCAAAAGCGCGGGGTCAGGTCTAGCTTCGTAGCATGGCGGACGCGAGCGTGCCGGTGGCCGGGCGGGGAACGGCGAGACGCAAGCTCCCATCGGCGGGGGTCGCCACCGACCGCGGGAGGTCAGGCGCTGGCCTGCCCTCGCGTTCTGCGAGCGTGTCGCAACGATTGCGGGAATGTGGTCGTCGAGGCCGACGTCCGCGGCTTCGCCCGGAGGATGGGCGGAGCGGGCGATGCTACGATGCTAGACCTGACCCCGCAGATGTGCTGGCGTCCCCACGGGGATTCGAACCCCGGTTACCGCCGTGAAAGGGCGATGTCCTAGGCCTCTAGACGATGGGGACCGATGTTGGTGGAGGTAAGCGGGATCGAACCGCTGACCTCTTGCATGCCATGCAAGCGCTCTCCCAGCTGAGCTATACCCCCCACGAGAGAGTCGCGGATTATACGGGCGGCACCCAGCGTTGTAAACGACGCGAGGCGCGCGCTTCAGAGGAGCTTGCCCGGATTCATGAGTCCCCGGGGGTCGAGGGCCGTCTTGATCCGGCGCATGAGATCGAGCTCGATCGCGCTCCTGTAGCGCCGGATTTCCTCGCGCTTGAGCTGACCGATGCCGTGCTCGGCGCTGATGCTGCCGCCGAGCGCGGCCACCAGGTCGTAGACGATGCGGTTCGCCTGCGGCGTCTGCGCGATGAAGGCGTCATTTTCGGTGGCCTGCGGCCGCGACAGGTTGTAGTGCAGGTTGCCGTCGCCGATGTGGCCGAAGACGACGAAGCGCACCTCGCCGAACGCTTCGCGCAGCGCCTGCCCCGCGCGTTCGAGGAACTCGGGGATGCGGCCCGGCGGCACCGAGATGTCGTGCTTGATGCTGACGCCTTCGATGCGCTGCGCTTCCGAGATGCTCTCGCGCAGTTTCCACAGCGAGGCGGCCTGCGCCTCGCTCGCGGCGATCACCGCATCGGCGACAAGACCGGCCGCGTGCGCATCGGCGAGCGCGGCGGCGAGCGCATCGCCCGGCTCGCGGTCCGGTTCGCTGTCCGCGATCTCGGCGAGCACCTGCCACGGATGTGCGCGGCCGAGAGGGTCGCGCGTGCCGGGGATGTGGCGCAGCACGAGTTCGAGCGCGCTGCGCCCGGCGATCTCGAAGGCGGAGATGCGCTCGCCGAAGCGCTCGCGCAGGCGCGAAGCCAGCGTGACGGCCGCAGCGGGGCCGGCCACCGCGGCCCACGCGACGGCGCGCGCGTGGGCGAGCGGGAACAGGCGCAGCACGGCCGCGGTGATGATGCCGAGCGTGCCCTCGGCGCCGATGAAGAGCTGCTTGAGGTCGTAGCCGGTGTTGTCCTTGGCGAGCGCGCGCAGGCCGTCCCAGAGCGTGCCGTCGGGCAGCACCACCTCGAGGCCGAGGGTGAGCGCGCGCATGCTCCCGTAGCGCAGCACGTGGATGCCGCCGGCATTGGTCGCGAGGTTGCCGCCGATCTGGCAGCTTCCCTCGGAGGCGAGGCTGAGCGGAAAGAGCCGCCCGGCCGCGCGCGCGGCCTCCTGCACCCGCGCGAGCGTGCAACCGGCTTCGACCGTGATCGTGAAGTCGGCCGGATCGATCGCGCGGATGCGGTCGAGCCGGGTGAGGCCGATGACGACGGTCTCTCCCGTCTCGTCTGGCGTGGCGCCGCCGACCAGTCCGGTGTTGCCTCCCTGGGCGAGCATCGGCACGCGGCTGCGCGCGCACAGCGCGACCACCTGTGCGACCTGCTCGCTCGTGGCCGGACGCACGACGCAGCGGGCGCGCCCGTGGTAGCGGCCGCGCCAGTCGGTCAGCCAGGGCGCCGCGTCTTCGCCGGTGAGGACCTCGCGGCTACCGACGATGCCGGCGAGCGCCGCCAGCAATTGCGCATCGTTCATCCTGGGGGTCAGGTCTAGCAATGTAGCATCGCTATGCCAAAGTCCTGACGATCCGTCCCACCGTGGTGAAGTGGATCCCGAAATGCGCGGCGATGCTCTGATAGGAATATGCGCCGGTGGCATGCGCGGCCCGGATGGCGGCATCCCGGTCATGGATGCGGCTTGCGATCTGCACCAGCGAGGGCGCGGGCGGGCGACGCTGGGCGAGCGGAATCTGCACATCGCCCTCACCCGATGGCCGTCGAGCCTGTACGCGCCGCACGAACCCCTCGTCGCCCAGATACAACTGCCCGCGCACACCGGACCAGGGTGATGGGGCATCGATGCCTTCCGCGACGAAGCCGGCATAGCGCTCGCGCGCCAGGCTGCGCCGCTTGGCGAACTGCTCCAGCACGACATCGGCCGCCAGCCAGGCAGGTGGCGCTTCCAAGCCGATGCTCGCACGATAGCTGCTCCAGCGCCAGTCCGCCGGCTTTTTCACCATCCCGGCACGCACGGGATTGAGCACGATATAGCGCGACAGTTCGAGCAGGTAGGCATCGGCTTCGACGAGGATCGCCTTGTAACGCCCCTGGAACAGGTGCCCCGCGCGGTCGTGGCGGCGATTGCTCGCCTGGGTATAGACACCGTTGAGCTGGCGCATTCCGCGCGAGAGGTTGCCGTCCGGGGTGCGCACGAGCAGGTGGTAGTGATTGCCCATCAGGCAATACGCGCAGCAGACCCAGTTGAACCGCTGCGCCACCTGGCCGAGGATCGACAGGAACGCCGAGCGGTCCTCATCGTCCTCGAAGATGTCTTCGCGCCGGTCGCCACGCGAGGTGACGTGGTAGAGGGCGCCGGGGAACTCGATGCGCAGCGGTCGGGACATGGCAAGCGCGACTCTAGCGCGTGCCATGCTACAAAGCTAGACCTGACCCCGCCTTACTTCTTCTTTTCGGTGTGTTCGGCGGCAGGGAATTGCATGCCGGCGAAGAGGTTGCGCGCCTGGCCCTGGAGCTGTTCCTGCATCTGGCGGAACATCTTCTGGCTCTGCTCCATGTAGGTCCCCATCATGCTCTGCATGGCTGGGCCCTGGAAGCTGAGGAACTGCGTCCACAGGTCCTTGCTGACCGGGGAATTCTCTCCGTAGAGCGCGCGCGTCTGCTCCTGGAACTTCTGCTGCATGCTGGTGAAGGCCTTGATGTTGGTCTCGAGATACTTGCCCATCATGCCCTGCATGGCGTCGCCGTAGAAGCGGATCATCTGGGCCAGCATGTCGCTCGAGAACATCGGCGCACCGCCCGCTTCCTCCTCGAGGATGATCTGCATCAGGATGCTGCGGGTGAGCTCCTCCCCGCTCTTGGCATCGATGACATGGAACTGCTCGTGACGCAGCACGAGGTCCTTGATGTCGGCCAGCGTGATGTAGGCGCTGGTCCGGGTGTCGTAGAGCCGGCGGTTGGGGTATTTCTTGATCAGACGAGGTTGCTCGGACATCGCTGGGCTCCGGAGTTTGCGTTCCATAGAGCGATTATATACAGCCGTCCACGGCGTCACTCAGTACATGTGCAGGCCGCCATTGATGTTCAGCGTCGCACCGGTCATGTATCCGGCATGCTCCGAGGCGAGATAAGCGACCAGATGGCCGATCTCCTCGGGCTTGCCGAGCCGGCCCATCGGGATCTGGGCGACGATCTGCTCGCGCACCTCGGGCTTGATCGCCATCACCATGTCGGTCCCGACGTACCCCGGCGCGATGGCATTTACGGTGACGCCCTTCTTGGCCACCTCCTGGGCGATCGCGCGCGTGAAGCCGAGGATGCCGGCCTTGGCCGCGCAATAATTGGCCTGGCCGAACTGGCCCTTGATCCCATTGACCGAGGACAGACTGACGACGCGTCCCCAGCCGCGCTCGCACATGCTGCCCAGCACCTCGTGGGTGACGTTGTAGACGCTGCCCAGGTTGATCGCGATCACGGCGTCCCACGCGCTGCGGTCCATCTTGCGGAACATGGAGTCGCGCGTGATGCCGGCGTTATTGACGAGCACGGACACCGGTCCGACCTCGGCTTCGATCCGCCGCACCATCTCCCGGCACGATTCGTGATCGGCGACATCGCCCTCGGCGGCAGCGAAATCGTAGCCGTCCGCCTTCATGCGGGCGAGCCACGCATCCCGGTCGGGATAGCCGGGCAGACAGTTCGCCACCACGGTGAAGCCGTCTCCGGCCAGTGCCTTGCAGATCGCGGTGCCGAGCCCTCCCATCCCGCCGGTCACCAATGCCACTTTTTTCGTCATGTGTCGTGCTTCCCTGGTTGATCGAATTACGGGCCGCCTGCGGCGGCGCGTCCCGCTCAGAACATGTGCTGCCCGCCGTTGATCGAGATGTTCGCGCCGGTCACGAAGGCCGCCTCGTCCGAGGCGAGATAGGCGACCAGGCCGGCGATTTCCTCCGGCTTGCCGAGGCGCGAGACCGGAATCTGCGGCAGGATCTTCGAGTCGAGGATTTCCTGCGGAATCGCCATCACCATCTTGGTGCCGATGTAGCCCGGCGAGATGGTGTTGACGGTGACGCCGAACTTCGCGACCTCGAGCGCCAGGGCCTTGGTGAAGCCGTGCATGCCGGCCTTGGCCGCAGAGTAGTTGGTCTGGCCGAACGCACCCTTCTGGCCGTTGACCGACGAGACATTGACGACGCGTCCCCAGCGCCTCTCGGTCATTCCGTCGATGACCTGCTTGGTCATGTTGAAGACGCTGTCGAGGTTGGTGCGGATGACGGCATCCCAGTCGGCCTTGCCCATCTTCTTGAACGTCATGTCACGGGTGATTCCGGCGTTGTTCACCAGCACGTCGACCGGGCCGGCCTCGGCGGCGACCGCGGCGACACACTGCTTCGCCGAATCGAAGTCGGAGACATCGCACGGGTAAGCACGGAAGCCGTAGCCCATGTTGTGCATCTGGGTGAGCCAGTCCTCGGCCTTCCTGTTCGCCGGACTGTAGGTCGTGACCACGCGGTAGCCGAGCGCCGCCAGTTTGATGCAGATCGCTTCGCCCAGCCCGCCCATTCCACCGGTTACCAATGCGACTCTCGACATGATCCGTCTCCTCTCTGTGGTCGGGGTCAGGGTGCTTCCACGCCGGCGCCCCCTCTCGCGCCGCCGTGCCTCACACGCGTTCCTTGACGTAACGGCCCGGAGCCGCCTCGATCGGCCGATGGCGCGCATTGCCGAGGCCGCGCGGTGCGCGCCGCCTGCCGCCGCGGTGGCCGTCGAGCCATGCGGCCCAGTGTGCCCACCAGCTCCCTCGATGCTCGGTGGCTGCATCGAGCCACTCGCCCGCGGTCGCGGCGGGGGCATCGTTGGTCCAATAACTGCGCCGGTTCTTCGCCGGCGGGTTGATCACCCCGGCGATGTGCCCGCTCGCCCCGAGCACGAAGGTGGTCTCGCCGCCCAGCACCTGCCGCGAGCGGTAGGCGCCGGCCCACGGCACGATGTGGTCCTCGCGGCTGGCGTAGAGGTAGGCCGGCATGTCGAGCCGCCCCAGATCGCACGCCTGCCCGCACAAACGCACCGCCCCCGGCGCGGCCAGGCGGTTTTCGAGATAGGCGTTGCGCAGGTACCAGGTCAGGAACGGGCCCGGCAGATTGGTGCTGTCGGCATTCCAGTACAGGATGTCGAAGGCCGGGGGCGTGGCTCCCTTGAGGTAATTGCCGATGACGTTCGGCCAGACCAGGTCGTTTGCGCGCAGGCTGGAGAACACCGCCGCCAGCTCCGTGCCGCGCAGCAGTCCGCCGGCGCCGATGGCCGCCTCGCGCGCCGACACGGCCGCCTCGTCGACGAAGCAGCCGAGCTCGCCCGCCTCGGAGAAATCGAGCAGCGTGGTGAGCAGGGTGAGGCTGGCGACGCTCTTCTCGTCACGGGCCGCCGCCACCGCGGCCGCCGAGGCGGCGAGCGTGCCGCCGATGCAGAAGCCGAACAGGTTCAGGTCATCGGCACGCGCAATCTCGCGCACCACCCGGATCGCGGCGAGCGGCCCGAGTTCCAGGTAATCGTCCCAGCCCAGACGGCCGAGCTCGGCGGCCACATTGCGCCAGGAGATCACGAACACCGTGTGTCCCTGCTCGACCAGGAAGCGCACGAGCGAGTTCTCCGGCTGGAGGTCCAGCACGTAGTACTTGTTGATGCAGGGCGGGACGATCAAGAGCGGGCGCTTCGCGACCTTCTGCGTGAGCGGCGCGTACTGGATGAGCTGCATCAGCGCGTTCTCGAAGACCACCGCGCCCGGCGTGATCGCGAGATTGCGGCCGACTTCGAACGCCGATTCATCCGTCATCGACAGCCGGCCGCGGGCGAGATCGGCGATCAGGTTGCGGATTCCAGCCGTCAGGCTCGCCCCGCCGGTCTCGATCACGGTCCTGAGGATCTCGGGATTGCCGGCGGCGAAATTCGACGGTGCCATCGCGTCGGCGATCTGGCGCACGACGAAACGCAGCCGGCGCCGCGCACGCTCGTCGGCCACCGGCGCCAGCTCGGCCAGCCGCCGCAGGTATTCCGCATTCAGCAGATAGGCACGGCGCAGGTAGTCGAAGTGGGAGCCGTCCGACCACTCCGGCGCGCTGAAGCGCCGATCCGTGACCGGCGCCAAGGCGGACGCCGCATCGCCGCCATTGCGTTGCACCATCGCGGCCCACAGTGCGAGATGACGCGCAGCCAGCTCGCGCTGCAACTGTGCCGCCTCGGAGTCACCCGCGGCGGGCGGGGTCTGCGCGAGTGCGGGCGCGATCGCGGCCTGCTGGCTGGCGATGAGTCCCGCGATCGCCCTGGCAAATGCCTCGCCTGCGCGCACGACCTCCTGCACGGCCTGCGCCGGATCGGCCGCGCACCCCGCCATCACGCCGGCCCGCGCGGGACGGGCCGCTCCGCCTTGCGATGTCGGGGAATGCGCTTCGACACGATCTTCGCAGGAATCCGGTTGATCAAGGCCGGCATTCTGCGTCGCAACATTCGGGCCTGTCAAGGACGCCGGGCGCCCCGACGTGACCTGCGCCCTCGCCTCCCGCAGCCATTCAACCGACCAGTCGGTCGGCCAGCGCCGCACTCGCCAGGATGGTCGCCACGCCGAGGGCGATCAGGCTGATCTGCGAGACCGTCGCCGCCAGTTCCGGCCGCTTGTGCAGTCCGGGGATGAGGTCGGCCACCGCGACGTAGATCATGCTTCCCGCCGCCAGCGCGAGAAACACCGGAACGGCGGCACGCATGCCCGAAAACGCGAAATACGCCAGCAGGGCGCCGAGCACCGTCGCGAGGCTCGATACCAGGTTGTAGGCGAACGCCCGGACCCGCGAATACCCCGAATGCAGCAGGATGACGAAATCTCCGACCTCCTGGGGAATCTCGTGCGCGATGATGGCGATCGCGGTCACGATGCCGAGCCGGAGGTCCTGGACGAACGCGGCCGAGATGAGCACGCCGTCGACGAAGTTGTGGAAGGTGTCGCCCACCAGGATGAGCAGGCCGCTGCGCCCGTGGTCCGCACCCATCGGCCTCGTCTCGTGGCCCTCGCAGCGCTCTTCGTGGCAGTGGCGCCAGAGCACGAATTTCTCGAGCGCGAAGAAGCCGAGGATGCCCGCGAGCACCGTGGTCATCGCCAGTTGCGCGCCGCCGCTCTCCACGGCTTCCGGCAGGACTTCCAGGAACGCCGCTCCGAGCAGCGCCCCGATGGCGTAGCTGATCAGCACCGGCACGCGCTCCGCCCCGACGCGGAATGCGAACAGCGCGGCCGCCGCCACGCTGAGCGCACCACCGAGCAGGCTCGCGGCCAGAATCCAGATCAGGACGGACATCCGAACACCCCCGGGGTCAGTTCTTTACTTTATAGTTTTTCACGCTCACCTGCAGTTTCCTGACGATGCTTTCGGCATGAGGACTATAAAGTAAAGAACTGACCCCATTCATTGCAGCCAGATCAGGGCGGCCATGCGACCGGTGGCGCCGCTCGCGCGATGGGAGAAGAAGCGCTCGGGCTCGGCGCAGGTGTCGAAGCCACCGCCGGAGACGCGCGCGACGCCGCAGGCGGCAAGGCGCTGGCGGGCGAGCGCGTAGAGGTCGGCGCGCCACCTGCCCGGTGCCGAGGCGCGGAACGCTTCGGTCGCTCCGGGCCCGGCGGCGAGAAACGCATCGCGCACCTGCGCTCCGACCTCGTAGCTCGCCTGCCCGATCGCGGGCCCGAGCCAGGCGAGCAGTCGCTCCGGCGCCACCCCCATCTGCGCGACCGCCGCTTCGATCACTCCGGCGGCCAGTCCGCGCCAGCCGCAGTGCACGGCGGCGACCGCGCGCGCACTCTCGTCGCACAGGAGCAGCGGCAGGCAGTCCGCCGTCATCACCGCGCACACCGCGCCGGGCGTGCGCGCAGCCGCCGCATCGGCGGCGAGGCCGGGCCGGTCGCGGTCGGCACGGGCGCAGCGTGCGCCATGCACCTGTTCGAGCCAGAATGGCTCGGCGGGCAGGTGACTGCGCAGTCGGCGGCGGTTTTCGCGCACGTCCTCCAGGATGTCGCCGACATGTCCGGCGAGGTTGAGCGAGGCATAGGGGCCGCGGCTCACGCCGCCTGTCCGCGTGGTGACGAGAGCCGCCACGCCGGGCGGTGCCGGCCAGTCGGGCACGATCCAGTCAGGCGGGAACATCGATGGCCGCGCGCAGGCGTTCGATCAGTTCGCGCAGGTCGGCAGGCGGCGCGCATTCCCATTGCATGAGGCGGCCGCTCGCCGGGTGGCGCAGGGCGAGCCGCCAGGCGTGCAGGGCCTGGCGCGAGAAACCCTCGCCCCGGGAGCGGCGCGGACCATAGACCGGATCGCCGAGCAGTGGGTGGCCGATCGAGGCCATGTGCACGCGGATCTGGTGCGTGCGCCCGGTCTCCAGCGCGCACTCGACGAGGCTCGCATCCGCGAAGCGCTCGAGCACCCGGTAATGCGTGCGTGCGGCCCGGCCGCCCGCGACCACCGCCATGCGGGTGCGATGCGTCGGATGGCGCCCGAGCGCGGCATCGACCACGCCCCGGGGCGCCGGCGCGCCCAGGACGACGGCGAGATAGCGCCGCTTCACGGTTCGCGCCTGGAGCTGGCGCACCAGATCCGTTTGCGCCTCGAGGGTCCTCGCCACCACCAGCAGTCCGCTGGTGTCCTTGTCGAGCCGATGGACGATGCCGGCACGCGGGAGCCCGGCGAGCTGTGGCGCGTGGTACAGGAGCGCATTGAGCAGCGTGCCCGAGGGATTGCCGGCCCCTGGATGCACGACCAGTCCCGCCGGCTTGTCGAGCACCAGCAGCACGTCGTCTTCGTAGATGACTTCGAGCGCGATCGGCTCGGGCCGGCGCGCCGCCTGCGCGGGCTCCGGTTCGGGCATGACCAGGATGCCCTCGCCTCCCCAGACGCGCATGCGCGGCGCGGCGGCGCGCTCATCGACACGCACCTTTCCCGCGCGCACCCACGCCTGAAGGCGGCTGCGCGAGTGCTGCGGCAGCATCCGAGCGAGCGCCTGATCGAGCCGCATCCCGGCGCACTCCGCGCCCACCCGCAGCACGACGGGCGCCGGCCGGCCTGCGCTATAATCGCGCGCAGTTTCCGGCGAAGGCGAATCGGGGCGCGATGCGTTCATGGGCGGGTAGTGTAGCGGTTGCGGCGGCGCTGTTGCTCGGCGGCTGCGGCGTGTTCGGCGAACCCAAGGACGAGACCGCCGGCTGGTCTGCACAGAAGCTCTACACCGAGGCCAAGGCGCTGTTGGCCGACGGCGGCTACGAAAAGGCGGTCAAGTATTTCGAGACACTCGAGGCGCGCTACCCGTTCGGCCGCTACGCCCAGCAGGCCCAGCTCGAGATCGCCTATGCGTATTACAAGAACGGCGACAAGGCCGCCGCGGTCGCGGCCTGCGAGCGCTTCATCAAGCTGCATCCGAACCACCCGAACGTCGATTACGCCTACTACCTGAAGGCACTGGCGCTGTTCAACGAGGACAGCGGCCTGCTGTCGTTCATCCTCCCGCAGGATCCTTCGGCGCGCGATTCCAGGGCGGCGCGCGAGTCCTTCGACGTGCTGAAGGAGCTTGCAACGCGTTTCCCGGAAAGCAAATATGCCGCGGACGCCAGGGCACGGGCGGGCTATCTGGTCAATGCCATGGCCTCCTACGAGGTCGCGGTCGCCAACTACTACCTGCGGCGCGGCGCTCATGTGGCCGCGGCCTCCCGCGCCCAGGCCGCCGTGAAGCAGTTCCCCGAAGCGCCCGCCACCGAAAAGGCCCTGTTCATCCTGGTGAAGTGTTACGACGCGATGGGACTCGCGGATCTGCGCGACGACGCCGAGCGGGTGATGCGCAAGAACTTCCCCGACAGTCCCTACTATGCCCGCGGCATCGACAGTGGGCGCCCCTGGTGGCAGTTCTGGTAGCCTCCGGGAGGCCGCTTCAGGCGCCGGCCTGATCGCGGATCACGATCAGCACGCTGCACGGCGCCTGCTCGATGATCGAGGCGCCGACCGAGCCCTTCCACCAGCGCGCGAGCAGCGAGCCATGGCGCCGGTGGCCGAGCACGATCAGGTCGCACCCCAGTTCGACCGCCAGCCGGCAGATCTCGTCGACCGGCTCACCGGTGATCAGATGCCCCTCGGCGTTGCAGCCGCGCTCGCGCAGCAGCGTGAGGCCCTCCTCCAGCACGGTCGAATAGCGCCGGTTCTCCTCCTCCTGCAGCGAGTCGGGAACGAAGCCCTCGGTGATGTACAGGCCGGCCATGAGCGGCGCGACGGCCAGCAGGTGCATCTGGGCGTTGAGCAGGTGGTTGATGTCCGCGCATTCGAGCAGCGCCGAGCGACCGCCCTCGGATCCGTCGTAAGCCAGCAGCACTTTCGCATACATGTTCGCGCCCTCCCGCGCCGGCATGGTAACGGATCGCCCGGCCGCAGCGCAATGCGCATCGGGCGAAGTGCAATCACCGCAGGACATCGCGCCGAAACCCGAAACCGTTTCGACCCGTCCGGCGCACTGCGCTTCGCCGATCGCGCCGTGCATCGGCTGCTATACTCGCCGGGCCACCCACGGAGGAGACCGGATGATGACCGCAGCATCTATCCCGCCGGATACGGCCGCGGTCGTCGGCACCGGGGCGATGGGCCGCGGAATCGCGCAGGTACTGGCCCAGGCCGGCCTGCGCGTGTTGCTGTGCGATGCCGCGCCGGGCGCGGCCGGGAAGGCGCGCGAGGCGATTGCCGCGACGCTCGAGCGGCTCGCGGCGAAGGGCAGGATCGGACCGGATGCGGCGCGCGAGGCGGCGGCGCGGCTCGCCGTGGTGGAAGCGATCGGGGAACTCGGCCCGGCGCAGGTGGTGATCGAGGCGATCGTCGAGAACCTGGAAGCCAAGCGCGGCCTCCTGCGCGCGATCGAGGACATCGTCGCGCCGACCTGCATCCTCGCGACCAACACCTCATCGCTCTCGGTGGCCGCGATCGCGGCGGCCTGCCGGCTGCCGGGAAGGGTCGCCGGATTCCACTTCTTCAATCCGGTCCCGCTGATGAAGGTGGTGGAAGTGGTCGAGGGACCGCTCACCGAGCCGGCCGCGGCTCTCGCGCTCGTGGAGCTGGCAAAACGCTTCGGGCACGCCCCGGTGCGCTGCGGCGACAGCCCCGGCTTCGTGGTGAATCACGCCGGCCGCGGGCTGGTCACCGAAGCGCTGCGGATCCTCTCGGAAGGGGTGGCGCCGTTCGAGGAGATCGACCGCATCCTGCGCGATGCGGCCGGCTTCCGCATGGGACCGTTCGAACTGCTCGACCTGACCGGCCTCGACGTCTCCCAGCCGGTGATGGAATCCATCTACCACCAGTTCTACGAGGAGCCGCGCTTTCGCCCCTCTCCGCTCGGCGCGCAGCGGCTCGCCGCCGGTCTGCTCGGGCGCAAGTCGGGACGCGGCTTCTACACCTATCCCGCGCGGCCGGCGCAAGCCGAAACCGCGCGCACGCCTGCGGAGCGCCCGGCCCGGGTATGGGTGAGCCGCGCCCTGCCGGAGTTCGGCGCGCAGGCCGCGCAGCTCGTGCGCAGCCTGGGCGGCCGGCTCGACGAGGGCGCGCGTCCGGCGCCGGATTCGCTGTGCGTGGTCACCCCGCTGGGGGCGGACGCCACCGGCTGCTGCGCGGCCGAGGGGCTGGATGCGACGCGGGTCGTCGCACTCGACATGCTGTTCGCATCGGGGCGGCGCACCCTGATGACCACCCCGCTCACCGGCGCGGCAGCGCGCGTTGCGGCCCACGGTCTGTTCGCCTCGGACGGCGTTCCGGTCTCGGTGATCCGCGACAGCGCCGGATTCGTCGCCCAGCGCGTGGTGGCCCACATCGTCAATGTCGGTTGCGACATCGCACAGCAGGCGATCGCGGCACCGGGAGACATCGACCGCGCGGTGACACTCGGCCTCGGCTATCCGAGCGGACCGCTGGCGATGGGCGACGCGCTCGGGCCCGCGCGCGTGGCAGCGATCCTGGATGCGATGCACGGCATCCATCGCGATCCGCGCTACCGGCCGAGCCCCTGGCTGCGCCGGCGCGCGCTGCTCGGCGCCTCGCTGCTCACCGCGGAAGAGTGACGCCGCGGAACCCCACGCTGACACCGACCCGGAGGAACCGATGCTCGGACAGATGATGCAGATGCCGTTGCTGATCTCGTCGCTCATTCGCCATGCCGATGTCAATCATGGCGATACCGAGATCGTTTCCCGGCTCGGCGAGGGCAGCCTGCACCGCTACACCTACCGCGGCGCGCACCGGCGTGCGCGCCGGCTCGCCAACGCGCTCGGCGCGCTGGGCGTGCGGCAGGGCGATCGCATCGGGACGCTGGCGTGGAACGACCACCGCCATTTCGAGATCTATTTCGCGGTCTCCGGCAGCGGCGCGGTCTGCCACACCGTCAATCCGCGCCTGTTCCCGGACCAGATCGTCTACATCCTCAACCATGCGGAGGACCGCACCGTCTTCTTCGACCTGAGCTTCGCGGCGCTCGTCGAGACGCTCGCCCCGCGGCTCCCGAAGGTGAAGGACTGGGTGGTGCTCACCGACCGGGCCCACATGCCGGAGTCACGGCTCGATTCTCTGTGCTACGAAGAGCTGCTCGCCGCGCAAACGGAGGACTACGCGTGGCCGGTCTTCGACGAGAACACCGCCTCGTCGCTGTGCTACACCTCGGGCACGACCGGCAACCCGAAGGGCGTCGTGTATGCGCACCGCTCGACCGTGCTGCATTCCTACGGGGTCTGTCTGCCCGACGTGTTCGGTCTCTCGGCACGCGAGGTTCTGCTCCCGGTGGTTCCGATGTTCCACGTCAACGCCTGGGGAACGCCCTATGCGGCCGCGCTCGCGGGCGTGAAGCTGGTGCTTCCGGGGCCGAAGCTGGACGGCGAGAGCCTCTACGAGCTGTTCGAGTCGGAGAAGGTGACCGCCTCCGCGGGCGTGCCGACGGTGTGGCTGGGGCTGCTCCGGTTCCTCGAAGAGCGCGGGCTGAAGCTCTCGACCGTCAACCGGCTGGTGATCGGCGGGTCGGCCGCACCGCCGGCGATGATCCGCACCTTCCGCGAGAAGTTCGGCATCACCGTGCTCCATGCCTGGGGCATGACGGAGATGAGCCCGCTGGGCACCGTCAATCACCCCAAGGCCAAGCACCTCGATCTTCCCGAGGAGAGCAGGGACGCGGTGCGCGTCAAGCAGGGCCGGCCGATCTTCGGGGTCGAGATGAAGATCGTCGATGCGGAGGGCCGGGAACTGCCACGCGACGGCAAGGCGTTCGGCGACCTGCTGGTGCGCGGCCCCTGGGTGATGTCGAGCTACTACAAGGGCGAAGGTGGCGAGGTGCTGCGCGACGGATGGTTCCCGACCGGAGACGTCGCGACCATCGACCCGGACGGCTACATGGCCATCACCGACCGCTCGAAGGACGTCATCAAGTCCGGCGGCGAATGGATCAGCTCGATCGAGATCGAGAACCTGGCGGTCGCCCACCCCGCGGTGGCGGAGGCGGCGGTGATCGGCGTGCCGCACCCGAAGTGGGACGAACGGCCGCTGCTGCTCGTGCTCCCGAGGGCCGGGCAATCCGTGACGAAGGAGCAGATGCTCGAATTCCTGCGCGGAAAGCTGGCGAAATGGTGGATGCCCGACGACGTGGTGTTCGTCGACAGCCTGCCCCACACCGCCACCGGCAAACTCTCGAAGATGCAGTTGCGCGCGGCCTGGCGGGATTACCGGCTGCCCACCGCGTGATAGCGGAAATGGGGTCTGACCCCATTTTGGAAATGGGGTCAGACCCCATTTCACCGCTTCGCCTTCATGGCGGCGTAGCGCTGGGCCACCTGATCCTGCGCCTTCGCGAGCGCCTCGGCGAGCTTCTTCGCGCCCTCCGCGCTCTTCGCCTTGGTCTCGGCCGCCTTGGCCTTCTGCTCCTCGCTCGGCGCCGGCAGCTTGGCCTGCGCGAAACCCACGCCCAGTGCCGCGGCGAGCGCGGCGATGACGATCCTGTTCTGCATTTTCGGTCTCCTCCGGTTCAAACCGCACGCGGCTTCGCATCCTGCGGCGCACCCTGCGCCCCGGCGCCCGCCGCGCGCGCCTCCCGAACCCACAGCTCGTGATGCTCCTTGGCCCAGCTCTCGTCGACCGTGCCGTCGCGCATCGCTTCATAGGCGCCCGCGACCCCGACCGTGCCCATGTAGATGTGGCCGAAGGACATCGCCAGGAAGAGCACCGCGCCCACCACATGGACGACGTTGGCGGCCTGCATCACGAAGCGCCCCTGCTCGAAATTCGGGAAGTCGAGCACGAACCCGCTCAGGCTCACCACCAGGCCGAGCCCGCTCACGCCGAGCCAGAACCAGACCTTCTCGCCAAAATTGAAGCGGTGCGAGGGAACATGTTCGCCGCGCACGAGCCCGCCCGCATGTGCGATCCATTCGGCATCGGCGGCCTGCCAGAAGTTGTCCTTCACGTAGGCCGCGAACATCACCACGATCGAGAGCAGGAAGATCGGACCGGTGAAGTTGTGGATGTTCTTGCCGATCGCCGCCAGCCAGGAAAACGCCTCGTAGCCCAGCAGCGGCAACAGGAGGTGCTTGCCGAAGAGCAGCGTGAGTCCGGTGATGCCGAGCAGGCAGAAGGAGACCGCGGCCACCCAGTGCGTCACCCGGTCCACCATGTCGAAGCGCACGAGCTTGCGGCCGGTCTCGGGCTCCTTGAGCCGGAGCGTGCCACGCCGCGCGTAATACACGACGATGGCGGCGAGCACCACGCACAGGAGGATGCCGCCGTAGAGCACGATCGGCCCGTTGCGAAGTTCTCGCCAGGTCTGGCCGCCGGGCTGGATCAGCACGCCGGTCTCGATCCCGCGCATGGTCGTCGACTGCGCCTCGCCCGAGCGCACCTCGCCCCACACCGGGGCGTTGTTGAACGGCTGCTGCATCTGGCGCTGCGCCTGCTCCTGCGCGGACGGCGCGGCAGCGGCCGCCGCGGCGAACACGAGCAGCGCCACCGCTGCGAACATGTTGATGACTTTCATCGGGCTCCTCCTTCGGTTGCGTCCTCGCGCGCTGCGCGACGGACGCGTTCGTTCAATGAGCGTTCCCGGTCTGCGCGCTGCGCCAGGGATCGCAGGGGCTGCCGGCGCTTCGCGTCGCGATCCTCGCGAAGGCGGCCTTTTCCGCGGTAGGCGCGCGCAGGGCTCGCACCGGCCTGGCCGAACGACTGGCCTGCCGGTTCGCCGCGGGCCGCAGCCTGCTTCCCGAGGGCGTGGAGCACGGCGGCGTCCGGCTCACCGCCCGCCGAAGCGGACGGCGACGGACCCAGCCAGACGCACAGGCCAGCCAGGACAAGGACGCACGCTCTCCGCGGCACACTGCGCCGGAATCCCGCTCTAGCCGCCGCGCGTGTACTCGTCCTGCCCCTGGCCACGCGCACGCACCGCCGCCTCCCATTTCGCCTTGTCCTTTCCGAAGGCCGGGTTGTCGTAGGGCGCGGTGTCCGCCTTGCCCTGGTACTTGCCCTGCTGATAGACATTGACCTGCGGGCGCTCGCCGCAGGCCGCCAGGCCGAACGCTGCCAGCATGGCCGAGACGATCAGAACCGATTTTTTCATTTTCCGCCCTCCCCTGCACCCTTGCGTTCCTGCGCGCGCTCCTGCCTGCCATAGGCGGTCGCCCAGCCGATGAGCTGCGCACCTCCGCCGCGCATCGTCGCACGCTTGCGGAAGATGTCGGAGATCACGTCCGAGTCGCCTCCGAGCAATGCCTTGGTCGCGCACATCTCGGCACAGATCGGAAGCTTGCCCTCGGCCAGCCGGTTGCGGCCGTACTTGCGGAACTCCTCCTCGGAGCCGTCGACCTCCGGACCGCCGGCGCAGAACGTGCACTTGTCCATCTTGCCGCGCATGCCGAAGGCGCCCGCCTGCGGGAACTGCGGCGCGCCGAACGGGCAGGCGTAGAAGCAGTAGCCGCAGCCGATGCACAGATCCTTGTCGTGCAGCACCACGCCTTCCTCGGTGTGGTAGATGCAATCGACCGGACACACGGCGATGCACGGCGCATCCGAGCAGTGCATGCACGCCACCGACACCGAACGCTCGCCCGGCACGCCGTCGTTCAGCGTCACGACGCGCCGCCGGTTCACGCCCCAGGGCACGTCGTGCTCGTTCTTGCAGGCGGTGACGCAGCCGTTGCACTCGATGCAGCGCTCGGCATCGCACAGGAATTTCATTCTTGCCATTGTCGTCGTCTCCTCCGCATCAGACCTTGACCACCTGGCACACGGTCGTCTTGGTTTCCTGCATCATCGTGACCGCGTCATAGCCATAGGTGGTCGCCGTATTGACCGCCTCGCCGCGCACGATCGGGTGCGCCTTCTCCGGGTAGTAGTCGATCATGTCCTTGCCCATCCACCAGCCGGAAAAATGGAACGGGATGAAGCAGGTGTCCGCTCCCACGCGTTCCGTCACCAGTGCGCGCACCTTGAGCTGGGCACCGGTCGGAGTCTTGACCCAGACGTAATCCCAGTGGCGGATGCCGCGGTCGTTGGCCGCCTTCGGGTTGATCTCGACGAAGTTCTCCTGCTGGAGCTCGGCGAGCCACGGGTTGGAGCGCGTTTCCTCGCCCCCGCCCTCGAATTCCGTCAGCCGGCCGGAGGTCAGGATCAGTGGGAAGTCCTTGCCCACGTCCTTGTACTTCTGCTGCACGCTCTTGAACAGGGTCGGCAGGCGCCAGAACACCTTCTTGTCGTCGTGGGTCGGATACTTCTCGACCAGGTCGGCGCGGGTGGAGAACAGCGCCTCGCGGTGCAGCGGCACCGGATCGGGGAAGTTCCACACGACAGCGCGTGCGCGCGCATTGCCGAACGGATGGCAGCCGTGGTTCTTCAGCACCACCCGCTGGATTCCACCCGAGAGGTCGGTCTTCCAGTTCTTGCCCTCGGCGGCCGCCTTCTCCGCATCCGTGAGATCGTTCCACCAGCCCAGCTTCTTCAGCAGGACATGGTCGAACTCGGGATAGCCGAACTGAAGGTCGGCGCCCTTGGAGGCCGAGCCGTCGCCGGCCAGCAGATCCACGCCGTCGCGCACCACGCCGAAGTTCGCGCGGAAATTGCCGCCGCCGTCCATCACGTGCATGGACGGATCGTAGAGGTTGGGCGTACCCGGATGCTTGAGCGCGGCATTGCCGTAGCACGGCCACGGCAGGCCGAAGTAGTCGCCGTCGAGCGAGTAGCCGGTCTCCTTGTCGACGCCGCCCTTGGCGCGCAGCGTCCTCGGATCGAACACCTGCATGTTGCGCATGTGCGCCTTGAGCCGCTCGGGCGACTGTCCGGTGTAGCCGATCGTCCAGGTTCCCCGGTTGATCTCGCGCAGCATGTCCTCGGGGCTGGGCTCGCCGTTGGTCACCTTGAGGTTGCGCGCCAGCTCCTGGCCGAAGCCGAGCTTCTGCGCCAGCAGATACATGATGGTGTGATCGGGCCTGGATTCGAACACCGGCTCGATCACCTTCTCGCGCCACTGGATCGAGCGGTTGGAGGCGGTGACGCTGCCGGAGGTCTCGAACTGGGTCGCCGCCGGAAGCAGATACACGCCGTCCTTGCGCACCATCGCCGCCATGGCCGCGGTGGCCGAAGGATAGGGATCGATCACCACCAGCAGATCGAGCGCCTTCATCGCCTCGACCATCTCCTTGCCGCGGCTCTGGGAGTTGGGTGCATGCCCCCAGAAGATGACCGCCTTGAGGTTGGGACCCTGGTCGATCGCCTCGTTCTTCTCGAGCACGCCGTCGATCCAGCGCGAGACCGTGATGCCGGGCTTGCCCATCATCGCGGGCGAGGCGAAGCGAGCCTTCATCCACTCGAAGTCCACGCCCCAGACCTTGCACCAGTGCTTCCACGAGCCTTCCGCGATTCCGTAGTAGCCCGGCAGCGAGTCCGGATTGGGGCCGATGTCGGTGGCGCCCTGGACATTGTCGTGACCGCGGAAGATGTTGGCACCGCCACCGGACACGCCGATGTTGCCGAGCGCGAGCTGCAGGATGCACATGATGCGCACGATCGCGTTGCCGGTCGTGTGCTGGGTCTGGCCCATGCACCACACCACCGTGCTCGGCCGGTTCTTGGCCATCGTCTCGACCGCGCGCAGCAGGTCGGCCTCCGCCACCCCGGTCACTTCCTGAACCTTGTCCGGCGTCCACTTGGCCGCCTCCTCGCGCACCTTGTCCATCCCGTAGACGCGGTCGGCGATGAACTGCTTGTCCTCCCAGCCGTTCTTGAAGATGTGATACAGCATGCCGTGGATCAGCGCGATGTCCGACCCCGAGCGGATGCGCAGGTACTGGTCGGCCTTGGCCGCGGTGCGGGTGAAGCGCGGATCGGCGACGATCACCTTCGCCCCGTTCTCCTTCGCATGCAGGATGTGCAGCAGCGACACCGGGTGCGCCTCGGCGGCATTCGAGCCGATGAAGAAGATCGCCTTGCTGTTGCGCATGTCGTTGTAGGAGTTGGTCATCGCACCGTAGCCCCAGGTGTTGGCAACCCCGGCGACCGTGGTCGAGTGACAGATGCGCGCCTGGTGGTCGCAGTTGTTCGTCCCCCACATCGAGACGAACTTGCGCATCAGGTAGGACTGCTCGTTGTTGTGCTTGGACGAGCCGATCCAGTACGCCGCGTCCGGGCCGTGCGCCTTGCGGATGTCGAGCAGCTTCGCGCTGACCTCGTTGAGCGCCTGGTCCCAGGAGATGCGGGTCCACTTGCCGCCGGCGAGCTTCATCGGATAGCGCAGCCGGTGCTCGCCGTGGCCGTGCTCGCGCACCGCGGCACCCTTGGCGCAGTGCGCGCCGAGGTTGATCGGCGAATCGAACACCGGCTCCTGGCCGATCCACACGCCGTTCTGCACTTCGGCGTCGATCGCGCAGCCCACCGAACAGTGGGTGCAGACGGTGCGCCGGACCTCGATCTTGCCGGTCGCGGGCTGGGCATCCTGCGCCTGCGCCCGCCCGATCATCGCGAACGGCAATGCGGAGGCAAATGCGCCCGCCCCCCCGGCGAAACCCGAGCGCTTCAGGAACGTGCGCCGGTCCATGCTGCGCGGTGCGAGCCCTTCGAGCGCGCCGGCCAGACGGCCCCCCGAGGGCGCCGCGGCGCCTTTTCTCGTCAGCAACATCTCCTCTCCTCCTTCAGATTCCGGCCGTGCGGTAGTAGCTGCGCACGTGCTCGGTGAGACGATAGCCCTTGCCCGCATCCTCCTGCGCGGCCGCGGTGCCCGCCGGCGCCGTGACCGCAGCGCGGCCCGCGACCAAGAGGGCCGCGGCGCCCGCACCTCCGGCGGTGAGCCCCGCCAGCAGCTTCCTTCGTTTCGGATCTTCCGGTGCTTTCATCTTCTCTCCTCCTCGGTTGATGCAGCTACGGTTGGATCTCGAAGGACATCCGCTCGATGTCCAGGAACGCGCGGGCGAAGCGCCCGGCAACTGCGTAGAAACCTGCTTCGGGGGATCGTTCGAGCGCGCCTGCGAGCTTGCCGTACCACGGAGCGATGTGGCGGTCGAAGAACCGCTCCTGCGCGCTCGCTCGATCGCCCTCTTCGAGCGCGGGATCGCTCACCAGGGTTCGCATCACCTCGGCCAGAGCGGCAAAGTGATCTTCGGGTTCGTTGACCCCGGCCACCCGCGCGAGCCCGAGTTCTGCGAGGTCGTCGCGCAGGAGTGCGAGCGGCTTCTCCATCATGAATCCCGCCTGGTAATACGATCCGTACAGCATGATCTCCGGCCGGCCGACCCCGATGAAGAGACGATCATACGCGTCCCGCGCGGCGCCGGCATCGGTATTTCGCGCGGCATCCGCGAGCGCCTTCCAGGCCGCCCCCAGTTCGCCTGAAGCATCTCCGAGATCGCCCGCCCCCGCCAGTGCTTCGAGGAGAGCCGCATCGGGCGGCGCGCAGAACAGCCGCGCCAGCAGCGCGTAGAAGCTCGCGCGCACCGCGTCCTCCTCGGAAAGCGCGGCTGCCGTTCGCGGCGATTCGGCGGAAGCGATCATCGCGCCAGGTCGAACACGGTCATTTCGTCAGGCTCCTCGATCACGTCGATCACCCGGCAGTCGGCGCACATGCGCAGCCTGCGCTGCGCCCGTTCGCCCGCAAACGCGGCATGTCCGGCGAGCCGCGCGCTCATCGCAGCCAGCATCTGGCGCGTGCCGAACGGCTTGCCGCAACGAACGCACAGCGCCGGCTCCGCCTCGTTCAGCACGCGCTCGCGGCGGGCGACCTCGCCGATGACGAGCCGCGGCAAGAGGCTCAGGGCATGCTCCGGACAGGTGGCGACGCACAGGGCGCACTGCACGCAGTTGCGCTCGAGGAAACGCAGCCGCGGGTGCTCGGGGCTGGCCATCAGCGCGCCCGCCGGACAGGCCCCGACACAGGCCATGCACAGCGTGCACTTCGCCTCGTCCAGTTCCACCGCACCCCAGGGCGCACCCGAGGGCAGGACAATGGCTTCCGGCTGCAACGGCGCAGCGGCCGCGAGATGGTCGATGCCGAACTCGAGCGCGCGGCGCTTTTCCGCGGGCAGGTCGAATGCCGCCGGTCGCAGCGGCGCAGCGGTCCCGTCGAGCGCAGCGAGCCGGCCTTCCAGGTCCTTCCAGTCTTCCGCGACGACGAGCCGGAGCCGCTCCCCGGCGTAGCCGAGGGAGGCGAGGATGCGGCTGCCGAATCCGATCTGCGCCCGGCTCGCCTCCAGGTAGCCCTCGGGCTCGGCTGCCGGGGCGAGGATCGCACAGCCCTGCGCCCCCCAGGCGAGCGCGCCCAGCATCAGTTCGAGCCCCACCGAGGCGACATCGTGCACGGCGAAGGGGAGTACGTGCGAGGGCAGCCCCGTACCGCGCCGGGCGAGTTCCGCCAGCAGCGCCTCGTGCTCCGCGCAATGGAAGAGCACCCACGCGTTCATCCCGCCGGCATCGGCGAAGGCGGCCAGCGCGCGCCGCACGCGCAGGCCGGTCTCCGGTGCGCGCGGGTACTGGTAACGGATCGCGCCCGTGGGGCACACCGTGGCACAGCCGCCGCAGCCCGCGCACAGGGCGTCGTCCACGCGCACCGCATCGCCGCCGGGGCGGATCGCCTGCGCCGAACACAGGTCCAGGCAGCGGGTGCAGCCGGTCACCGCGTTGCGGCTGTGCGCGCACAGCCTTGCATCGACGGCGGCGAAGACGGGCTTCTCGAACTCGCCCACGCAGCCGGTGAGATCGATCACCGCCTGCGCCTGGTCGAGCGGATCGCGCCCCGGCGCGAAATAGCCCTGGGGCGGATGCGGCAGCCGGATCAGCGGCTCGGCGGAAAGGTCGAGGACGAGGTCGAAGCGTTCCGCGCGCTCGCGCCCGATGCGCGAGAAGTCGATCGCCCCGATGCTCCCGCAGGCCGCCACGCAATCGCGATGCGCGCGGCAGCGATCGAGGTCGATCTGGAAAGCGTGGCCGATCGCGCCCTCCGGGCAGGCGCGCAGGCAGGCGCCGCAGCGCGTGCACAGGTCGAGATCGATGGGATTCGACTGCTCCCAGGTCAGCGCGAAGGCGCCGAGATGGCCCGCGATGCGAAGCTCCCGCGCCCCATGCACCGGAAACGCGCGCCGCCCGGGCAGGCTGCCCGCCCCCGCCGAGGTGGCGAGCACGGTGACATCGAGCCGGTCCGCGAGCCGCTGCGCCCAGGCGAGTGCCGCATCGAGCGGGCCGACGATGGCCGTCGCGCCGGCCGACCGGAACGACACCGCCGGCACCGGTTCCGGCTCGGGCACGAGCGCAGCCGCGACCAGTGCGGCGGCGCGGGGCTGCACGGAGACGCCTGCGGCCGCGTCCTGGAGAGGGACGAAGCGCAGCGTGCCCGAGTGTCCGGCTTGCGCGGCGAGTTCCCGGAACAGCGGCGCCTCGCGCGTGCACCCGACCACCAGATCGTGGCTGCCAGCAGCCGCGGCGGTGAAGGAAGCGGCCTCGCGCCGGCACAACTGCCGACAGAGCTTCGGCGGGGAACCCTCCGGAACGAGCCTGGCGGCATCGAACGCGACGGTCCCGTTGCAGTTGCACAGAAAGACTTTCGGCTCAGCGCTCTTCATGCCGGTCGTCAAATCGTTCAGGCAAGAAAAAGAATGGTTATCAATCTTTATACCCCGCCATGTTCCGGTGCGTCAACCGAAGCCGGCGCGCCGGCCTGTTCCTCCGCGGCCGCGTCCTGCAGCCCGGGTGCGGCGTTCGTCTGCGCCGGATCGTCGACGGCGTCCCGGTCCCCGAAGAGCAGATCGCGGGCCTGGTTGAGCCGCGCGAGCATCTCAGGCGGGATGGGATCCGGCCGGCCATAGTCGTCGATATAGACGTCGAGCCCGTCCATGACGTTGAAATGGGCCGAATGGAACAGCTTGCCCAGTGCGGCGCGCTTGACCGATTCCTCGACCCTGGCAGCGAGGAAGGGCGAGAAGTCGGAGGAGAAATCGAGCGTCTCCGGCGAGGGCAGCGGCGCCTCGGGCGCGGCGGCGGGAGGCGCCGGGGTGACCGGCGCCGGAACCGGCGCCTCGCGGCGCGACTCGCCCTTCAGTCGCGACCAGCGCTTCAGGAAGCCTTCGTCTTCGGTACTCATGGTCACGCGTGCCGGGTCGCCGCGAAGCGCCCCTTCTTCTCCGGCGGCCGGTAGTGCGCGCGGGCGAACGCCTCGACCCACTCGCGCAGGGTGGCGGGCATCGGAGCGCCGTCGACGTGTTCGCCGGCATCCAGGGTACGCGCCGCCGACCCGTAGCTCGCCGTCACCCAGGCCGGACGCGCCAGTTCGCCGTCCATGCGCCAGACCACGAACACGCGCGGCTCGGCGGCGGTGACATTGAGCAGGTAGTCTTCCGCCTCATCCGCGCGCAGCCGAAGCGCGAAGCCGGGAAACAGCCAGTGCGTGCGATCGCGCTCATCCACCACCACCCGCGCCTCGCCCGGCGCCGCATCGTCGGGCTGCGGCACCACCCCGATCGCCTCCCAGCGGTGATCCGCCCACTTGTTCGCGAGCCGCATGCGCTCCATAATCACCGCCAGCGTGACGCTCGACTCCTCCATGGAACCGCACTCCTCCTTCCCGCATCTTAGAACAATTCCAGCCGACGGCACGCAGGCATGACCGAACGCGTGATCCCGCTTCTCGACCACCGCACCCGCTCCCGCGCACCCGCCGCAGCGGAAGAGGCGCCGAGCGGGCGCCTGTCCGACACGCGCAACCGCTCGGTGCGCGACCTGCGCATCTCGATCACCGACCGCTGCAATTTCCGCTGCACCTACTGCATGCCGCGCACCGTGTTCGGCCGCGACTACCCCTTCCTCGCGCGCTCGGATCTGCTGGACTTCGAAGAGATTCTCCGCATCGCGCGGGTGTTCGCGGCGCACGGGGTGCGCAAGATCCGGCTGACCGGCGGCGAGCCCCTGCTCAGGCGCGACATCGAGCGGCTGATCTCCATGCTCGCGGGCATCGGCGGGGTCGAGCTCGCGCTCACCACCAACGGCTCGCTGCTCGCGAAGAAGGCTCGCGCGCTGCGCGATGCCGGCCTCGACCGGATCACGGTGAGCCTGGACTCGCTCGACGACGACGTGTTCCGCGCCATGAACGACGCCGACTACCCGGTCGCGCACGTGCTCGAGGGCATCGAGGCGGCGCAGGCGGCCGGGCTCGTTCCGGTCAAGGTCAATGCGGTGATCAAGCGCAGCGTCAACCGCGACGCCATCGTGCCGATCGCGCGGCACTTTCGCGGGACCGGCGCGATCCCGCGCTTCATCGAATACATGGACGTCGGCTCGACCAACGGCTGGCGCATGGACGAGGTCGTCCCGTCCGCCGAGGTGCTGGCCCTGATCGATGCCGAGCTGCCGATCGAGCCGGTCGGGTCCGACTACCCCGGCGAGGTCGCGCAGCGCTGGCGCTATCGCGACGGCGGCGGCGAGCTGGGCGTGGTGTCTTCGGTCACGCGCGCGTTCTGTGCGACCTGCACCCGGGCGCGCCTGTCGACCGACGGGAAGCTCTACACCTGCCTGTTCGCCTCCGAGGGCCACGACCTGCGCGCGCTGATCCGCGGGGGCGCATCCGACGCGACGCTTTCCGCGGAGATCGCCGGGATCTGGCGCAGCCGCGGCGACCACTATTCGGAGATCCGCAGCGCGCAGGCCGGCACCGGCGGGCGTGTCGAGATGTCCTACATCGGCGGCTGAGCCCTTGCCTGGACTCCTCCTCAGCCGTTCCGCCCGCCCGGCGACCGTCGAGATCGATGCGGTCAACGAACGCGGCGAGCACGTGCCCACCGCCATCGCGGGGGAGCACCCGCTCACCCTCTACATCGACAAGCGCGAGCTGGTCACGCTCATGACGCTGGGCTGCGCGCCCGAAGCCCTGGTGATCGGCTACCTGCGCAACCAGCGCCTACTGCACTCGATCGAGGAGATCGCCGCGGTCCAGGTCGATTGGGAGACCGAAGCCGCGGCGGTCACCACGCGCGGGGGCATCCCCGACCTCGATGCGCGCACCGGACGGCGCACCGTGACCACCGGCTGCGGACAGGGCACGATGTTCGGCGACCTGATGGAGGAGATCGACTCCCTGCGCCTGCCCCCCGGCGGAGCGCTCACCCGCGAGGCGCTCTACGGGCTGTTGGATGCCGTGCGCCGCCGCGAGTCGATCTACAAGCAGGCCGGCGCCGTGCACGGCTGCGCGCTGGCGCAGGGCACCGAGGTCCTGTACTTCGTCGAGGACATCGGCCGCCACAACGCGGTGGATGCGATCGCCGGCCTGATGTGGCTGGACGGCGTCGAGGGCGCGGACAAGATCTTCTACACCACCGGGCGGCTGACCTCGGAGATGGTCATCAAGGCCGCCCAGATGGGCATCCCGCTGCTCGTCTCGCGCTCCGGGCTGACCCGGATGGGATACGACATCGCGCGCCGCGTCGGCATGACCCTGATCGGCCGCGCCCAGGGCAGCCACTATCTGGTCTACACGGGCGGCGAGCGCCTCGAACCGCCATGAACCGGGACGAGATCACCGGCCTCATCCTCGCAGGCGGGCTCGGCAGGCGCATGGGCGGCGCGGACAAGGGGCTGCAGGTGCTTCGCGGCCGGGCGATGATCGAATGGGTGATCGACCGCCTGCGGCTCCAGGTCGGCACGCTGCTGATCAACGCCAACCAGAATCTCGAAACCTACCGGAGCTTCGGCCTGCCGGTGGTCGCGGACGAGATCGGCGGCTACTGCGGCCCGCTCGCGGGACTGCACGCCGGGCTGCGGCGCTGCGCGACCCCCTGGCTGGTCACCAGCCCCTGCGATTCGCCTTTCCTGCCGATGGATCTGGTCGAACGTCTGGGCGCGGCGGCGACGGCCTCCGGTGCGGAACTCGCGGTGGCGAAGACCGGCGGCCGCACCCACCCGGTGTTCGCGCTGGCCCGCAGGCGGGTGCTCGACTCGCTCGCGCAGTATCTCGGAGCCGGCGGCAGGAAGATCGACGCCTGGTACGCGGCGCTCCCGGTGGCGGAAGTCGCCTTCGACGACGAGGCCGATGCCTTCGCCAACATCAACACCCGCGACGAACTGCGCGCGGCCGATCAATGAGGATAAATGGGGTCAGACACGATATTTTTATCCGTAACTAACTGTGCGATGAAAATATCGCAAGAATATCGTGTCTGACCCCATTTATCTATCAAAGGAGCCGAGCATATGAGTTCCCTACAGGACGCGGTGAGCTGCATGGATGGCTACGACCCGGATGCGCTGCATGTCGACCGGGCCCGCGAGGTCATCCGCGGCCTCGTGCGGCCGATCCGGGGCACGCAGCGGCTGTTCATCCGCGAGGCGCTCGGGCGCGTGCTCGCCTGCGAGGTCGTCTCGCCGATCGACGTGCCGGGCCACGACAACGCGGCGATGGACGGCTATGCGCTGCGCGGATGCTCGCTCTCGGCGCACGGCGAGACGCGCCTGCGGATCGCGGGCACCGCGCTCGCCGGCCGGCCGTTCGAGGGACGCGTAGGCGAGGGCGAGTGCGTGCGCATCATGACCGGCGCTGTCATGCCGCCGGAATGCGACAGCGTGGTCATGCAGGAGGCGGTGCGCAGCGCGGGCGATGCCGTCATCATCCCAGCCGGCGAGAAGCCGGGGCGCAACTGGCGGCGCGCGGGCGAGGACCTGGCGGCGGGGCAGACGGCGCTCGCAACGGGCATGATCCTCGGGCCGGCGCAACTCGGGCTGGCCGCCTCGCTCGGCATCGCCGAGGTGACGGTGCGGCGGCGGCTGCGGGTGGCGATCTTTTCGACCGGCGATGAGCTGTGCTCCATCGGCACGCAGCCGGCGCGCGGCCAGATCTTCGACAGCAATCGTTACACGCTCTTCGGCATGGCTTCGCGGCTGGGCTGCGAGGTCATCGACCTGGGCGTGGTGCGCGACCGCCCCGAGGCGCTCGAGGCGGCGCTGCGCGAAGCGGCGGAAAATGCGGATGCCATCATCACCAGCGGCGGCGTGTCGGTGGGCGAGGCGGACTTCATCCGTCCGCTGCTCGCGCGCCTGGGCGAGGTGCTGTTCTGGAAGATCGCGATGAAGCCGGGCCGTCCGCTCGCCTTCGGGCGGATCGGCGACGCGTTCCTGTTCGGTCTGCCGGGCAACCCGGTCGCGGTCATGGTGACCTTCCACCAGTTCGTGCGCGAAGCGCTGGCTGCGATGATGGGGATCGATCCCCTGCCCCGCGCGCCGCTGATCCCGGCGGTCTGCACCGATGCGCTCAGGAAGGCGCCGGGGCGCACCGAGTACCAGCGCGGCATCCTGTCCGAGGAGGGCGGGCACCGGGAGGTGCGGCTCGCGGGCGCGCAGGGCTCGGGCGTCCTGCGTTCGATGGCTTGCGCGAACTGCTTCATCGTGCTCGAGCACGAGCGCGGCGCGGTGCGCGCCGGCGAGACCGTGTCAGTGCAGATGCTGGACTAGCCGGCTGCGACGAGCTGCAGCGGAACCCGCGCCACCGCCGTGCCGCGCGGTGCCCAGGCCTCCGCCACCGGTTGCGGCCGCCCGATGCCGTAGCCCTGCGCGTAATCGACGCCCATCGTCGCCAGCATCCTGCGAATGCCGTCGTTCTCGACGAACTCGGCGATGGTGCGGATCCCCATCGCATGGCCGATGGCGTTCACCGCCTCCACCATCGCGCGGTCGATGCGGTCGCTCTCGATGTCCTTGACGAAGGAGCCGTCGATCTTGAGGTAATCCACCGGCAGGCTCTTGAGGTAGGCGAACGAGGAGAACCCGCTGCCGAAGTCGTCGAGCGAGAACTTGCAGCCCATTTCCTTGAGTTCGGCGATCATGCGGTTGGCCGCCGAGAGGTTGCCGACGGCGGCGGTCTCGGTGATCTCGAAGCAGATCCGGCCCGGTTCGATCGCGTGGCTGCGGAACTGTTCGCGCACGAAGCCGAGGAAGCCGGGATCGGCGATGGTGAGCCCGGAGAGGTTGATCGCGATCTGCGGGGGCGCGCTTCGCGCATCCGAGGCGATCCTCCCGGCGAAGGCCTCGAAGGCCATCGCCACGATGCGGCGGTCGAGCGCCGCCATCAGCCCGTAGCGCTCGGCGGCCGGGATGAAGGCCATCGGCGGGATGACCTGCCCGTCGGCGGAGCGCATGCGCACGAGGATCTCGTAGTGCGAAAGCGCCTCCCCGGAGGCGATCACCGGCACGATCGGCTGGCACCACAGCTCGATGCGCTGCCCGGAGATCGCCTCGCTCACCTGCGACACCCAGTCCATCTCGCTGCGACGGCGGGCGAGCTCCTCGTCGTCCGCGCGATGGATCCGCACCCGGTTGCGCCCGTGCTCCTTGGCGCTGAAGCAGGCCGCATCGGCCGCGCCCAGGATCGCCGTCGCACCCTGCGCGCCGGCCTCGATCGCGGCGATGCCGATGCTCGCCTGGGCGCCAAAGGTCTTTCCGTCCCAGGCGAAGCGGAACCGCGCGAGCGCATCGAGCACCTTCTGCGCGACATGCTCGGCGCGATTTAGCGGGCAGTGCTCCAGCAGCATGCCAAACTCGTCTCCTCCCAGACGCGCCAGCATGTCGGCGGAGCGCAGGCAGGGCTGGAGGATGCCGGCGATCTGCCGCAGCATCTCGTCGCCCGCGACATGACCGCAGGTGTCGTTGACGACCTTGAACTGGTCGAGATCCAGGTAGCAGAGCGAATGCACGGCACCTCCGTGCTCCGCGTCCTCGACCAGCTCGCGCAACCGTTCCTCGAAGACGCGCCGGTTGGGCAGCCCGGTCAGCGCGTCGTGGCTCGCGTGCCACGAGAGCTGGCGCGTGAGCCTGCGCAGCTTGCCGACGTCGCGGAACACGACCACCTGCCCGGAAACCATTCCGCCGGCCTCGCGCAGCGGTGCCCAGCTCTGCTCGATGGCGTGCGCCCTTCCCTCGCGGTCGATGAGCGTGGCCTCGCACGGCAGCGCCTCGCCCGATGCGGCGTCCGCCGCCTGCACCCGCCCGCCCGCCACCGGGAACACCTCCGCCACCGGGCGCCCGAGCGCATCTTCCGCGCCCCAGCCGGTGATGCGGCTCGCTGCGCCGTTGAGGTATTCGACGTGCCCCGAGAGGTCCAGCCGCATCACGCCGTCCGTGATCGAGTCCAGCGCGACCCGGGCACGCTCCTGCGCTTCGAACAGCGCGCGCTCGGCGCGCCGCTTCTCGGTGATGTCGTGGACGACGCTGATCTCGCCGACATGGCGGCCGTCCTCGTCGTAGTAGGGGGAGCGTTCCGCAGCGATGAGCACAATCGAGCCGTCCTTCGCCCTGCGCTCGGCCTCTCTGCTACCCGTCTGGGCGCTTCGCGCGTGTTTCAGCAACGCCTGGAACTCCTCCGCATTGCCGGTTGGAAACAGGATCGAGATCGGCTGGCCGATCACCTCCTCGGCGCTGTAGCCGAAGATCCGCTGCGCGGCCGCGTTCCAGGAAGTGATGCGCCCGTCCAGGTCCTTGGTGAGGATGGCGGCGTGCGACTGTTCCACCACGGTGGCGAACATGCGGTTGCGCGCGTTGGCCTGTTTCAGGGAGACGATGGTGGCATCCAGGTCCGCAGCCATCTTGTTGAATGCGCCCGCGAGCGCGGCGAGCTCGGGCGCATCGGGCTCCGGCACACGCACGCCGCGATCTCCGCCACCCAGCGCGCGCGCCGCCGCGGCGAGTCCGGCGAGCGGGCGCAGCGCGCGCTGCGCGACCCAGAGCAGCATGCCGAGCAGGATGCCAAGGCCGGCGACCAGCGCCTCCACCATTTCCAGGAACTTCTCCCACAGATCGTTCAGGGCCGGGGCGGGCGAACCGGTGAGCCGCAGCCTGCCATAGAGCCTGCCACCGACATCGACCGCGCGCTCCCGTTCGACGCCAACGATGCCGGTCCAGCGCACGTACCAGTCGGGTGCGCGCACGGCGAGCGCTTCACCGCGCGCGAGCATCGTTCGTCCGTCCGCGTCCGTCCAGCGAAGCTCGGCCACATCGGCGCGCCGCGCGGCCTCGGCCAGCATCTTCTCGACGACTTCGTAGTCGCCCAGCACGATGTGCTCAGCGAGCGGCGCGACGATGAACTGGAGGTGGCGTTCGACGCGATCGGCGAGATCGGCCCGCAGCCTGCCGGCTTCCTGCAGCACGAAGGCCGGAACCACCAGGGCGGCCAACCCGAGCGCGACCAGCGCAGAGACGATCGTGAGCCGCGCCGGGACCGAGAGGGTGCAACAGCGGCTGGGCGGAAACGGCGCGCTCACTTCGCCGCGCCCCGGTAGAGGGCGCGCACGCCGGCGTATTCGTCTTCGGAGGAGGCCTCGAAGCCGTAGGGGGGACGCTCCTTCACGAGCGCTGCGGAGGCGGCCAGGATGCGTGCGCCTTCCGCGTCGTCCGCCATCGCGGCGAGCGCCGCGCGCACCGTCTCGACCTCGCTCGCGCTCACGCGCGGATGCGCGCTGACCGGGATGTCGGGGAACTCCCCGCTTCGCCAGAGCACGCGGTAACCCACCCCCTCGCGCGCGGCATACTCGCGCATCACCTGCGAGTTCACCGATGCCGCCGCCACCCGCCGCAGCTTCATCTGTGCCATCGCGCCTTCCTGGTTGCCCGCGAACACCGGCTCCACGCGCACCCCGGCCTCTTCCAGCCCGTGCATGGTCACGGCATAACCGACGAAGGCGGCGCGGGAGGGGAAAGCGACTTCGCGCCCGGCCAGCTCGCCGAGGCTCTTCACCGGCGCATCGTCGAGCACCACGACCTCGCCGCGGATGCCGTTCCCGCGCGGGCGCACGATCACGCGGTAGCCCGCCGGCTCGTTCTTCGGCAGGAAATTGTGATTGGTGTAGACGAAATCGAACTCCCCGCGCCCGACCATTTCCGAGGCCTCCGCGCCGCTCCGCGGCAGCCTGAGGCGCAGCTCGACCCCGCTCCTCGCGGAGACCCAGGCGAGGATGGGATTCCAGTAACGGGCGGTGAGGACCGCCGAGCGTTGGGTCACCACGCCAAAGCTGCGCTCGGGCGACGCCGGCGCGACGGCGGGCCACGAAATCAGCGCGAGGCACGCCAGGCCCGTCGCGATTCTCCGCAGCGCGCGCGATGCCGGTGAATCTGCGGTTCCGGTCTTCATCACGAGCCGTTTAACGGCCCGCGACCCGATAGCTTTAGAGATGAAACACGATCCTCAAGAACTGAAAGACCGCCTCACGGCCCGCATGCTGGCGCCACAAAACGAATCGGTAACAGCGCTGGCGGGCGAGACGCAGATCCCCAAGGACACCCTCTACGGTTGGCGGATGGCCGCCCTCGGGCGGGTCAAGGTCAACCCGGTGAGCGGGCCGGCGCACGCGCCCCTGAGCAGCGAAGACAAGTTCGCCGTCGTGGTCGAAACCACCCATCTGAATGCACACGAACTGGGCGAGTATTGCCGCACCCATGGCCTTTTCACCCAGCAGGTGCACGCCTGGCGGGAGCGTTGTAGCTGCGCCAACGCGACCGCCCCCTCGCGCGCTGAGCAAGAGCAGGCACGGGAGCAGGCGCGCGAGATTCGCCAACTGCGCACCGCGTTGCAACGCAAGGAAAAGGCCCTGGCCGAGGCGGCGGCCCGACGCCGCACCCCACCAGCCAACGCCCTTTCGCCAGACGAACGGGCGCGACTCCTTGCCCGCGTCAACCGTCCCGAGTTCGCCGACCTGTCGCCCAAGCAGACCGTGCCGCGCCTGGCCGATCAGGGCGAGTACCTTGCCTCGGAGTCCACCCTCTACCGCCTCCTGCGCGATGAGCAGCAGCTCGCCCATCGTGGCAAGGCCAAACCGGCCACCCGACAGCGCCCCGAGGCTCTGGTGGCCACGGGTGCCAACCAGGTCTGGACCTGGGACATCACCTATCTGGCCACCACGCTGCTCGGGCGCTTCTTCTACCTCTACCTGACCCTCGACCTGTACAGTCGCAAGATCGTCGGCTGGGAGGTCCATGAGCAGGAGTCGGCCGCCCAAGCCGCCAACTTGTTTCGCCAGGCCTACCTGCGCGAGGGCGTGGACGGGGCCTCGCTGGCACTGCATTCGGACAACGGCGCGCCGATGAAGGGGGCTACCATGCTGGCCACCTTGCAACGCCTGGGGGTGGTTCCCTCCTTCAGTCGTCCTTCGGTCAGCAACGACAACCCTTATTCGGAGGCCATGTTCCGTACCCTCGAGTACACCCCGGCCTACCCCGACGGCCCCTTCGCCAGCATCTACACCGCCCGGGCTTGGGTCGCCCGCTTCGTGCCTTGGTACAACGAGGAGCACCGGCATAGCGCCATCCAGTTCGTCACCCCAGGCCAGCGCCATCGGGGCGAGGATGGGGCATTGCTGCGCGCGCGCGTCGGGGTCTATGAAGCCGCAAGGGATCAGAATCCTATCCGCTGGTCCGGCCCCATACGGAACTGGGAACCGATCGGAGCGGTATCGCTCGATCCTGGAACACCAGCCATTGGGGGCGCGCGAACTCAAACGAATTCACATGACTAACGCGACTTCTTACTTGACACCTACCGAACTATTCGGCGGCGATGCGCCGCACACCCCGCGCAGCGCACCGAGCCAAGCGTGGTCGGTGGCGTGCCTGCTGGAGGCGTACTGGAAATTGCGCCACGCGCAAATCGAACAGGAGAAAGCATGACGCAACATAAACAAACCGTGCAGGCCGAGCAGTCGCGCATGCGGGCGCAGCGTGATGGCAGCGACAACTGGCGCTTGTGGGGGCCGTATCTGTCCGAACGGGCTTGGGGAACGGTGCGCGAGGACTACAGCGCCGACGGCGCGGCGTGGGAACATTTCGATCACGACCAGGCGCGGTCGCGCGCGTACCGCTGGAGCGAGGACGGCATGGGCGGCCTGTGTGACGAACAACAGCGTTTGTGTTTCGCGCTGGCGCTGTGGAACGGCGCCGATCCGATCCTGAAAGAACGCGCTTTCGGTTTGACGGGACATCAGGGCAACCACGGCGAAGACGTGAAGGAATGCTATTTTTACGTGGATGCCACGCCCAGCCACAGCTTTTTGCGTTACCGCTACAAATATCCGCAACGTGCGTTTCCCTACGCGCAATTGGTGGCGGAGAACGCGCGCCGTACGCGCAGTGATTCGCCGTTCAGTCTGATCGACAGTGGCGCCTTTGCCGAGGATCGCTACTGGGATGTCGAAGTGCGCTACGCCAAAGCGGCCAGCGGCCAGATCCACATTTGCATCCGCGCCGACAATCGCGGGCCGGAGGCGGCGACGCTGCATCTGCTGCCCACTCTGTGGTGCCGCAACACCTGGGCGTGGGGCGATGACGAAGGCGACAAGCCGCAACTCAACATGGTCGCGCCGCCGCCCGGCGCGGCGTGGACGGTGGGGGCGCACGTGGCAGGGCTGGGGCATTACCACTTGTACGGACAGCAGACCGCGCAAGGGTTGTTCACCGAAAACGACAGCAACAGCGAACGCCTGTGGGGCATGCCGAACCGTACGCCCTATGTGAAAGACGCATTTCACCGGCGCGTGATCGAAGGTGAAGCGGGCGCGATCAATCCGGCGCAGCACGGCACCAAATTCGCCGCATGGCACACGCTGACCGTGGCGGCGAGCGCACGCGCCGAACTGACGCTGGTATTGTCGGATACCCCGCTCGGTGCGCCCTTCATCGATACGGATACCGTGTTCGCGCAACGCGAACGGGAAGCCGACGATTACTATCGTGCATTATTGCCGGACAGCGATACCGATCGCGCCATCCTGCGCCAGGCATTGGCCGGCATGATCTGGAACCAGCAGTTCTATCACTACAGAGTTGCGCGCTGGCTGGATGGCGATTTGCAGCGCCCGCCCGCCGCGCACCAGCACGGGCGCAACCGGCGCTGGCGGCACTTCCGCGCGGCGGATGTGATGTCGGTTCCGGACAGCTGGGAGTTCCCGTGGTTCGCCGCGTGGGATCTGGCCTTTCACGCCTTGCCGCTGGCGCTGCTCGATATCGATTTTGCCAAGCGCCAACTGGAGTTGCTGTTGCGCGAGGACATGCTGCATCCGGGCGGGCAGATTCCCGCCTACGAATGGGCGTTCGGCGATGTCAATCCGCCGGTGCACGCGATGGCGGTGCTGAATGTGTTCCGCATGGAGCGCGCGCAGCGCGGGCGCGGCGATCGGGGCTTCCTGCGCCGCACCCTGCACAAGCTGCTGCTCAATTTTGCGTGGTGGCTGAACGCCAAGGACAACGACGGCCACGGC
>MNXU01000021.1 GCA_001872285.1 Betaproteobacteria bacterium CG2_30_68_42
TGCGCTCCAGGGTGCCCCGGCGGTCGCCCAGCGGTTTGCGCACCAGCACCCACAGGTCGGCAATGGCGGTGGCGAGCAGGTCGAAGCGGTTCGTCATCCGGCGCGCTCCGCCGCTTCGAAGCCGTGGATCTGAGCGAGGCTGAAGGCCGTCATGTCCTCGCCCCGCCGCCACGCGCGATGCCATTCCAGCGTCTTCGCGAGGGCGGTTTCCAGGTTCCAGCGGGGGTGCCAGCCCAGCCGGGATCTCGCCTTGGAGCTGTCCAGCCTGAGCGTTCCGGCTTCGTGGGGCCGTGGCGCGGTATCGCATTGCCAGGTGGCGTTCGACACCTGGCCGCACAAGTGCGCGACGATCCAGCGCACCGGCCGTGCGTCGTCCTCGTCGGGCCCGAAGTTCCAGGCCTCGGCGAATGCCTGCCCTTCCTCGTGCAGCTTCTCGGCGAGCCTCAGGTAGCCGTCCAGCGGTTCGAGCACATGCTGCCAGGGGCGTACGGCCCCGGGCGAGCGCACCGCGAGGGTGCGCCCGGCATCGAGCGCGCGCAGGAAATCCGGGATCAGCCGGTCGGCCGCCCAGTCGCCGCCGCCGAGCACGTTGCCCGCGCGGGCGCTGGCCAGATGGATGCCCGCCGCGGCGAGGAACGAAGCGCGCCAGGCCGCGGTAACCAGTTCGGAGCAGGCCTTGCTGCTCGAATACGGATCGGCGCCGCCCAGCGCCTCGTTCTCCCGGTAGGGCGGCCAGGCCCATTCGCGGTTCTCGTAGCACTTGTCGCTGGTGACGTTGACGACGGCCTTCACGCCCGGCGTGTGGCGCACGGCTTCCAGCAGATTGACCGTGCCCATGACGTTGGTCGCATAGGTTTCGACCGGAGCGTCGTAGGAAGCTCGCACCAGAGGCTGGGCCGCGAGATGCAGCACGATTTCGGGCCGCGCGGCCTGCATGGCGCGGGTCAATGTCTCCGCGTCGCGGATGTCCGCGATCGTGCTGGAGGCGAGCCTCGAAGGCACATCGGCCACGGTGAAGAAATTCGGCTCGGTCGGGGGCGCGAGCGCGTAGCCATGCACCTCGGCGCCCGCGTCCGCGAGCCAGAGGCCGAGCCAGCCACCCTTGAAGCCGGTGTGACCGGTGAGGAACACGCGCCGCCCGCGCCAGAACGAGCGGTTCATGTCCACGCCTTCCACGGCGCCCTGCCCGCGGCCCAGAGTTCTTCGAGCAGGTTCTTCTCGCGCAGGGTGTCCATCGGCTGCCAGAACCCGTCGTGCCGGAAGGCCATGAGCTGGCCCCGTTCGGCCAGCCGGCCCAGGGCATCGCCTTCCCAACTGCACCGGTCGCCGTCGATCACCTCGATGCACTCCGGCGAGAGCACGAAGAAGCCGCCGTTGATGAAGCCGCCGTCCCCGCGCGGCTTCTCGGTGAATCCTTCCACCCGGTCACCGAGGAGCCGCAGGGCGCCGTAGCGGCCGGGGGGGCGCACCGCCACCACCGTGGCCTGCCTGCCGTGGCTCCTGTGGAAGGCGATCTCCGCGCCGATATCGATGTCCGCGAGACCGTCGCCATAGGTGAAGCAGAAGGAATCCTCGTCCCTGACATGGTCGGCGACGCGTTTCAGGCGCCCGCCGGTGAGGGTGTCCTCGCCGGTATCCACGAGAGTGACGCGCCAGGGCTCGGCCTTGCGCTGATGCACTTCCATCCGGTTGTTCCGCATGTCGAAGGTCACGTCGGACATGTGCAGGAAGTAGTTCGCGAAGTATTCCTTGATCATGTAGCCCTTGTAGCCGCAGCAGATGACGAACTCGTCGATCCCGTATGCGGAATACAGCTTCATGATGTGCCACAGGATGGGCTTGCCGCCGATCTCGATCATCGGCTTGGGCCTGAGGTGGGTCTCCTCCGAGATGCGGGTGCCGAGGCCACCGGCGAGGATCACGGCTTTCATCGGGATGCCTCCTGATCGGCGCGCCGATCGCGTGCGGCGGTGTATGACCTCAGCATGTGATCCGGGCGAGCCAGTAGCGGCCGAGATTGCGCATGCCCAGCCGCGAGGCGCACTTGCGCAGAAACCCGATCCTCGTTCCCGGCCAGGCGCGCAGGAGCGCCTTCATGCCCAGCTCCTGGAGCGCGAACGGGGTGCGATAGTACAACCACTCGCGCACGCATTCCGCCAGCTCCTCGAACCGCAGGGTCGCGAGATAGGCGTCGAGCTCGCGCCGCCAGTCCTCGCCGGATTGCTCGAAGACCGCGATCAGGTTGGCATAGGTGCTGCGGAAGAACCGTTTGCGATGCTCGCGTGTCATGGTGCGCGAATAGTTTCCGGCATGAACACGAAAAATCCCGCCCGGGCGCGGATCATAGACCAGCGGGCCGCGCATCAGCACCCTTGCCTGGGTGACCAGATCGGCGCTGTGATCGGGGCGCGCGTCGTATCCTCCCACCGCCCGCAGGGCGTCGCACGAGATGGCCAGCGCCGGATGCACGAAATGCAGTTTGAGGTCGAAGAACTTGGCCGCCGCGTAGCGTCCGTCGATCAGGTAAGGGCGATCCGCCACGACGTTCTCGTCGCGATAGCCCTCGCGCGGGCGCAGGGCGATGGAGGAATAGCCCCGGTTGGGCTGTTCGCGCCAGATCGGGCAGGCGAACAGCACCGCTTCGGGATGCGCGACCAGGCCATCGTGCGCACGCTGGAGGAAATGCAGATGGAGGAGATCGTCGTCCTGGTTGAGCACGAAATAACGCCCGCGCGCTTCCTCCGCGATCATCGCGAAATGCGCGCCCGGTGAGACCCTTTCCGGGCGGCGCACGTAGCGAATGCGCGGATCGTTGAAACCGGCCACCACTTCGGCGGTATTGTCGTTGCCGGCATTCTCCGACACGAGTACTTCGAAGTCCGTGAAGCGCTGACGCAACAGGAACCCGAGCGTGTGGGGAAGAAAATGATCGGCGCGGTCGAAGGTCGGGACGCCTACGGTGAAAAACGGACGCGCGCTCATGGAGTCCATGGCGTCACGAGAGGTGGGGGAAACTCACCGGACAGCGCCGCCCGCACCTTCTCCCAGACGGCATCCACGGTGATCCCGGCCATCGGCGTGTGCTCAGTGGCGCCGCGATCGGCGAGCGGGTGGTCCACCACATGGCAGCAGGGATGCTCCAGCGGGGCCAGCGCGCGGCTGGGCGAGCTCGGGTGGTAGAGTGCGACCATGGGGCGGTGCAACGCGCCCATGATATGGGTGGGACCGGTGTCCACGCCGATATAAAGATCCAGTTGCCCCATCAGGGCCGCGGTCTGGCGAAGGCTGAGTCGCCCCGCGTAGTGTGTCGAGCAGCCGGATAACGACACATGAAGTGCCCGGGTCCGTTTCCACTCACGTTTTCCACCGAGGATCAGAAAGTGGGCCTTCGGATGTTCCGAACGGATCCGCCTGCACAGCTCGACGAAATTTTCCACCGGCCAGTCCCGGTAGCCCTTGGTGGGAAAGCTGGCGATCTGCAATCCGACGATCGGCCCCGCACCGCCGTCTCGCAAGGCGGCGAGCCGAGCGACAGCCCACTGCCTTTCGCTCTCGCTGATCACATAGGACAGATGCAGCCCAGCCTTGGGGATCCCCAGCGGCGCGATCAGCGAAAACAGATAGTCGACGGAATTGGAGCACCGGATCGTGGTCTTGTCGATGCTGGCCAGAAGTTTCTGGTTCAACGACTCCTTGCGCTGTTTGAAGGCGATCACCTGCCTTGATACGCGCAACGCATATTCAACGAACGGACCATCCCCGTCAAATCCATAAACGAGCGCCAGGTCATACGACTTGCGCTGCAGCCAGCCCTTGAAACGGATCCGTTTCTTGGTCAGCACCCCAACCCTGGAAACGAAGGGAAGGTGTCGAAAAACCGCTGCACTGGTTCGCGACCCGAAAAAGTCGATGCGAGCTTTCGGCCACGCCTGAGCAAGCGCACGAACCGCCGGGGTCACCAACATGGTGTCGCCGATTCGTGTCACGTAGATCACGAGGATGCTCGATGGCTCGATGCTGGCCGCTCGCAGTGTGCTCACCTGGCGATCCTGCCTGCCACGTGGGAACGCAACGGCCCCTCGGCGCGGCTCATGGCGTCGGGCAACCGCAGTTGCGGGAGGCCGCCGACATGCAAGGCAACGCTTGCCCGTACCGCTTCGGACGGTGACCATGACGTTGGCGACACTTCGCTTCGAGTCGATGCGCGTCCGCGCGCTGCCGCATGCGCGCGCCGGTCGCGACACACGCGAGCTCTCACGCAGGCACGATGGCGTCCGGGTCCGGATGATGTCGGCCGTCGCCGGGCAGCGAACGCGCCGTAGCGTGAGCCCCGGTCGAGCCGCCGCGACACTCGCCTCATCGCGGGCGGATCAGATTGTATAGCCGCCCCAGCAGCGGATGGCCATAGATCCTCGTACGGGAGACGAGCCAATCGGCCGGCCGGTCCTTGGTCGCGAGCCGGCCGATCCGGGCGGGGTCGGAGGACGGCAGATTGACCCGGCGCTCTGTGGTGTAGAGGTGGTCGAATCCGACCGTGCGTGCCACGCGGACATGGTCCGCATCGTAATGGCCCTGCGGCCAGCACAGATGCCGCGAAGCCACGCCCAGCCGCGAGGCGAGGATCTGCCTGGACAGGGAAAGATCTTCCGCGAGTGCCGCGCGCCGTGTCGCGGAATCGGCGATCGTCCGGTCCCAGCGGACATGGGAATGGGTATGTGAATGGAATTCGAAGGTGCCGGCTGCGCACATCGCCTCCACCTCCGACCAGCGCAACATCACCTCGTCATGCCGTCCAGCCTGGATGCGCTGCATGCACTCACGATGACCGGACAGTGCGGTGACGCCGGTTCGCGCCGGACCTTCGCCCAGCCAGCCGGTGACCACGAACAGCACGGCCTTCATGCCGAATTCCGCCAGTACCGGATGCGCATGCACCCAATTGTCGAGATAGCCGTCGTCGAAGCTGATCACGCAGCTCCTGGCGGGCAGGGGCTCGCCGGCGAAGAAGCGCTCCACCTCGCCCAGCCCGGCACTGCGCCAGCCGGCCCCGGCGAGCGCGGCGATCTGCGCCCGGAAAACCCCGGGACCGAGGGTGACGAGCCCCGGACTCGGGCTGACGTGGTGATACATCAACACCGGCAGCGCCCTGGCCGTCTCCATGGTCAGGATTCCCGGCCGGCCGGCCGAACGGCGCGCGAACTCGCGCACCTCCCGGCCGCGATCTCGTCGAACAGCCGCTCGGTCGCATCCAGCATCGCATCGAGACTGAAATGACGCTGCACGTGCTCGCGCCCGGCGGTGCCCAGCCGCAGAGCCAGCACGGGGTCACGCGCCAGCCTCAGCAGGGCCTCAGCGATGCCTGCCGCATCCCCCGGCTGCGCCAGCAGGCCGGTGCGCTCGTGGATGACGAGTTCGGGCACGCCGCCCACGCGCGTCGCCACAACTGGCAGGCCGCAGCCCAGCGCCTGCGTGACCGCCTGCGGTACGCCCTCGGAGCGCGAGCTGAGCAGGAGCGCATCCGATGCCGCGAGCAGATCCGGGACATCCTCGCGGTGGCCGAGGAAGATCACCCGGTCGGCGACACCCGAAGTGCTCGCGTGCTCGCGCAGGGCTTCCCTGCACGGGCCATCCCCGGCCAGGACCAGGCGCATCGCCGGCAGTTCGTCTCGCAGGCGGGCCAGCGCTTCGAAGGCGAGCTCATGGCGCTTCACCGAACGCAGGATCCCCACCATCAGCACCATCCAGTCGCCCTCGGCGAGGCCGATGCGGGCGCGCAGCGTGGCGCGATCCGTGCCGGCGCGAAAGCTCCCGAAGGCGATCCCGGTCGGAATGGAAACCACCTTGCGCGCCGGGAAGCCGCAGTCCTCGACGAGAGTGCGCCGCATCTGCTCTCCGCAGGCGACGACGCGATCCGGCAGGTAGTGCACGAAATTGAACGGGTTCCGGCGCAACGGAATGTTCAGGTGGCGTGTCCGCACCAGCGCGGCGCCGGCCCACCCGGCCGCGAGCCCACCGCACCAGCTATCGATACCGCTGTGGGTATCGACGATCCCGATCCCTTCCCGCCGGATCAGGCGCACCAGGCCCGCGATGGTCGAGAGGTGGAATTTCCCGGCGAACGGCAGCGTCTCGACCCCGATGCCCCTGGCGCGCGCCTCCTCGGCGATGCGCGCCTGCGGCCGGGTGGCCAGCAAGACGCCATGGCCGCGAGCCTTCATCCCCTCCATCTCGGTCACGATGCGACGTTCCTGCCCGCCCCAGCCATCGGACCATTCGGTATGCAGGATGCGATGCTTCATGAACGCGATGCGGCCTGCCCGGACGAGGACTCCCAGTCCGTTTCCGGTTTCGGCGACAAGTGCTGCAGCCGGTGGAAATGCGCGTAACTGCCGCCCCTCGCCAACAATTCGGCATGCGAACCGGCCTCCACCACGCGGCCCTTGTCCATGACCAGGATGCGGTCCGCGTTTTCGATGGTCGACAGCCGATGGGCGATGACCAGCGTGGTGCGTCCGCGCATGAGCCGCTCGAGGGCAGACTGAACGATGCGCTCGGATTCCGAATCCAGTGCCGAAGTGGCCTCGTCGAGGATCAGGACGGGCGCGTCCTTGAGCAGGGCGCGGGCGATGGCCAGACGCTGCCGCTGGCCGCCGGAGAGCTTCACGCCCTTCTCCCCGATCAGGGTGTCCAGGCCCTGCGGCAACGGCTCGATGAACTCCATCGCGAACGCCGCCCGCGCGGCGGCGACGATGTCCTCACGGCTGGCGCCACGTCGCGCACCGTAGGCGATGTTGGCGGCGACCGTGTCGTTGAACAGCACCACTTCCTGGCTGACCAGGGCGATGTTCTCGCGCAGGCTGGCCAAGCGGATGTCCTCCAGCCGCATCCCGTCGATGCGGATCTCGCCCGCATCCGGGTGGTAGAACCTGGGCAGCAGATTGGCGACCGTGGTCTTGCCGCTGCCGGAGGGTCCCACCAGGGCGACGCTTTCGCCCGGACTGATGCGGAAATCGACCCCGTTCAGGGCGGGCCGTTCGGCCCCCGGATAGGTGAAGGACACCCGCTCGAAGACCACTTCACCGCGGGCACGGGCGAGTTCCCGACTGCCGCGATCGTCTTCGGGCCGAGCATCGATGAGGTGGAAGACGCTCTCGGCGGCGGCCAGGCCCTGCTGGATCGGCGCATTGATGTCGGTCAGCCGCTTGAGCGGGGCCAGCAGCATGAGCATCGCAGTGATGAAGGAAACGAAGCCGCCGACCGTGGTCTGATGACTGGACGCCTGGTACAGGGCGATGCCCATGATGGCGGCCAGGGCGATGGCAACGGCCAACTGGACGATGGGCCCCTGCGCGGAGGACGCCACGGTCACCTTCATCGAGAGGCTGCGCTGTTCCCGCACGGCGTGGCCGAACCTTTCGGTCTCATAGGCCTGTCCGCCGAAGATCTTGACCAGCTTGTGGCCTTCGATGGCCTCCTGCAGGACCTGGACCATCGTGCCCTGATTTTCCAGCACACGCCTGGAGATCCTGCGCAGGCGACCGCCGAAACGGCGGACGGCCAGGGCAATGAACGGAACCGTGACCAGCGTGATCAGGGTCAGCCGCCAGTTGAGATAGAGCAGCCAGCCGAGCAGCCCGAGCACGGAGACGCTGTCCTTGACCAGAGTGGTGAGGGTACTGGTCGCGGCGCTGGCCACCCCGCTCACGTCGTAGACCACGCGCGACATCATGCGACCCGACGCGTTGTCGCTGAAATACTGGGTCGGCAGCGTCACGATGCGATCGAACATGGCCCGGCGCAGATCGGCGATGACATTGCTGGATACCCAGCTCATGGCATAGCCCCCGGCGAACCCGAGCACCGCTCGGGTGATGAAGATGACGAAGATCGCGGCGGGATAGATCAGCCAGTCCCACGCGCCGCGCGCCGAGGCGAAGCCATCGTCCAGCAGGTGCTTCATGAGGGCCGGGAACGCGGGCTCCACGGCCGACGACAACACCATACAGCCGATGGACACCGCGAACGCCTGCCAATAACGCCTGACGTAGCTCAGCAGGCGAAAGTAGAGCCCTCGGCTGTTCATGGCCTTTGCAGCAGTCCTGAATAGAGCTCGCGAAAGCGGGATTGCATGGCATCCAGGGTCAGTGGGGCTGCGGCCTTGCGAGCGCCATCGGAGGCCGCGGCGCAGCGCTCGGTGTCGGCCCATGCGCTCACGATCTCGCGCCAGCCGCCCGTGTCCAGCGCGTCGCGCACCTCGCCGTTCACTCCCGCTTCGATCAGCTCGGCGACACCGCTCTTGCTGCTCGTCAGGACCGGCAGGCCGCAGGCCAGGGCCTCGAGCGCAGCATTGGGAAACGGATCATACAAGGTGGGCAACAGAAAGGCATCGGCGCTGCCGAGCCAGGGCCGCACGTCCTGCTGCGGGCCGACGATGCGCACGCGAGTTCCGCATCGCGCCGCGCGCCGGCGGTAGTCGTTCAGCCGGTGGTCGTTGCCGACGACCACCAGCACGGCCGATGCCGGCAGATCCGGCCACAGATCGAGAAGCAGATCGACGCCCTTGCGCTCGAAACCGGAGCCCACGCAAAGGAACAGCGGCTGAGCCTCCGCCACGCCCAGGCTGCGTCGCAGGGATGGACGATATTCCTCGCGCAGGCGAGGGTGAAATCGGGTCATGTCGACGCCGTTCCGGATCACGTGCAGGCGCGTCTCGTCCAGGCCGTAATGGCGCACGATCTCATCCCTGACCATGCGTGAATTGCAGACCACCGCCTTGAGGCGCTGGCTCGCATACATCGCCTTTTCCGCAGCCAGGACGCGCCGGTGAAAAAGACTCAGGCGGTCGCCGAATCGGGCCAGCGCACCGCGCCGGCGGCCACGCTGATGCAGCCATTCGCGGTGTACCCCGTCGCCGGCGCGATAGATGTCGCAGCAGCTCAGGCGCTCGTGCGACTGCACCAGATCGAACCCGCCGGCCTTTACCGCAGCGCAGGCCGCGCGGGCAAAGGCGGCATCGCGCCAAGCCCGACCGATCGCGAAGGGCCTGACGAGCTGCCGGCGGTAGGCCGACGCCTCATCCTCCGGCCAGTCGCGGGCGATCACCGTCACGTCGAGGTCATCGACTTGCAGGGCGGCGAGCGCCCGCTCCACGAAACGCTCCGCGCCTCCGAACGGCGTGTAGCGCTGGCGGATGATCGCGATCCTCACGCCGCCGTCGCCAGGAGCTCGCGCGCGGCTGCGATCACGCGCCCGGCCTCCAGGCTCACCAGGCAATCGCTGAGCTTGCCGCCGCCGCAACCGTCGATGCCGCACGGCCGGCAGCCGTGCCGATCGGAGGCAACCACGCGATGCGGCACGCCCCAGGGCGCCCAGTTCTTTTCGCCCGAGGGACCGAAGATCGCCACCACCGGCGTGCCCATGGCGGCAGCGATGTGCATCGGCGCGGAGTCCACGCCGACGAACAGCCGCGCGCGTGCGCTGAGCGCTGCCAGTTCCTTGAGCGAAAGCTCGCCCGCGAAGCTCGCTGCGGGCGAGCCGAGGCGATCCTGGATCGCCCCGATCATCCGGTGTTCAGCGGCCTCCGGCGCAGCGGTCAACACGATCTGCCAGCCATCCGTGCGCAGCGCCGCAGCGACCGCCGCCATACCCTCCACCGTCCAGCACTTGAAGCGCCATCGTGAGGCCGGATGAAAATGGATGAAGCGCCGTGCTTCGATACCGCGCTCGGCCATCAGGGTTTCGACGCGGCGATCTGCCGCATCGCCGGGCACCAGCACCAGCCGGCGATCCTGCGGCCCGGGCTGGATCCCGATGCGGCGAAGAACATCGAGATCGGATTCGACCACATGCCTGCCGCCTGCGAGCGGCAAGGCGGCGAGATGCGTGAAACTGCGGCGCCACACCCGCAAGCGGCCGCGCGCCGCCGGCGCGACCGCCCAGCGCGGCGCGAGCAGCCGCGCGAGCCACGCTCCCCGGTTGTGTTCGGTCAGATGCACGAGGAGATCGTAGCCGCGCGCGCGCAGCGCGGCGAGCAGCGCGAGCTCGGCGCGCGCCCGTACCCACGGCGCGCGGCTCTTCCACTCGCGGTCGATCACGTGCAACTGCGCGAGCGCCGGGTGTCCCGCGAGCATGGCGGCGGTGTCCGCATAGACCAGGGCATCGATCTCCGCCTGCGGCGCGTGCGTCTTCAGCACGGAAAGCACCGGCGAGGCGAGGAGCACGTCGCCGTGATGGCGCAGCTTGATCACCAGCGCGCGGCGCAGTTCCTTCAGCGGTACGGCGTCTTCGGACATGAAAGGGGAACCGGGGAACGGAGCGCTTGGGGCGCGGCACCGGCCGCATGCCCGCCTGCGGCGGCACGGCGATCCCGCGAACGGCGAGCGTCGGCACGCCGAAGGGGCGCCCGATGGGAAAGTGCGATTGTAGCCTGCCCCGGCCGCTTGACCACGCCGCCCGGATGGCGAATCATCCGGCATCCGTCACCGCACCGGCCCACATGACCAGAACGGCGCTGATCGCATCGCTTCTCGCCTGCACGGCGGTCGCGGCGGCGGTTTCCTCGGCCGCAATCGCTGGAGACCCGAAGATGCTGACACTGACATCGAGCGCGTTCGCACACAACGGCGACATCCCCCGCGAGTACACCTGCGACGGCAGCGACACCTCCCCGCCGCTTGCCTGGTCGGGGGCGCCGGCCGGCACGCGCAGCTTCGTGCTGATCGTGGATGATCCGGACGCGCCCGATCCCGCGGCACCGAAGCGCACCTGGGTGCATTGGGTGCTCTACGACATCCCGGCCGCCACCAACGCCCTGGAGAAGGGCGTGAAGCGCCTGCCGCAGGGGACGCGCGAGGGGCTGAACGACTGGGGTCGCACCGGCTACGGCGGCCCCTGTCCGCCGATCGGGCGTCATCGCTATTTCCACAAGCTCTATGCACTCGACATCGAGCTGCCCGATCTCGGGCGCCCGGCCAAGGCCCGGGTCGAGCAGGCGATGGCGGGCCACATCCTCGCGCAGGCCGAGCTGATCGGACTGTATCGCCGCTGAGCCCCGCTCCGGCAAGGCGGCGATGACGAAGGCAAGCGAAGCGGCGGCCACCGTTGGCACGCCGGCACAGGTGCTGCCGGATTACGGCGGCGGCAGCCTCCTCAACCTGATGCAGAGCCTCGCACTGGCGAGCGGGGTGAGGGCGTGTCGCTATCCGCCGCTGCGCGGGCTCGATGTCGATCGGCTGAAGGCAGCCGCGAACCTGGTGCTGATCCTGGTCGACGGGCTCGGCCTGCACACGCTCGCCGGCCCCGGCCGCGGCACCGTTCTCTTTCGCCACCTCCACGGTTCGGCGACCTCGGTCTTCCCTTCGACCACTGCGGCCGCGATCACCACCGTGATGACCGCGCTGGCGCCGCGCGCGCACGGCCTCACCGGCTGGCACATGTATTTCCGCGAGATCGACCGCATCCTGGCCTCGCTGCCGCTCGTCGCGCGCGACGGCGCAGCGCTCGCGCCCGGGCTGCTCCCGCTCGCGCCGCGCCTGTTCGGGCACCACCCGCTCTATGGCCGGCTCGATCGCCGCTCCTGGGTGCTGAGCCCGGCCGCGATCAGCGACTCGCCCTTCAACCGCCACCACAGCGAGGGCGCGCAACGGCTCGCCTATGGCGATGCGGAGGAGATGTTCGCGCACGCCGAGCGGCTGATCGCAGACGGCCGGGAGCGCCGCTTCCTCTATGCCTATTTCCCGGCCCTGGACGAAGCGGCCCACGAATTCGGCATCGGCAGCCCCGAGGCGCTCGCCTGCCTGGACGCCTTCGACCACGCCTTCGCGCGCTTCGCGGCGTCGGTGCGCGGGTCGGATACGGCCGTCATCGTCACCGCCGACCACGGCTTCATCGACTCCCCGCCGGACCGGCTGATCGAGCTCGACGGCCATCCGCGGCTGGCGGCGACGCTGTCCCGCCCCCTGTGCGGAGAGCGGCGCATCGCCTATTGCTACCTGCGCGAGGGCGCAGCCGCCGAGTTCGAGCGCTACGTCGGCTCCGAACTGGGCCACGCGTGTACGGCCCGCCGTAGCATGGATCTGGTCGAGGATGGCTGGTTCGGACCGGGCGAGACCAACCCCGAGCTCGCCTCGCGCATCGGCGATTACACGCTGGTGATGAAGGACGACTGGACGATCCTGGACCGGCTGCCGGGCGAGAAGCGCCACCGCATGGTCGGCGTGCATGGCGGTGTCTCGGCACAGGAGATGCGGGTGCCGATCGTGACGATCTGAACGCGCAAAAAAAAAGCGCAACCGGGAAGGTTGCGCAAAATCCACACCAAAGGAGGAGGGTGGAAGAACTTCGTCACGATCTCCGGAGGAGGCCAGAGCATCACGACGGTTGCGATTGTGCGCGCCCGTTCGGAAAAAAGCAAGCGTTTTTTGTGCGGTGCATGAAATTACTCAAAGCGCTTGATCCGAGAAAGGTTTTACAGATTAACCTGTTTGTGTCCAATCGGTTGCGCACGCCTGGGGGTTCCGCTGCATTTCTGATAATGCTCAGATCCTCTAGACTCGATCCAGGCGAATCCGGCCACGATTATTGCGTCGCACCATCGCCAGGACTCGGCTGACGCACGGCCGCGGCCCGGCATTCGCTCCCGCTCGGATAGAATCCGCCGGCAGGTGTCCGGGCGGGAGGTGTCCGATGAAGTGCACGACCCGATGGATCGACGGGATGAGCTTCGCCGCGGAGACCGCGAGCGGCCACCTCGTCGTCATGGACGGCGCGCCGGAGGGGGGCGGGCGCAACCTCGCGCCGCGCCCGATGGAGCTCATCCTGGCGGGGACGGGAGGCTGCACGGCCTATGACGTCGTGCTGATCCTCAAGCGCGGCCGGCACGCGATCACCGGATGCGAGGTCAGACTGGAGGCCGAACGCGCGCCGGCCGATCCCAAGGTCTTCACCCGCATCCGGCTGCACTACCGGATTCGCGGCAAGGCACTGAAGCCGGAAGCGGTCGCGCGCGCGGTGGAGCTGTCCGCCGAGAAATACTGCTCGGCGACGGCGATGCTGGCGAAGACCGCCGCGATCACGCACGACTGGGAGATCGTCGAAGAGTCCTAGGGCGCACGCGGGGCACTGCGCCGCATGCCGCCGGCACATCGCGCCGGACGGCCGGCGCAGGAGCGATCAGAACGGGATGTCGTCGGGAATCTCGGCGATGGCCGAGCCCGCGCCCGCGCTCGGGCTCGGGCTCGGGCTCGGGCGCGCGGGCTCGGCGGCGGTGCGCGCAGGCGCCTCTCCCATGCCTTCCCTGCGCCCCAGCATCTTCATGACATCGGCGCGGATCTCGGTCGTATAGCGATCGTTGCCTTCCTTGTCCTGCCACTTCCGGGTGCGCAGCGACCCCTCGACGTAGATCTGCGAGCCCTTCTTCAGGTACTGGCCGGCGATCTCCGCGAGCTTGCCGAAGAAGGCGATGCGATGCCATTCGGTCGCCTCCTTCTTCTCGCCGGTAGCCTTGTCCTTCCAGGTATCGGTGGTGGCCAGGGTGGCGTTGCACACCGCATCGCCGCTCGGCAGATAGCGCGTTTCCGGATCCTTGCCCAGGTTGCCGACCAGGATGACCTTGTTCACTGATGCCATGGAGACCTCCTCACGATGTTGGCCGCGGCCTCATCGGCCGCGAAGAGCTGCGCGCGGGTACGCGGCGCGCCCGCATTACACGCCCCGCGTGCGCCTGCCGTCAATCCGCCCGGGGTGCTACGCCGAAAGCCCTACGACGAGCGTCCGGGAGCGCCGAGCAATTCTCTCACCCGGGCCTCGTCCCAGCGCTCCAGATTGACCTTCAGGTAAGCCATTCCCGTTTCCGGCACCACCCGCGCCTCGCGCACCCCGGCCACCCCGGCGAGCTGGCTGCGCACGGCATCCGCGTCGGTGCCCGGCGCGAGCGCGAATTCGCGCCGTGCGATCACCGATGGCGCGCGCATCGACCAGGCGAGAGCGAGCCAGATGGCCGCGAGGACCGCCGCGAATCCGAACACTCCCTGCATCCCGTAATGCCTGGCGAGCAGCCCGCCGATGCCCCCGCCTGCGAACAGGCCCAGGGATTGCATCGTGTTGTAGATGCCCAGCGCGGTGCCTTTTGCGCGCGGCGGTGCGACGCGCGACACGAGCGAGGGCAGACTCGCCTCCAGGATGTTGAAGGCGACGAAGAACGCGAGCAGCAGGCCGACGATCCCGTAGAAGCTCCCGGCGAGCACGAGGAAGCCGAGATCGCACGCCAGCAGCAACAGCACCGCGGCGACGAAGACCGGCTTCAGGCGTGCGCGCTTCTCCGCGTAGAGGATCGCGGGCAGCATCAGCACGAAGCTCGCGAACACCACCGGCAGGTAGATCTTCCAGTGCTGAGCGACCGGCAGGCCGCCCTGCGCGACGATCATTGCCGGGACGACGACGAACAATCCCATCTGCATGGCATGCAGGGAGAAGATGCCGAAGTTCAGCCGCGCGAGCTGCGGGTCGAACAGTACCTGCGCGAAGCGCACGCCGGTCTCGGCCGCCGCCTCCCGTTCGGGGACTCTAGGCACCACCCAGGCCACCACCGCGATCGCGCCCAGCGCCAGCGCCCCGGTCAGGTAGAAGATGCCGTCCATCCCGATCCAGGCGTAGAGCATGGGCGCGAAGATCAGCGATCCGGCGAACACCACGCCGATCGACGAGCCGATCATCGCCATCACCTTGGTGCGGTGCTCCTCCCGCGTGAGGTCGGCCGCGGCCGCCGTGACCGCCGCCGAGATCGCGCCGGCGCCCTGCAGCGCGCGCCCCGCGATCATCGCGTAGATGTCCTGCGCCGCGCCCGCGAGCAGGCTTCCCGCGGCGAAGATCAGCAGTCCGGCGGCGATCGCCGGCTTGCGCCCGTAGCGGTCGGACGCCATGCCGAACGGAAGCTGGAACATCGCCTGGGTGAGGCCATAGGCGCCCAGCGCGATGCCCACCAGCGTGAGATCGGCGCCGCCCGGAATCGTGCGGGCGTGGACGGCGAACACCGGGAGGATGAGGAACAGGCCGAGCATGCGCAGGGCGAAGATCCCCGCGAGCGACACTCCGGCCCTGACCTCGTCGGGACGCATGCGGTCGGCCGAGGGCGCTGACATCGAAACGGTTTGGCTCGAAGACGACGGATTGCGTATATTAGCAGGTCGCCCTTCCGCTCCAGGCCCGATGGAAGAGATCCGCATACGCGGTGCCCGCACCCACAACCTCAGGAACCTGAGCCTCGAGCTGCCCCGCAACCGCCTGACGGTGATCACCGGCATCTCGGGCTCGGGCAAGAGCTCGCTCGCCTTCGACACGCTCTACGCCGAAGGCCAGCGCCGTTACGTGGAGTCGCTGTCCGCCTACGCGCGCCAGTTCCTGGAGCGGATGGAAAAGCCCGACGTCGATCTGATCGAGGGGCTCTCGCCCGCGATCGCGATCGAGCAGCGCTCGACCAGCCACAATCCGCGCTCCACCGTCGGCACCGTCACCGAGATTCACGACTACCTGCGGCTGCTGTACGCGCGCGCAGGCACGCCGCATTGCCCCGAGCACGGCCTCGCCCTCGATGCCCAGAGCGTCGCGCAGATGGTCGATCGGGTGCTCGCGCTGCCCGAGGGGACGCGGATCATGATCCTCGCGCCGGTGGTCTCCGGCCGGCGCGGCGAGCAGGGCGAGCTCATCGCGGAGCTTCGCGCGCAGGGCTTCGCGCGCCTGCGCATCGACGGGCGCGTGTGCGAGATCGACGCCCCGCCCCGGTTGGCGACGCGCAGCGCGCATTCGATCGACGTCGTCATCGACCGGCTGCGGGTAAGCGCCGAAATGCGCGGGCGGCTCGCCGAATCCTTCGAGACCGCGCTCACCCACGCCGAGGGACGCGCGCTGGCGGTGGAGATGGACGGCGGCGCCGAGCACGCGTTCTCCTCGCGCTATGCCTGCCCGGCGTGCAGCTTCTCGCTGCCGGAGCTCGAGCCGAGGCTGTTCTCGTTCAACAACCCGATGGGCGCCTGCCCGCGCTGCGGCGGCCTGGGCACGGTGACCTTCTTCGATCCCGAACGGGTCGTCGCCCACCCGGGGCTTCCGCTCGGGGCGGGCGCGATCCGCGGCTGGGACCGGCGCAACCAGTTCTATTTCCAGATGCTCGCGAGCCTCGCCGCCCATTACCGGTTCGACATCGAAGCCCCGTTCCAGGAATTGCCCGAGCCGGTGCGCCAGGTCATCCTCTACGGCTCGGGCACGCACGAGCTTCCCTTCCGCTACCTTTCGGACAACGGCCGCGCGACGACGCGCATCCACGCCTTCGAGGGCATCCTGCCCAACATGGAGCGGCGCGCGAGAGAGACCGAGTCGGCGGCCGTGCGCGAGGAACTGGCCAAGTACCAGAGCACGCGCACCTGCCCCGAGTGCGAGGGCACGCGCCTGAGGCGGGAGGCCCGGCACGTCAGCATCGGAGGGCGGAACCTGCCCGAACTCGGCGCACTGCCGCTCGCCGGGCTGCAGGCCTTCTTCGCCGGGCTCGCGCTCGAAGGCTGGCGGGGACAGGTCGCCGACCGGATCGTGCACGAGATCAAACTGCGGCTCGGTTTCCTGGTCGATGTCGGGCTCGCCTATCTCACGCTCGACCGCGCGGCGATCACGCTCTCGGGCGGGGAAGCGCAGCGCATCCGGCTCGCTTCCCAGATCGGCTCGGGGCTCACCGGCGTCCTGTACGTGCTCGACGAGCCCTCGATCGGGCTGCACCAGCGCGACAATCGCAGGCTGCTCGACACCCTGCTGCGGCTGCGCGATCTGGGCAACACGGTCATCGTGGTCGAGCACGACCGCGAGGCGATTCGCTGCGCGGATCATGTCATCGACATGGGGCCGGGGGCGGGCGAGCATGGTGGCGCCATCGTCGCCCAGGGCAGCCCGGCGAGAATCGCCGCCCACCCGGAGAGCCTCACCGGCGCCTATCTCTCGGGGCGCCGCGCGATCGCCATTCCCAGCCGTCGGCAAGCGCCCGATCCCGCCCGCACGCTGGTGCTGCGCGGTGCGCGCGGCAACAACCTCAAGGACGTCACCCTGAGGCTTCCGGCCGGGCTGTTCGTGTGCGTCACGGGAGTCTCCGGATCGGGCAAGTCGACCCTCATCAACGACACCCTGGTGGCCGCCGCCTCGCGCAGCCTGTACCGCGCGGCGGTGGAGCCGGCGCCCTTCGATTCGATCGAACGCCTCGACCTCTTCGACAAGGTGGTGAGCGTCGACCAGTCGCCGATCGGCCGCACGCCGCGCTCGAATCCGGCCACCTACACCGGGCTTCTCACCGTGATCCGCGGCCTGTTCGCGCTCGTGCCCGAGGCCCGTGCGCGCGGCTACGGCCCCGGGCGCTTCTCCTTCAACGTCCGCGGCGGGCGCTGCGAGGCCTGCCAGGGCGAGGGGCTGATCAAGGTCGAGATGCACTTCCTGCCGGACATCTTCGTGCCCTGCGACCTGTGCCACGGCAAACGCTACAACCGCGAGACGCTGGAGATCCGCTACAAGGGCCGCAACATCCACGAAGTCCTCGACATGACGGTGGAGCAGGCGTGCGAGTTCTTCGGCCCGGTGCCCGCGGCGGCGCTCAAGATCGAGACCCTGGCCGAAGTCGGGCTGGGCTACATGCGGCTCGGCCAGGCCGCCACCACGCTCTCGGGCGGAGAGGCGCAGCGCGTCAAGCTCGCCCTCGAACTCGGCAGGCGGGATACCGGAAGCACGCTGTACGTCCTCGACGAGCCGACCACCGGCCTGCACTTCCAGGACATCGACCTGCTGCTCGGCGTGCTGCTGCGGCTGCGCGACCGCGGCAACACCGTCGTGGTGATCGAGCACAACCTCGACGTCATCAAGAGCGCCGACTGGGTCGTCGATCTGGGTCCCGAAGGCGGCGAGGCGGGAGGCAGGATCGTCGCCGAAGGCACGCCGGAGGCGATCGCCGCCACTCCCGGCTCGCACACCGGACGCTATCTCGCGACCCTGCTCTCCGCGGACAAGTCCCTTGCGCGGCGCCGCCGGCCGGCATAAAGTCCCATTCCACAGTCATTGCCCGGACCCTCGGTCGCCTCGATGAGCCCCGTTGGACGCCTGCCCGCGAATCTCGCCCTCGCGCCATTGCGACCGGCGCAGGGCGCCGCTTCGCGCCCGCAGCCCGGGGCGCGCCAGGCGCTCGCACGCAGCCCGGCACGGGCGTCCGGCACCCCCGCAGCGGCTCGCCCGCGCCCGGCCGGGCCAGTGCCGCTGCCGGGATCTGCGGCCGCGAGCGTGCGTGCCCCGATGCTCGCCCTCTACGAGGCCAATCAGGCCGGCTGGCCGGCGCCGGGTCCGCAGCGCATCGATCTGTACGCCTGACTCACCCAGGGTCAGTTCTTTACTTTATAGTTTTTCCGGCTACGCCCCGCGCCCGGCGGCCGGACGTGCAATGCCAAGGTCATCGAGACTATAAAGTAAAGAACTGACCCCAACATCCATCAGCATGGCTCCCAGGCCAGGAAGTCGTCCCACACGACATCGCCCGCGCGCACCGGCACGCCGGCGGCGGTCACCGACTGCGGGCCAGGCTCCGCGATGCGCACCGCGATCTGCGCGGCCGAGAACTCCGCCACCTCTCCGCGAATGCGCGTGCGGTTGCCGATTCCGATCGCAACCCACTGGCACACGCGCACGCCGGGCCGGGCGAGCGCCGCGCGCGCCGCAGCGATCGCCTGCGCGCGCAGCCGCATCATCGGGGTGGGCGGCCCCGTCATGACATCGTTCTCCCACGGCCCGGCATAGCGGTCACCGCTCGGCCATGTATAGACGCCGTACCCATGGCGCCTGTCGGATCGGTATTCTCCTTCGTAGCGCTCCCCCGCCCAGCGCCCGCGCCCCCAGGTGTAGGCGCCGCGCCCGTGCCTGCGATCCTCGAAGAATTCGCCCTCGTAGCGGTCGCCGCTCGGCCAGACCTTCACCCCGCGCCCGTGCTTCATCCCTGCCCAAAACTCGCCCTCGTAGCGCGCGCTGCCCTCGGCGCGGCCGCGGCCCGAGGCGAGCCCATCGACACACCCGCCTTCGTAGCGGCCCGGAAGCTCGGGATCGAGGACGCGGCAGGGGGACTGGGCGAGGGAGAACTGCGGGATCGTGCCGGCCAGCAGCACGGCCGCCGTGAGCACGACGGCGCGACTGTATCCGATGGCGCGGGGCGCGCGCGCGATTCGAATGCTCACGAGGGCCATGCGCGAATATATCCCCGCGCCGGACGAAGCGCGCAAGTCAGCGCGAGGCTGCAGATCGCGCAGAGCTCCGACAGCGCACGAAGGGGGTGGCCGGCAGGTGTCGAAAAACTTGCCACGATCCGCACGCCGCCCGATCTCGTCGAGGGCGATTCGCCGCGCCGACCTTGCGCGAGAACCGTTTCGGACCACCGCGCCGCCGGCAGGCAGCAGATCGAAGTTTGAATGCCCCAGTCCCGGCAGTCGCTTTGCGTCGGGCTGTCTTGCCCGCCGGCCCGCCATGCGATCGGCCGGCGCCGGAGATTTCGATTCCGGGCTTCGGGAAAAGGCTGTCAGAAGCGAAATATGGTGGCCATCCTTGTCGACAGACTTTACACAGTGACCCGATCAGCCCCGTCAGGAATTTCGCATTTGCCATTTATTCATTGCGTTAGTAACATCGGCCTGCTTCCTGCATGCAGAACCCCGACCATTGCGAGCGGAGGTTGAAATCATGAAAGCGCTTGTCACTGCCATCTCTTCCATCGCTGCCCTGACCTTGTCCGCGCCGGCGTTCGCGTTGGTGGCTAACGGCGATTTCGAAACTGCCGAGGCCGTCTCTGGGGTACCCACGACCGCCGGGGACTGGGGCCAGGATCTGGCAACGATCGTAGCCGCAGAGAACGGGATCTCGCCATTCTCCGGCAGCCGAATGCTCAGATTCGACAGCACGTCGAGCACGTTGCCCGGGTCCGGCCTCGGGTCCGACGTGACGCAGCTCATCGATCTCACCCCGGATGCCGCCGCGATCGCGGCGGGGGCCACCCTGTCGGCGGCTGCGTTTTTCAATCGCGTTACCGGCGACAGCAACACGGATACCGAGTTCAATATCGCCCTCAGGGCGTACCACGGCGTCCTCGCCTCCTTTGCGGACGCCAGCTTTTCCAGTAGTCCATTGGCATTGTCCTCGAACGCGCTTTTCTCCGACGGCAATCCCGCCACTTGGGAAACGCTCGGCACCTCGCTGGACCTCCCCGTGAATACGACGTTCGTCGCGCTGACGATCACGGCTCGCGAGAATGTTCTGAACAGCACCCCGGAATTCGACGGCCACTATGCAGACAACGTATCCGCGTCGCTGGCAGCGGTTCCAGAGCCGGAGACCTACGCGCTGTTCCTGGCAGGTTTGGGACTTGTCGCTCTGGCTCGCCGTCATCGATCCTGACCGCTGACCCACGCATTACCGCCGGTCAAATTCACCCGGACACCGCCGGCTGCTGCAACACCTGTTCGATCGTCGAAAGATACCGCCCGATCACGACGCTCTCGTCGAACTCGCGCTCCATCTTGCGGCGCCCCGCGTCGCCCATCCGTCTGCGCGCCTCGGGTGCCAGCGCCAGCATGCGCTGCATCTTCTCGGACAGGTCGCGGGCGTCGCGCGGCGCGCACAGCAATCCGGTGACTCCGTCCTCGACGACGTGACGACATCCGGCAACGTCGGTCGCGATGACCGGAATCCCCATCGCCGAGGCTTCCAGCAGGCAACGCGGCGTCCCTTCCCGGTAAGAGGGCAGCACGACGCAGTCTGCCTGCGCGAACACCGGCACGACATCGTCGGTCGCACCCAGATACCGGATCAGGCCGGCGGCTTGCCAGGACGCGACTTCCTGCCGCGGGACCGCGGAAGGATTCTTGACATCGAGGAAGCCGACGACGCGGAACTCGATCTGGGAATTCGCCGCGCGCAGGATCCGGGCGGCCTCGACGAACTCGGCGAGCCCCTTGTCCCACAACAACCTGGCCGCGAGCAGAAAGACGAACGGCCCATTCGTGGCGGCCCGCTGGGACGGATCGAACCGAGCGAGGTCGACTCCGGATCCCGGCAAGGATTCGCTGCGCGCGGGTCGAACCAGCCGGTTACGCTCGAAGAGGCGCCGGTCATCCTCGTTTTGAAAGAACACGCGATACGGATGTCTCAGCGCCGCGCGATACAACTGCCGGACGACCCACGTCAGCCATCCACCCTGGATGAAGCCGCTTCCGAGCCCGGAAATGGTCGCGAGCACTGGAATTCCTGCCAGTCTGCCCGCCATCGAGCAGTAGATGTTTACTTTCGGCGTAAAGGTGAGCAGCACGTCGGGCCGCTCGCGGCGAAAAATGCCGATCAGCCGAAGGACCAAGGCGCCGTCGGCGAGAGGGTTGGTGCCGGCATTGTCCATGACAAGAGGATGATGCCCGGCACCCAGGCCGTGGATTCGGTCGACATAAGCATCGACGGGGGACAGCACGGTCACCCGATGGCCTTCGCGCAACAGGGCCTCGATGAGGCGGCTGCGGAAGTTGACGACGAACCATGTGGTATTCGCGGCGATCCAGACCTCCCAGGGCCGCCGCATGTCTGCTAGCCCCACGCGGTGCACCCTCCGAAGCGCGCCGCTCTGCGCGCGTCAAACATGCGTCGTCGCCCTCGCTGCACTTTCCCGCCCCGGGCGGACCGGCGATCGTTGTGACTCCAGCCAGGCCTGGAACATCAGCACATCCCACAGATAAGCGCCCCAATCCCTCGTGCCGGCAAGATGTTCCGCCCACGCATCACGGACAGGCAAAGGACGAAAGAACCCCTCCCGGTTCAAGCGGGTTGCGCCGATCAGCGATTCGGCCCAATCCCGCAATGCGCCGCGCAACCACTCGCCGATCGGCACGCCGAACCCCATCTTGGGACGCTCGACGAGCGCCTTCGGAACGTAGTGATGCAACACCTGGCGCAGCAGCCATTTCCCTGCACCTTCGCGAATCCTGAAATCGAGCGGGAGCCGCCAGGCGAACTCGATCACGCGGTGATCGAGCAGCGGCATCCGGGTTTCCAGGCTGACACCCATTGCCGCGCGGTCCACCTTTGCCAGGATGTCGTCGGGCAGGTAACCCAGCGTGTCCCAGGCCATCATGCGTTCACGGAAATCACGATCTTCGAACGACGTTCCGGGATCGGTCAGTACGGTCATGGGCTCGTCGGCGCCGCGCACGATCTCGGCGGGCGTCTTCCAGTGCGAGGTCATTCCCCGGTAGAACGCCCGTTCGTCGGGGAGCGAAACGATGTCGGCCGCCTTCCGCAGCTTGTCGGAAGTTCTGCCCGCGCGCGCATGACGGCGCAGCAACGGATCCAGCCATGCCAGCAGGGGGGAATCCAGTACCGCGGCCGGTGTGCGCCGGATCGACTGTGCGCCAAGACGACGCAACGGCGCGGGTACGCGGCCGACGCGGCCCCACAGTCGGTGCGCGGACGCGTACCGCGAATAGCCGCCGAACGATTCATCTCCCCCATCGCCCGACAGGCTCACGGTCACCTCCTGCCGCGCCAGCTGCGCAATCAGGAAAGTGGGAATCTGCGACGAATCGGCGAACGGTTCGTCATAGAGCGACGGGAGCCTCGGGACGACCGCCAACGCCTCGGCAGGCGTGACATAGAGCTCGGTGTGATCGGTGCCGAGTTGCCGTGCCAATGCGCGGGCATCGACGGCCTCGTCGTAGCCCCGCTCGTGAAACCCGATGGTAAAGGTCTTGACCGCTCGGCTGCTCTGCGCCTGCATCAGGGCAACCACCGTCGAGGAATCCACGCCGCCGGACAGAAAGGCGCCGACCGGCACGTCCGCAACCATCTGTCCCGCAACCGCCTCCCGAAGCAACCGGTCAAGCATCGCCGTGGCCGCGGCGGTGGTCCCGGAGAACGGTTCGGCCGAACCGCGCGAGATGACCTCGCTCAGTGACCAGTAGGCGACCGGGGCGGGCAATTCCCCGCTCGCCATTCTCGCGAGCGGCAACTCGAGGCACGTACCCGGTTTGAGTTTCCCGATGCCGCAGTAGATCGAATACGGCTGCGGGATGTAGCCGTGGCGGAGCAGGAGCGTGATGGCGTTGCGATCGACCTGCCCGCACCACGCCGGATGGGTGCGCAGGGCGCTCAACTCGGAGCCGAAGAGCAGCACCCCGCCGCTCAATCCGAAGTACAGCGGCTTTTCGCCGATCCGGTCCCGTGCGAGATAGAGCACCTTCTTGCGCGTATCGAACAACGCGAAGGCGAACATGCCTGCACATCGCTTCAGCGCGGCGGTGACGCCCCAATGCTCGAACGCCGCAAGCAGGGTTTCCGTGTCGGAACGCCCGCGCCAGGCGGGGGCGGCGCCGAGGTGCTCCAGCTCCGCGCGAAGCTCCGAGAAATTGTAGATTTCGCCGTTGAAAACGATGACATAACGCCGGCCGGCCGAAACCATCGGCTGATGGCCCGCCGGCGAAGGATCGAGGATGGCGAGCCGCCGGTGCGCCAGCGCTACGCCTGATTCCTGCTCGGTCCACACGCCCGCATCGTCCGGACCGCGATGCGCCAGCGATGCGGCCATGCTGCGAGCCACGGCTTCGAGTTCCAAGGCCGGAAGCCCGCCGTGCGGATCGACGAAGCCCGCGATGCCGCACATCAGCGACGCTTCCCGAAGCCACGGATACGTATCGGCTCGATGCCCGCCCCGCCGGCATTGCCGGCCCTGCGATCCGACCATCGCCGCTCGGAATGCATCGCGTCACCCATCGACGGCATCCACCTCGAAAGCGTCGCTCACGGACCGATCGGTGAGCAGCCCGCCTCGCACCGTCAGGCGCCCGCGTTTCGCGGGCAGCATTTCCGCGTGCATCACCGCCTGCGCAGCGGTGCGGGCGAACCCGCTGACGCGTATGCGATCCCAGACATTGCGCGTCTGGTTCACATCCGGCTTCCCGTCGTGGGTATAGGAGCGGAAGAGCACCGGATAACCGGTCGACGCTTCCGCATCCACGTCCAGATCGACCGAGACATCCCGGATCACGCCGGCGCCGGTGCCGGGACCCGGCTGCTGCTCGAAAACGACCAGGCCGTGCGGAGCCTTGATGCGCGTGCCCCTCGCGAAATACCGAAGCACGATGTCGGAGGTGTCGAACTCGTAGCGCTTGATCAGGCAGTCTGCGCTCGCCTGCGCGCCATTCATCGAGCGGACGGAGACCCGGTGCCCCGTAACACCGTAGACGAAGTAGGACCGGTTGCAATTCGTCGTCTCGATCGATCCGATCACCATGTCATCACCGTTTTCCTGGCAGTTCACGCCGTAGTAACAATCCTCGCAGACGAGCCGATCGACGCGAATGCCGCTGACACGGTTGGCTGTGCGGCCTTTCACCAGGATCCCCGCCACGAGGTTTCTGGCCGTAACCCGGCCGAAAGAGATTCCGCTGGAGGGCCCGGTCTGACCGACGATCATGAACCCGACGGCTCCACGCCACTTCTGGCGTGCGTCCCCGCCATGGTCCACGATCTCGAAATCGCCGACGAACAGATCGCTGACGCTGGAGACGCCGAAAACCGTGGTGACCGCCTTCTCGATCGTATTCACGATCAATCTGACCCGTCCCTGCGAGCGGATGCGGATCCGGCCGCCGCGCAGGCTTATCGCGGTGGACGGAATCGAGCGTCCCAACTCGCCGAGGTAATAGTCGCCCTCGGGGAACACGATGCTCTTCGACGCGCGCAAGGCGCTCACGACTGCCGCCCTGTCGTTGGTGGCGCCGTCGCCTTTGGCACCGAAGTCCTTGACCGACACACTGCCGGCCTCCACATCTGCGCGCGCGCCGGCAGTCGCGGCCGATAGGCCGACGAACCCTGTAGCCGCCAGACCACGAAGAAACGCCCGCCGGTAGACGTCCATTGCCGCAAGCCTCCGCACAGAAGACAACATCATGAACCGCAGCCGTCGCTCGCGAAGCTCGCCATGTTCGCGCTCCGCAGCCTGCCTGCGGCACACCTCCCCGCGATCAGGTCACAAACCTCAGCCAGTCTCGCAATCCCGTGACCGAGCGCAGGCCCGAGATTGTGCTCGTGAAACCAGAGGTGGAACACCTCGCCCGGCGCCATGCCGTCGAGTGCGCGGCACAGCCTGTTCAGGTGAAAGCCCCACAATGCGTGCGGCAAATCGAAGCGCACGAAAGCGGATGCACGGCAATCGCGCCCGTCGATGGCGCTCGCCGTATGCGCGAGGGGGATCAGCGCATCCGCGAATCGAAGCCCCCGGGAGACGATATCCTGGTGACGCGACGCGAAGCGATTGTAGTACCAAGGCAGCGGATTCCCGCGCCAAACGCGAATCCCGGCCTGCGCAACGACGTCGAGAAAGTTCGGCTGATTCCGGGGAAATACCAGGCTGACCGGCGCGCGCCCGAAGCGGTCCGTCCACAACCTGCGCACGGCTTCCAGATCGCCCGCGACGTCGTGCGCGGTGATGCCGGGTTCGAGCATGAAGATGTGGGAAAATGTATGCGTACCCAGATCCACCCCCTGAGAATTCGCGATCAGCCCGAGCTCGGCCGGAAGGAAATGTAGCGTGCCGTCCGGGTCGAGATCGGCATAACGCGCATCGATCGCCAGTTCGCCAGCCTCATAGGACGGCGGCGCCGGTGCTCGAGCGAAGTACTCGTCCCAGCCCGTACAAGCAAGCGCTCCGACTGCCGCCCAAGTGGCTTTCAAGCCGCGCTCGCCAAGGATGCGCAGGATCTCGGGAACCGCCGCCCGTCCGGCCTCGAGGTTTGCCCGATACGCGTTCATATCCAGCCCGAGCCTATCATGCATGCCCCAGCGCATCTCCAGGTCGATGGAGATGGCGACGGAGCGCTCCGGGCCGTGCGGCCCCGTGGGTGCGCTCCCGCGCGAGGCGACCGCAGGCGATTGCGTTTCGAGCGATCGAGTCACGCGACTGTCCTCCTGGCTTCGCGTGCGCTCGCCTCGCCCCGGCGGCTTCGGCCGAAGGCGCTGCACACGGACCACCGACAGCCCTGGGGGCGATCTCTCATACAGGTGCCCATGGCGCGCCGATGCAATCCCGCGAATCAGCCAAAATCCGTCGCGGCCAGCGTCAGCAGATGCCATTGCCTGGGCGATCCATCCACCTGTGCCGGCGGAGTAGCGAAAAAGCGGTAATACTTGTGCATCCGAGGCAATGCCCATAGTCTGCGGGGTACCGGGACCGGATTGGCCTCGACGCCGGCAACCGGCCATGCGATCAGGGAGGGACGCCAAAGGCTCGCGGGCGGCCCCGCCTTCCAGAAATCCCCTCCCTGCCAGTCCACGATGAGATCCACCATCGGCCGGAAGGCGCGCCGCACCCAGTAGCCGAGCACCAGATTCCCCTGCCGCAACGACCCGACCCGATAGCTACGCGTGGGATGGCGAAAGAAACGCCACTCGATGAATGCCGCGTCTGCGGCGATGACCGGCTGTCGCACGTTCGACTGCCACTGCAGCAACGGCCCGAAGTCCAGGCAGGGCAGCTCGTTCGGCGCGACATCCGCGCGCCGTCGAAAGCCGCGAAGCGGTAGTGGGCGCAGGGGCGCAATCCACTTCATGTCATAGCCCGGCTGAAAGACCATCCCGTTGCGCTTCCAGCCCGGGTAGGCCGCATCGTTGGGATGGCCGATCAGCCATTCACCCTTCTCGTCGCATTCATGCTTGGCCACGCGGATCATCTTCACGAACAGCGACTTCGTGCGGTGCCGGGGATGCGTCAGGACGTTGACGACCATGTGGGCAATGAACGTCCCATCGCCGCAGCGCAGCCGAAACGGGATGAGCCCCATCATGCCGATGAGCAATCCGCGCTCCAAGGCCGCGACGATCCTCCCCTGTCCGAACGGATTCCGGTTGTAGAGCCAGTCGAGGTACTCGCGCCTGCGCGCATCGTGCCCCGCGGGATAGTACGACGCGGCGAGCCCGACAACGGCGTCGGCGCCGATCTCGTCGAGCGGCCGAATCTCAATCGCGAGCCCGTCGGGTGCCACGCGCCACGCCCGGCAATGTCGAAGGAGCCGTAACGGACCGAACCACGGGTGCGGCAATGTCCGCCGCTGCATCCGCTTGCGGGGCATCGCGCTGCGCCCGGGACTCGCAGAGCGAGGCGTAAAGCCCCTCGTATTGGGCCACGACGGATTCCAGCGGGAACAGTTCGCAGACCCTGGCGCGGGCGCGGGCGCCCAGTTGGCGCCGGCCGGCTTCCCCGATTGCAAGCAGCTCGACGATGGCGGCCGCCAGCGCAGCGGGATTTCCCGGGGGAACGACGCCGCCGGTGTCACCGACGATCCTCCCGCAATCACCGACATCGGTGACCGCGCACGGCACGCCGCAGCTCATCGCTTCGCCCACCACGTTGGGAAAGGCTTCGCTCACTGAGCTGAGTGCGGCGATGTCCAGGGACGCCATCAGCCGAGGCATGTCGGTCCGCCTGCCCAGCAAGTGAAAGCGTTCGGTCAGCCCGGTTTCGTCGATCCATTCGGCCAGCGTCCGGTTGCCAGGGTCCACACCCTGACCACAAAGGACGAAATGAACATCGTGACGCGCAACGAAGCCATCGCCGGAACGCGCAAGCAATCCCGCGGACCGGACGAAGGTCGCGTGATCCTTGTCCGCGTGGAAGCGGGCGACGAGCCCCACGAGCAGGGCGTTCGACGCAACGCCCAACTCGGTGCGCACGGACAAACGCGCCTGCGGATCGGGCCGATAACGCCCGGCATCGAAACCATTCCGAATCAAAACCATCTTGCGCGCGCTGAAGCCGGCCGCGACGTGTTCCGTCAGTGCCCGCTCGGAGCAACACACGATCCTGTACGGAATCGAACCGGACAGGATCCGGCCAAGACGAAAGACCCAATAGGTCGTTGCCCTGGCCTCCCCCTTTCGGGGCGGACTGCTGCGCAGATTCCAGATCACCGGCCGAACGCCGCAGAGTCTCGCGACAATCCCGCCGATCACATCCGGATGGTAGAGCCAGGTCTGTACGATATCGGGCTCGATCGCCCGAATCGTGCGGGCCAGCGCAACAAGACTGCGAAATCCCAACTCCGCCCTGCGTAGCCCCAGTTCATGGACCGGCACGCCGAGCTTCTCGATCTGGTCACCGATGGTTCCCTCCGTGCCTTTCGTCCTCAAGACAATCACTTCAGATGCGAACCGATCGTGATCCATGTACCGGAGCAGGTTGTACAGAGCGGTCTCGGCACCGCCCACGCCGTTCAGGTCGGTGATCAGATGGAGCACGGTGATCCGGCGACCCACAGGTTTCACGTCGGATCTTGGGGCCGACGCGGTCACCGGCCGACGACCCTGCGTATCAGGTTCGCCCACGCCTCGGCCGCATCCGAAACGGAATAGTGTCCCTCGACGATCCGCCTGCCAGTCAAACCCATCGATCGCCTGAGATCCTCGCTGCTCATCAATTCGTCCATTGCCTCCCCCCACTGCCCGAGTGCGCGAACGCCAATGCCAACCGCACCTCGGCGAAGCACCTCGGAATTCATGCCGACGTCGGAAACGACGACCGGCACGGCACAGGCCATGTACAGCAGCATCTTGTAACTGCATTTGCCGAGAGACCATTCACTCGCGTCGAGAGGCATGATACCAACGTCCATGCCCTGGATCATCTCGACCTCCCGTTCTTGCGTCCAGCGAACAAACTCGACTCGGTGCGGTTGAATCCGTTCAAAACGTGGTGGAACGTCCGACACTACCCGGAATTTCCATTCCGGGTGTATTTCGAGAACATGTGCAATTGCGCTCTCTACGGTGCTCAGCAGTCGGAATCCGCTGCTGACACCGGACCATCCCAACACCGGCGTGTCCGTGCCCCTATCGCAGCGTGGCGTAAACCTGTCCAGATCCACCGCCGTTGGAATCACGCAAACGCTGCTGTTCCATGCAGAGAACCGATCGGCCAGAAAGGCATTCCCGCACACCACAGCATCGCATTTCCTCGCGATCTGTCGCGCCGCCAACCCGCCACGCCGCAACCAGATCGCGTCATCGACATCGAGTATCCGGGGCTCACCTGCCAGGAACTCGAACGTTGGTAACGTCGAGATCAACTCGCGCTGGAAAACGGTAAGCTCATATCGACGCGACGCAAGTAACCCGGGCAGTCGCTGTGCGCATGAGGCAACGAACCAAGCCGGCCGCGTCACGACCGAGCGTGGCGGGTACGCTCCGAACGTTGCCGGGAATTCGTCGAGAACGATTCCTTTTTCGAGCAATGCTGACCCGTACTGTCGAATCCGGAATCGCGCGGACGGAACGTCCGTTCCGCCCGTAAACGCGGCGACGCGTAACGCGGCGCGCGCGTCGAAGACCGGGCGTCGCATCACGATGATGTCCGCAACGCCGCTCCCGGGTTAACGGGCCTGCTGCTGGGACTCTGTCGTGTCGAGACCACGCGAGTTCGATCACCGGCACACATCCCGAGCGCCACGACCACCAACGGCAATACAGCGACGAAACGGAAATAAGTCAGGGTGGTGAAGCCGACCTCGAACAGCATCACCGCCGTCATGAACGGTACGTACAGCACCGCTCGGCGAAGATTGAACTTGAGGAACCGGTAGAACCCGAGATACATGAGAACCAGCAATGGAAGCGAGCCGCGAGTGATGTACTCGACATAACCAGAATCTCCGTAGAAAACCCTTCCCGGCAACTCGGCGAGACCCAGCGGCTTGAACAGGAACGACACGTTTTCCCTCAGGACACCTCCCTCACCGAAACGCGCAACCAAGCCGCTCGTCTGCTTCTCGAGAATACCAGCGATATCGGCGCTCAGTGGGGCGGCATAGGCAAGAGCGATTGCGGCCATCACTAAGCACCCGGACAACGCAAAGACTACCCGCTGGCGGGTTGTCGGAATCAGCACAACCGCCAATGCGGTGCTCGTCATCAATGCGAGCGCGAGAAGTGCGGAGTTCGACTTGAGCATGTAGGTGAGCGGTACGAAGGCCAGCGCGACCGCGAAATGCAGGGGCTTCCGGAATCGCACCCCCAACGCGAGGTGCACAGAAAAGAAGAGGAAATAAAACATCGCCGCAAGCGAATGCGTGCCGAACACGGTCACAGGCTTGCCGCTCCAACCGATCATGCTCCGAAGCAGGTCGTCGTAAAAAGCCGAGTAGTAGGCGAGGACGAAAAGTCTCACGATCTCGCTGTCCGCGACGATCCCATAGCCCAGAACCAGGATTGCGCCAGACAGGACGAGCCACGCGCCGCGTAATGTACCGGGCTTAGCGCGTGTTCCCGGCTGCATTGTCGTTGCCGTAACGAAAAACAGATATGGCACAAGAGCGCCCCACGCGGTTCTTTCATCGGCCCAGAACGCCGAGAAACTCAGCAGCAAGGCGATGATAAAGCCGCCAATCAGGAGCTGCATATGCGAAAAGCCTCGCGTTCGCATCGCGACAATGGCCGTCGAGAGGGTCAGAACCAACGTGACGATCGCCGTTCGAGATTGCAGAATCTCGCCCTGATCGGACGTAGGCGCAAAAAGACCCACCGCGGCGAGGCCAATGAGCATCCAGAGAGACAGCGGCGCGGTCCGTGGCCTCTTGTGAAGGAACGAGCGAAGCAGCATGAACGGCGGTTCCATTCCGGATCGGCAGCGGATGGGGGTAGTCATTCGTCTGTGCGATTCGAATGGGCGGAGGTCCGCTGCCCCACGCCGCCGTGCCCCAGCTTTCGCTTCAGCGGCGCGAAGCGCAGCAGGACGATCGCGGCGAGCCCATAGACGAGCATACCGGTTGCAGTCTGAATTGCGAGTCCGATGGGGCCGGTCATGTTCCGAATGGGCCAGACGGCGGCAGCCATGGCCATGGTGGCCACGAGGATCGCGACCAGTTTCGACGGCTCGCACGGCAACGGCATGATGCGCCGGCCTACCCATGCCGACATCAGCGCGCTCAGCGTGGCGGAGAAAGCGGCGGTCAGCGCGGCGGCTGCGATTCCGTAAATCGGTACGAGCAGCGTGATCAGGACTACGGATAGCGCGCTCGACAACAGCGTGAGTGTGATCAGAACCGCACCGCGCCCCTCGAGAATGAACGGGATGTCGAAGTAAAGCGTCTTCAGCGCATAGGCAAGCGCAGTCACCGCAAAAATGGGCAGCAAATCCGCGGCGGTATGCTCGAACGTGCCGCCGAGGAGCACATGGGTGAAATTGCCCGAAATCATGATCATCCCCGTGACCACCGGAGCGCCGATCGCCAGCAGGCTGGACAGTCCATTGCGCAACTGGTTGAGGCACGCCTCGGCGTCGTTTGCCTCGCGGGCACGCACGACCGCGGGGTAGAAGCCAAGGTAGACTGCAAACATCACCACCCCCAGCGTTCGCTGGACGAGGTCTGCGCCGGCCGAGTAGAGGCCGGTGTCTGCCGCGCCGAGAAAGTAGCCGATGATGGCGCGGTCCGCCAGGCTCCCCAACAAGGTCAGAGTATAGTGGATGCCGAGCGGCACACCCTGGCGGGCGATCTGGCGCAGCGGCGCCGGATCGAGGCGCGGGGCGACGACAAACGCAATCGTGTGGAAGTTGAATAGGACCACCGCCGTGCCCAGCCCGATCAACAGTCCGCCCATCGCGGCGTGGTAGCCATATCCCAGTCCCGTCAGCACGAGGACCGCGAGAAACGTCGCGACGGCGCGAAATATCGCCATCCGGGAATAGCGCCCCGCCTTGAGCTCCGCGATGTTGAGATTCCCGACCGTGTCGAACATGCCCTGCATGAGGGCAAGAGCGAGCACGCCGACGATGATCTGGAGGTGAATGGTGCCGGCCAGGATCGTGCCGAGCACAGGGACGGTCGCCACCAGGGCCAAACCGGTGAGCAGATAGGCGCCGAACACGCATCGGAGGAAGGTATCCCGCTTTGCTTCCCAGGCTGCGGCGTATCTGGACACCCCCTGGCACAGCCAGTGAAAGGCGAGCGCGCTGGCCATCGTGCCATAAGCCACGGCCAGTGCGTACTCGCCATATTCACTCGCGCTCAGACGGCGAGACAGCAACATCAGGGTTGCCAGATTGACGGCACCGGGCACGACGCGGGCCAGCAGATATGCGAGCGTGTTACGCAGCATCGGGACCGGAACCGACCGGGTGCTGATCACTGCAGGCAGGCGGGTCCGACCGCCGCCGTCATCGCCGCAGTGCCTCGGCCGCTGGCACCCGGCTCGTGTGCGCGCCGGGCGTACTGCGCGGGGACGCGTAGACGAACTGCCAGTCCCGATAGGACTCGGCATTCTCGAAGGCAACGTCCTCGGCCGCGAAACCGCTCCGCTTCATCGGCATGCCGTCGAACAGACTGTTCACCCCCAGCAGTTCTCCCTGCGGTCCCCTGACCAGCTCCCACGCTGCTTTTCCGGTCAATGGATCGAGATAGATCTTGCGAAGATGGCGCCGTATCGCCGGATCGCGGCGGTCGTGCAGAAGTTCTTCCAGCTCGCGGGGGTAGCTTCCCGCACCCGCCGGACTCGCCGCGTAGTACCGCTCGATCGCCCGCCTGAACTCCCCGCCCACGAACAGCAACTGCTCTTCCCTGTCGCGCCGCACGCTCGTGGTCCAGGCTTCGCCCACGGCCGCCAGCGCCGCCCCCATCAGCGCCACCAGCAGCAGCGCGCCGAGGTAGGTGAATCCGCGCTCGCGTGCGGGCGGCGATTCTACCATTGCCCGTAGGGCTCCCCGCTGCTCGCGGTGCCCGGCGCTCCGCTGCGCACGTCCTCGACGGCGCCGGCCTTCGGATCCTCGGGCGCGACGGCGATCCAGGTCGCCTTGCTCTCCGTGACCGGATCGACCGGCACCGCGCGCAGGTAGCGCTGCGTGGCCAGCTCGTCGATCGACTCCGGGTACTTGCCCCGGTCGGCGTAGAACTTCTGCAGCGCGTCGCGCATCTGGTAGAGGTTCTCCTTCAGCACCGCCTCCTTCGACTTCTGCACGCTCTGGAAGTAGCGCGGCAGCGCGATCGTGAGCAGGGTGGCGATGATGGCCATCACCACCAGCAGCTCGATCAGGGTGAAGCCGCCGCGCCTGCCCGCCATCGCCTCACCAGTCCCGGTAGAAGCTGCCATCGAGCGCCTGCTTTTCCGATGTGCTGAAGACGTCGAACACGTCATCGCCTTCCTCGGGCTCATCCGGCGGGCTCCTGTACGAGCGCCTGCCCCAGGTCTGCGCCGGCGGTGCCGCGGGATCGCCCTCGAAGAACGGCTCGCGCGGCAGACGCCGCAGGAAATAGATCTTAGCCTTGTTCGGATTGCGCACGTCTTCCACCCCCCCGACCAGCACCTCGAGCTTCGGCGGATAGCCGGTCTCGTCCACCTTGCGCTCGATGCGCCCCTCGTCCCAGGCGCGTTTGTAGGCATCGATCGCGGTGCGCACCTCGCGCAGGGCGCGCCTCAAGTCCTGCTCCTTCGTGCGCTGTACCGACAGCTCGGCGAGCGGAAACGCCACCGCCGCCAGCAGCGCGACGATGGCCACCGTGATGACCAGTTCGATGTAGGTGAAGCCCCGCCCGGGGCGGGTGCCTCGGCGTGACGGGATTCTCAACGCAAGGGTTTCGACAGACCCACGGGATTCGAGTCATGATAATGCACTTCGCGCTTCGGGCCCGCGCGGCGCGTGCGTGCGCGGCTGCGCGTCGTGCTCGCGGGCGGCTCTCGCGCCGGACGCACGGCGCACCGACGGCAGGGTGTAAAAGGCGAAGCGCACTGCACCGGTCTCCCCGCAGCCACCGAAATAGCCGGGGGCCGGACATCGGGCGCAATGCCCTGCGGTCATCGCGCGCTTCGGTCACTCGCCGATGGATGCGGCCGCGAGTCCCTCCGAGACGCAGTTGAGCACGTTCGGCAATGCCTTCGTCGTCGCGAAGTGGCCGCTGGCGACGGCATGAACTATATTGATATAGGTCAAATCCATCCGTGCCGCCCTGCCGGCACGCCGTTCGGGAGGGCAATGATGAACCCCATCCGCTCCGCTCTCGTCTCGACCTTGGTGGGGGCGCTGCTGCTTCCGGCAGCAGCGTCAGCTTTCTCCATCGCGCCCTACTTCCCGCTGTCCGACGGAAGCTTCTGGACCTATGCGGTCTCGGACACCACCGGAAGTTCCGATACGTTGACCCAGCGCGTCCAGAGCGGCGCCTTCCTGGTCAACAACCGGGTGACCAAGGCGCTGGCGGAGGACTCCGCAGGCGACGCCGACTATTACACCAACGATGCGAACGGCATCCGCGGGCGGCGTGACCGAGACCTCCGAGCTCACCAGCGCGAACATCATTGCGCCCGACACCGCGCCGGACGCGTTCGCTTTGACCGCGCAGACCGGGGTCGCGCCTGGCGCACCGGTCACCTCCGATTCGATCACCGTCGCCGGCATCAACGCGCCGGCACCGATCGGCATGGTTGGGGGCGAGTACAGCATCGCCGGGCTGCCGTTCACGGCCGAGCCGGGTTCGGTGGTTGCCGGCCAGAGCGTTCAGCTCCGCCAGACCGCGTCGACGAGCGGTTCAACGGTGAGACAGGCCGTACTGACCGTGGGCGGGGTTCAGGGCGTGTTCAGCGTGACCACCAGCAACGCTGCTCGTAGCGACCTCGACGGCAACGGCAAGGCCGATCTGCCCTGGCGCGACACCAACGCCGCTTCGCCCAGCTTCGGCCGCAACATCGTCTGGCTGATGAACGGTGCCACCCGCGCAGGCTCCGGCGAGATCCCGAGAATCGACGATGCGAACTGGAGGGTAGTGGGGCCGTAACGCCTTGCGACCGCTCGCTCGCCGGAATTCCGAGCCTTTGTGGGCGCGTTGCACGATGTAACCCGACTAGTTACAATCGCGCATGATCCGGGGCTTCAAGCACAAGGGTCTGGCCCGGTTCTTCGGCACCGGGTCCAGGTCCGGGATCCAAGCTCGACACGCCGCGCGTCTGCGCCTCGTTCTGGCGCAGATCGACGCAGCCACCGGCCCCGGCGACATGGCGCTTCCCGGACTGGGCCTACATGCGTTGAAAGGCGACAAAAAGGGCACATGGTCGGTGTGGGTGAGCGGGAACTGGCGCGTGACGTTCCGGTTCATCGGCAAGGATGCCGATGCCGTCGATTACGAGGACTACCACTGAGAGGTTCGCCATGCGCATGCACAATCCGCCTCACCCCGGTGAGATCCTCAAGTCGCTGTGCCTCGATCCCCTGGGCCTGAGCGTGACCCGGGCGGCGCAAGCCCTGGGGGTCAGCCGCAAGACGCTCTCCGCCGTCCTGAACGGGCGCGCGGGCATCAGCCCGGAAATGGCGGTGCGCCTGTCCATCGCCTTCGGCACCTCGTCGGAGAGCTGGCTGAACCATCAGGTGCGGTTCGACCTCTGGCACGCCGAGCAACACCGCAAGGCCCTGAAGGTGGTCAAGCTCGCGGCATGACGCACGAGGCCGATCGGGCCAGATCGTTCCCGCGGCACGAGAACGCCCGCCCCTCGCGCCGGACGCGCCCGCCGAACGGCACATCGCCGGCATCGGGGACGACAGCGGGGGGTCAATCCGACCCGCTTCGGCGCTAGACCACCGCCGCCTCGCCGCACTTCGGCCGCAACCGCGTGCGGCCGAGGACCGGAGGGCGCGCAGCCCATACGGCGAACGCTCGCGGCCGTCCGACGCAAACACGCAGGCCGCGGCGGGTCCGCCCTCACCGCCGCTGCGCGATCAGGCTCGCGGATTTCTCGCGCGTACCGGCACCACACGGAAGCGCAAGTCGGGCTGGAAGCGTCTATCATGAAATGAAAGGCGAACTAAACGGCGGACACGTTCGAGCATTCCCGCCGGGCAGGCATGGCTACGCATTCTGTACCGCAAGCGGCGGCAAGGAGCAGCGAAATGAACGGCAGATTTCCCGAGCCGGTCGCCGGTCCACAAGGACGTGACCGTCGCATCCGAGCGGCGCGTTGGACACGACGCATTGACAGGTTCGTCCACATGGCGATCGGGGTGGTTGCACTCCTGCTTCCGCTGTGGGCAGGCGCGATCGCAACTGGACCGTATCTGCCGCTCAACAGCGGCACCACCTGGACCTACGCGCGGGACGGCAGCGGCGCCTATGTCACGGAAGTCCTGGAGGGCAGTTACGTCGTCAACGGCGTGGCGACCAAGGCGCTTTTCGACGGAGAGGATTCCTCGATTACATATTTGACCAACGACTCCAGCGGCATCCGCGAGCACGCCGCGTTCGTCCCGTCGGTAGCCTTCAAAGCTACCACGACCTGGCGGATGATCACGCTTTCGCCTCCTTTCAAAGACGCTGAGCCCGCGATGGACATCGGCGCAACCGTCCCGAGCTCTGGCGCGGCGAATTTTGAGTATGGGGGGAGCGAAACATTCCCGTTGAGCTACACGGGCAATTCGACGCTTGTCGGGTTCGAGACGATCACGGTTCCAGCG
>MNXU01000035.1 GCA_001872285.1 Betaproteobacteria bacterium CG2_30_68_42
GAGATGGACGAGGAGGACATGGCGTGCGCGCGCGATGCGTTCGTCATCGCCGCGCAGCGCGCCGTCGAATGCGGCTTCGACATGCTGGAGCTGCACTGCGGGCACGGCTACCTGCTGTCCGCATTCATCAGCCCGCTGACCAACCGGCGCACCGATGCCTGGGGCGGCAGCCTGGAAAACCGCCTGCGTTATCCCCTCGAGGTGTTCCGGGCGGTGCGCGCAGTCTGGCCCGAAGAGCGGCCGATGTCGGTGCGCATCTCGGCGACCGACTGGGTCGCGGGCGGCATCACCCCCGAGGACTCGGTCGTCATCGCCCGTGCGTTCGCGGATGCCGGCTGCGATCTGATCGACGTCTCGGCCGGCCAGACCTCGCGGGAAGCGCGGCCGGTCTATGGGCGGATGTTCCAGACGCCGTTCGCGGACCGGATCCGCAACGAAGCGGGGCTCGCCACCATGGCGGTCGGCAACATCTACGAGGCCGATCAGGTGAACAGCATCATCGCCGCCGGGCGCGCGGACCTGGTCGCGCTCGCGCGCACGCACCTCGCCGATCCCTATTTCACGCTGCACGCGGCCGCGGCGCAGGGCCACGCCCGGCAGTTCTGGCCGCCGCAGTACCTCACCGGCCGCGAGCAGCTCGAGCGCAATCTCGCCCGGGCCGTGCCGCCGGGTGCGGTATAGGACGAGGAATTCGATCCGGGGCGGGCAGAACAGGAGGAGGATGAATGGCTACGACCCACGGCAGGAAACCGCGCACGCAGCGCGACCACGAGACCCGGATGACCGCGGAACATCACGAGGATCTGCGCCTGTGGCTGCGGATGCTCAGTTGCACCAATCTCGTCGAGGCGCAGATCCGTTCCCGGCTGCGGCTCGCCTTCGGCACCACGTTGCCGCGCTTCGACCTGATGTCGCAGCTCGAGCGCCATCCCGAAGGGCTGAAGATGGGCGAGCTCGCCCGGCGCATGATGGTCACCGGGGGCAATGTCACCGGGATCACCGACCAGCTCGTGGCCGAGAACCTCGTGGTGCGCGAGGACAACCCGCGCGACCGGCGCGCCTACATGGTCAAGCTGACGAAGAAGGGTCGCGAAGTGTTCGGCGCGATGGCGCGTGAGCACGAGCACTGGATCGTCGAGCTCTTCGCCGGGCTCGCGGATGCGAGAAAGCACGAACTCTACGCGCTGCTCGCGGAACTCAAGGCGCATGTCGCCACCCTGGAGCCGAGGCCGGCCAAATGAGCACGGGCATGGCCGCCTACAGCGCGCGGCATTTCCGCTGGCAGGCACAGGATGGCGTCGCCACCCTGACGCTCGACCGCCCGGAGCGCAAGAACCCGCTGACCTTCGAGTCTTACGCCGAGCTGCGCGATCTGTTCGGCGCACTGCGCGAGGCCGCGGACGTGAAGGCGGTCGTGCTCGCCGGTGCCGGCGGCAACTTCTGCTCGGGCGGCGACGTGCATGAGATCATCGGCCCGCTCACGCGCATGCGCGTGCCCGAGCTGCTCTCGTTCACGCGCATGACCGGGGACGTGGTGCGGGCGATGCGGGCCTGCCCCCAGCCGGTCATCGCCGCGGTCGACGGCGTGTGCGCGGGCGCCGGAGCGATCCTCGCGCTGGCATCGGATCTGCGCCTGGGCACCGAGCGCGCGCGCACCGCCTTCCTGTTCGCGCGCGTGGGCCTGAGCGGCGCCGACATGGGCGCCTGCACGATGCTGCCGCGGCTCATCGGGCAGGGCCGCGCCGCCGAGCTGCTCTACACCGGCCGCAGTTTCTCCGGAGAAGAAGGCCTGGCGTGGGGCTTCTTCAACCGGCTCTGCGAACCCGACGTCTTGGCGGCCGAGGCACACGCGCTCGCGGCGCAGCTCGCCTCCGGCCCCACCTTCGCGCACGCGATGACCAAGCGGATGCTGCATCAGGAATGGGCGATGGGCCTCGAGGAGGCGATCGAGCACGAGGCGCAGGCGCAGGCGCTGTGCATGCAGGGCGAGGACTTCCGCCGCGCCTACGAGGCCTTCGCCGCCAGACGCAAGCCCGAATTCCGCGGGGATTGAACCATGGCGGCGAGCCTCACCGATACCGGCTGGCCCTTCTTCGGCGATGCCCATCGCGCGCTCGCGGCGCGCGCGCGCGCCTGGGCCGCGGAACATCTGGCGGAGGAAGATGACGAGACCGACCTGCGGCTGCGCTGCCGGGAACTGGTGAAGCGGCTCGGAGCCGCGGGCTGGCTGCGCTACTGCGTGCCGCAGGCCTGGGGCGGCGCGCTGCCCGAGCTCGATGCGCGTGCCCTGTGCCTGTTGCGCGAGACCTTCGCCTACCGCAGCGCGCTCGCCGATTTCTCGTTCGCCATGCAGGGCCTGGGCAGCGGCGCGATCTCGCTCTTCGGCACCGCGGGGCAGCGCAGCCGCACCCTGCCGCGGGTCGCGGCCGGAGAGGCGATCGCCGCCTTCGCGCTCTCGGAGCCGGAGGCCGGCTCCGACGTCGCCGCGCTCTCGTGCGCAGCCGCTCCGGTCGAAGGCGGCTACCGGATCGACGGCGCGAAGACCTGGATCTCCAACGCGGGCATCGCAGATTTCTACGTGGTCTTCGCCAGGACCGGCGAGGCGCCGGGCGCGGGCGGCCTGTCCGCCTTCGTCGTGGAGGCGGACGCCGCCGGCCTCACGGTCGGCCCGCCGATCGAGACGATCGCCCCCCACCCGCTCGCCAGCCTGCACTTCGAGAACTGCCGGGTCGGCCCGGATGCCTTGATCGGCGCACCGGGCGAGGGGTTCCGGATCGCGATGGCGACGCTCGACGTGTTCCGCACTTCGGTCGCCGCGGCGGCGCTCGGCTTCGCACGCCGGGCCCTCGACGAGGCCATCGCGCACGCGGGCGCGCGCCGGATGTTCGGCCGCACGCTGGCCGATTTCCAGATGACGCAGGGAAGGCTCGCGGAGATGGCGACCGCAATCGACGCCGCTGCGCTGCTCACCAGTCGCGCCGCGTGGGAGCGCGATCGCGGCGAGCGTGTGAGCATGTACGCGGCGATGGCCAAGCTGCACGCCACCGAATCGGCGCAGACCGTAATCGATTCCGCGCTCCAGCTCTTCGGCGGGCTGGGCGTGACGCGCGGGAACATCGCCGAGCGTCTCTACCGGGAGATTCGCGCCCTGCGCATCTACGAAGGCGCGAGCGAGGTGCAGAAGCTGGTGATCGCGCGCGAACTGGTCCGGCAATCGAGGGGGAGCTGAGCAATGTCCTACACCGCACATGTCGACACCTTCGCCGCGGAAAACCTGCCGCCGCGATCCCTTTGGCCAGAGCTGATCTTCGACCTGCCCGAGTTGCACTATCCGCAGCGGCTCAATTGCGCGACCGAGCTGCTCGACCGCGCGATCGAGCGCGGCTGGGGCGATCGCTTCGCGATCCGCTCTCCGCGCGGGGATCTCACCTACCGGCAACTGCTCGAACTCTCGAACCGAATCGCCCGCGTGCTGGTCGAGGACCTCTCGCTCATTCCCGGAAACCGCGTGCTGCTGCGCGGGGCCAATTCTCCGATGATGGCGGCATGCTGGTTCGCGGTCATGAAGGCCGGCGCGATCGCGGTCGCGACCATGCCGCTGCTGCGCGCCAAGGAGCTCACCGACATCGTCACCAAGGCGCAGGTAAGCCACGCCCTGTGCGATTCGGCGCTGGCCGAGGAGCTGGAGATCGCGCGCACGCGCTGCGACTCGCTCTCGATGATCCTGCACTTCCACGACGAAGCGGGGCTGGAATCCCGCCTGCGCGACAAGCCGGCCGACTTCCGCAACGTCGATACGGCCGCCGAGGACACCGCGCTCATCGCATTCACCTCGGGCACGACCGGCCTGCCCAAGGGCACGATGCACTTCCACCGCGACGTGATGGCGATCTGCGACAGCTTCCCGCGCTCGATCCTGAAACCGGTCGCCGGCGACGTCTACCTCGGCACGCCGCCGCTCGCCTTCACCTTCGGCCTCGGCGGGCTGCTGCTCTTCCCGATGCGATTCGGTTCCTCGACGGTGCTGATCGAGAAGCTCACCCCGGAGGAGTTGCTGCGCGCGGTGCAGCACCATCGGGCGAGCATCGTCTTCACCGCGCCCACCTTCTACCGGATGATGGCGCCGCTCGCCGCCGGCTTCGATCTTTCCTCGCTCGAGAAATGCGTCTCTGCGGGCGAGGCCCTGCCGGTGTCGACGCGGCAGCTCTGGAAAGAGGCGACCGGGATCGACATCATCGACGGCATCGGCGCCACCGAGATGCTCCACATCTTCATCTCGGCCGCAGGCGCGGACATCCGGCCCGGCGCCACCGGGCGGCCGATCCCCGGCTATCGCGCGCGGGTGTGCGACGCGGACGGAAACACGGTCCAACCCGGAACCGTCGGGATGCTGGCGGTTCAGGGCCCGACCGGCTGCCGCTACCTCGCCGATGAACGCCAGACCCGCTACGTGCGCTCGGGCTGGAACTTCACCGGCGACGCCTACCTCATGGACGAGGACGGTTACTACTTCTTCCAGGCCCGCGCCGACGACATGATCATCTCGGCCGGATACAACATCAGCGGGCCCGAAGTCGAGGACGCCCTGATGACCCATCCCGCGGTCGCCGAGTGCGCGGTGATCGGGGTGGCGGACGAAGAGCGCGGCAGCATCGTCAAGGCCTTCGTCGTGCCCCGCAAGGATCGCGCGCCCGATGCGGCGCTCGCGCGGGAGCTGCAGGACTGGGTCAAGGGGCGGCTCGCGCCCTACAAGTATCCGCGCGCGGTCGAGTTCGTGCCCACGCTGCCGCGCACCGAGACCGGGAAGCTGCAGCGCTTCAAGCTGCGAAAGGGTGTTTGACCAGGAAGGGAAGACAGACGATGACGAGCGAAACGATCAATCCGGAAGGCTGGCGGCGCGCCAACGGCTATTCGAATGGCATCTCGGCCCGGGGCCGCATGGTGTTCGTCGCCGGCCAGGTGGGCTGGGATGGCAACATGGTGTTCCACAGCCTCGACCTGGTCGATCAGGTCCGCCAGGCGCTGAGGAACGTGGTAGCGGTGATCGAGGCCGCCGGGGCGCGTCCCGAGCACATCGTGCGCATGACCTGGTATCTCGCCGATCAGGCCGAATACAATCGCCGCCTGCGCGAGATCGGCGATGCCTACCGCGAGATCATCGGACGTCATTTTCCGGCGATGACCGCGGTGCAGGTCGCCGGTTTCGTCGAGGAGGGCGCCAAGGTCGAGATCGAGGCGACCGCCGTCGTCCCCGACTAGGGCGCAGCCGCGGGACCGGTTCCGCTTCGCCGGGCTTGGGGTAGACTGCATCGGCGATGACGCCACCGACGACCGTCCCGGAAGACCCGCGTCCCCTGCGGCTGCTGCTCGTCGACGACAGCGAAGACGATGCCTTCCTGCTGCTGCGGCATTTCCGCGCGGCCGGCCGGCGCTGCGAGAGCGAGCGCGTCGACACGCGCGAGGCGATGCGCGAAGCGCTCCTGCGGCAAGCGTGGGATGCCGTGCTTTCCGATCACCGCATGCCGCGTTTCTCCGCGCTCGCCGCGCTCGAACTGCTCCAGGAACTGGGGCTCGACCTGCCCTTCCTCATCATCTCGGGCGTCATCGAGGAGGAGACCGCGGTCGCCGCCATGCGCGCCGGCGCCCATGACTACCTGCGCAAGGACCGGCTCGACCGCCTGGTGCCGGCGCTCGAACGGGAACTGCGGGAGGCCCGCAACCGCGCCGAGCGCAGGAGTGCGCTCGATTCCGTCCGCGAGAGCGAGCTGCGGCTGCGCGCGCTGGCTGCGAACATCCCGGGGATGGTGTTCCGGCTCACGCGCACCGGCGAGGCGGACTGGCGCTTCCTTTACGTCAGCGACGGCGCGGCCGCGGTCCTCGGAATCCAGGGCGCCGAGCTGCTCTCCCAACCGCAGCGCTTCTTCGACATGGTGCCCGAGCCGGACCGCGACCGTCTCGTCGAGGCGCTGCGTGCATCGGCGGGCACGCTCGGCGCGGTCAACTGGGAAGGCCGGGTGCTCACGCCCGCAGCGGATCAGAAATGGGTCAACCTGCGCTCGTCGACCCGGCGCTCCGAAGCGGGAGGGGTCGTGTGGGACGGCGCGCTCTTCAACATCACGCAGAGCAAGGAAACCGAACTCGAGCTGCGCCGCTCGCGCAGCCAGCTCGCCGACCTGTCCGCCCACCTGGAGAGCGCCAAGGAGGAGGAACGAGAACGCATCGCGCGCGACATCCACGACGAACTGGGCGGCACGCTGGTCGCGGTGAAGTTCGAAGTCGCCCGGCTCGCCGCCAAGGCGCCCGCCGAGCTCTCGGTGCATGCGAGGCGGGCGAGCGAGCTCGTCGACGACGCGATCGCGACCGCCGGCCGGGTGGCGCGCGAGCTGCGCCCGGGAATTCTCAAGGCCTTCGGGCTCGCCGCGGCGATCGAATGCCAGGCCGAGGACTTCAGCGCGCGAACCGGGATCCCGTGCACGGTCCGCTGTGCCGACCTCGAGATCGCGCCCGATGCCGAGACCGCGACCGCGCTGTTCCGGGTCTTCCAGGAGGCCCTGACCAACGTCGCCAAGCACGCACGGGCCGGGAGCGTCGAGGTCCGGCTGACTCAGGAAGGCAACGAGACCGTGCTCGAGGTCATCGACGACGGCTGCGGTGTGGAAGAGGACGACCTGTCCAAGCCCAGGTCCTTCGGCTTGCGCGGCATGCGGGAACGCGTGCATGGCCTGGGCGGTACGATGGCGATCGGCACGGCGCGACCCTCGGGCACGCGCGTTTGCATCCGTGTCCCCGCGCGACCGGCGGAGGCGGCCGGGGATTTCGCGTCCGCCACCTCCGCACAGGCATCCCGGGAACGGGTCCGGACACCGACCTGACCGGGTGGTCATCACCTCTGCGAGGCAGGACATGAACAGACCGATACGAGTGCTGATTGCCGACGATCACGCGATCGTGCGGCAGGGGTTGCGCCAGATCCTGTCCGAAACCGAGGACATGATCGTGGCGGGAGAAGCCGCCAACGGCGTGGAGGCCCTCGCGCGCGTGCGCGAGGGCGAATGCGAGGTCGTGCTGATGGACGTTTCGATGCCAGATCGCAACGGCATCGACGCCCTGAAGCTGATCAAGAAGGAATTCCCCCGGCTCCCGGTGCTCGTGCTCTCGATGTATCCCGAGGACCAATATGCCGTCCGCGCGCTGAAAGCCGGGGCTTCCGGCTACCTGACCAAGCAAAGCGCGCCCGAACAGCTGGTCCAGGCGATCCGCACCGTGGCGGCGGGCCGGAAATACGTCAGCGCGTCGCTCGCCCAGGAACTCGCCAATGCGATCCAGGACGACGGCGACAAGCCGCTCCACGAGAAGCTCTCGGACCGCGAATACCAGACGCTGTGCATGATCGCCTCGGGCAAGACGCTCTCCCAGATCGCCGCAGAGCTGAACCTGAGCGTCAAGACCGTGAGCGTGTATCGCGCCCGCCTGCTCGAGAAGATGCGGATGAAGAACAACGCGGAACTCACCCACTACGGTCTCAAGTGCGGGCTGGTCGAATGAGCGTCCGTCCCGCGCGGTCGCTGCGCAAGTCTCAAGACTCGCCGCCGGCGGTCGTAGAAGAGCGTCGAGGTTCCACACGAATGCACCGCCGCGCGACATGCCAGAGTTGACGCAGCCCGCCGAGATCGCCCGCGAAACGTTCCGCAGGCTCGCGGCGCGGCGCCTGCCGCCCACCCCCGAGAACTACCGGACACTCTACCGGGAGATCGGCGGGGGGCGCGACGCCGAGCCTTTTCCCGAGCATGAACTGAAGACCATACTCGGTGCCCTGCCGCGGGCGAATCCGGGCCAGGCGAAGTTCGCGCGCGAACTCGAATCGGCGCTCAGGCTTCGAAGCTGGCCGAGTCTGAAGGCCGCGCTGGTCGGGCTGGCGCGAGAGCAGGCCGACGGCGAGCACGACTGGAGCCGCCTGATCCGCGAGCTCCTGGCCGCGCTGGAGCGCCGGCATGTCGCATTCACGCCGGCACGCAAGCGCCAGGCGCTCGACCATGTGCTGGAGGCGAGCGGCTCCGACGCGGATCGGCTGTTCGAGCGGCTGGACTCGCTCACCGCGTCCTGGAGCCAGTCGCCGGCCTCACCTGCCGATGCGCTGGCGGCAGACTTGCCGCCCGCATCTGCAGCCGCCCCGGAGGCCGCGGCCACCGCGCAGGACGGCGCGCTCAGGGAGCTCGTCGCACAGATCATCGAGAACGCCATCGGCACCCTGCTCGCCGATTCTCCGTCGCTGCGCGAAGAGGCCGACCGGCTCGCAGAGGAGTTCCGGAAGACGGGCAGCGCGCCGGACATGGAGGCGCTCGTCCTGCGTTTCAGGCGCTTCGCCTTCAGCCTGCAATGGGTGGCGGAAGACCAGGCCGAGCTCAAGGCGGCACTGCTGCACCTGCTCACGCTGATCGTCCAGAACATCAGCGAACTGAGCTCGGATGATCAGTGGCTGCATGGCCAGGTCGGCATGCTGAGCGACCTTCTGACGGGTCCCATGAACGTCCAGCGGCTCGCCGACATCGAGCGACGCCTGAAGGACGTCATCCTGCGCCAGAGCAACCTCAAGCAGAGCCTGGACGATGCGAAGGACCGCCTGAAACAGATGCTCGCGGGCTTCGTCGACAACCTTTCGGCTTTCTCGACGGCGACCAGCGGTTACCACGACAAGATCGGCCGCTGCGCAGAGCGCATCAGCCAGGCGAAGGACATCGCTGAACTCTCGCTCGTCGTCGATGAGGTGATGCGGGAGACGCGCACCATCCAGCTCGACACCCAGCGCGCACACGACGAACTCGCCGAAATGAAAGAGCGGGCCGAAGACGCCGAGCGCGCGATCGCCCGGCTGCAAACCGAGCTTGTCCAGACCAGCGAGCTGGTGCGGCAGGACTATCTCACCGGCGCGCTCAATCGCAAGGGGCTCGACGAGGCGCTCGACCAGGAACTCTCGCGCTCCCGCCGCCACGCGAGCAACCTGTGCGTCGCGCTGCTCGACGTCGACAACTTCAAGCGGATCAACGACGAGCATGGCCATCAGATCGGCGACGCTGCGCTGGTCCATCTCGCTCAGGTGATCCGCGATGCCCTGCGCCCGCACGACACGCTGGCCCGCTACGGTGGCGAAGAGTTCGTGATCGTGATCCCGGACACCGCGATCGAGGAGGCGGTCGAGGTCATGCGCCGGGTTCAGCGCGAGCTGACCAAGCGCTTCTACCTGCACGACAACCAGCGGCTGCTCATCACCTTCAGTGCGGGCGTCGCCCGGATCGAAGATGGGGAGAGCCGGGAAAGCGCGATCCGGCGGGCCGATGCCGCCATGTATCGCGCCAAGCAGGCCGGCAAGAATCGCGTCGTCCCGGCCGAGTCACCAGCGACCGAAACTGCCACCGCGGCCGCATAGCCGCGTGCCCGAAAGCCCGCGGCCTACTTTGGCTGCATCCGCAGGGCGCCGTCGAGGCGGATCACCTCGCCGTTCAGCATCTCGTTCTCGACGATATGGCGCACGAGCGCCGCGTACTCGTCCGGCCGGCCCAACCGGGAAGGGAACGGCACGCTGTGGGCGAGCGCGTCCTGCACTTCCTGCGGCATCGCAGCCAGCATCGGCGTCTCGAAGACACCTGGGGCGATGGCAACCACGCGGATGCCGAAGCGCGCCAGCTCGCGCGCGATCGGCAGGGTCATTCCGGCAATGCCGGCCTTCGAGGCCGAATAGGCTGCCTGGGCGATCTGCCCCTCGAACGCCGCGACCGAAGCCGTGCTGACGATGACGCCGCGCTCGCCGGAGGCGAAGGGCACCTGGTGGCTCATCGCCTCGGCGGCGAGCCGGATCATGTTGAAACTGCCGACCAGATTGACCTCGATGACGCGCCGGAAGGTATCGAGCCGGTGTGGACCCTGCCGGCCCACGACCCGCTCGGCCGGCGCGATCCCGGCACAATTCACCAGTCCGTGCAGTGCACCGAAGCTCGCGAGCGCCGCCGCGACGGCCGCCCCGGCGCTTTCCTCCGACGCCACATCGGTGCGCACGAATCTCGCGCCTGCCCCGAGGTCGGCGGCGACGGCGCCGCCCGCCGTCTCGTTGATGTCGGCGAGCAGCACCCGGGCTCCACCGCCGGACAGCATCCGCGCGGTTGCTGCGCCCAGACCGGAACCGGCTCCGGTGACGATGAATACGGAATCCTTGAGTTGCATGAAACGCCTCCGGCCAATGGAACGCGGGCCGGATTCCGGTCCGCGCCAGGTCTTGTCAATGTGGGATCGTCATCAGATGGCGAGTCGAGGTGCTCGATGCTCGGTGCAGACTGCAGACGAGGTGCGCGCGCACCTCGTCTGCTTGCGCACGCCCGAGTGCCGTGTTTCCGGTACTCGGAGCGTTGAGTAGTTTGCCTGGCGCTGACCTACTTTCCTGCTCGTAGTGGGCAATATCATTGGCGCGGCGTTGTTTCACGGTCCTGTTCGGGATGGGAAGGGGTGGTTCCAACGCGCTATGGGCGCCAGGCGGTAAGGGGGTTCAGGTATCGGGGATCGTGGGGGATGGATACCTGAGGGGATTGGGAGAAGTGAAGGGTTTCGGGTTCGAGGT
>MNXU01000083.1 GCA_001872285.1 Betaproteobacteria bacterium CG2_30_68_42
TGAGCGAGATCGAGCGCCTGCCCGCGGGCCTTCGCTTTCGCGTCCTGAGCGGGCGCACCGGAAGCGCCAAGAGCGGCCTGCTGCATGCGCTCGCCGCGCGCGGCGCCCAGGCGCTCGATCTCGAAGCGCTCGCCGAGCACAAGGGATCGGTGCTGGGGGGTTCATTCGCCGGGGGGCAGCCCTCCCAGCGCGCCTTCGAGAGCCGGCTGTGCGAGGCGCTCTCCGGTCTCGACGCGACCCGCGAGGTCTTCGTCGAGGCCGAGAGCCGCAGGATCGGCGCGATCCAGTTGCCCGACACGCTGATCGATGCGATGCACGGCGCCGCGTGCGTGCGCATCGAGGCGAGCAAGGATGCGCGGGTGCGCTATCTGCTCGCGGACTACGCGCATTTCATCGATGCGCCCGACGCGCTCAAGGAGCGGCTGGCCGGACTGCGCGCGCTGCGCGGCGGCGAGACCGTGGCGCGCTGGTGCGCGCTCATCGACCGCGGCGACTGGCCCGCGCTCGTCGCATCGCTGCTGGCGAACCACTACGACCCGCTGTACGAACGCTCGCAGGGCCGCAACTACCGGCAGTTCGAATCCGCGCTGCGGCTGCCGGCCGACGAGCTGACGCCCGCAACGCTCGGGCACCTGGCCGAGCGCCTGCTGGCCGGCTGAGCGCCTCAAGCCCGGAGGCGGGCGGGCCGTTAACGGCCGTGATCACAGCGCACGCTTCCCGCGACGACACCCATGCACATCGACAAGGACCACCTGGTTCGCTGGTCCGCACTCCAGGACAGTCTGGATTGCCTGCCGGTGGGCTTCAGCGTCATGAATGCCGAACTGCGGCTCACCGCGTGGAACCGCAGGTTCTTCGAGCTGCTCGATTTCCCCGAGACGATGGCCCGCCAGGGCACGCCCTTCGAGGCCTTCATCCGCTACAACGCAGAGCGCGGCGAGTACGGGCCGGGCGACATCGACACGCTGGTGCACACGCGGGTGGAACTCGCGCGCAGATTCCAGCCCCACCTGCTGCGCCGCTGCCGGCCCGACGGGACGATCATCGAGATCCGCGGCAACCCGACGCCCGACGGCGGCTTCGTGACGACCTACAGCGACGTCACCGAGAGCGAACGGGCGCTGGCCGGCTGGCGCAGCTCCGAGCAGCGCTACCGCAGCATCGTCGACACCGCGGTCGAGGGCATCTGCACGATCGACGCCGACGGCCGCATCACCTACGCCAACCGCCAGCTCGCCGCGCTGCTCGGCCTCGCGCCGGCCGAGCCGCGCGGGCGCTGCCTCGGCGAATTCATGGAGCCCGAGCAGTGGGCAGCGCTGCGCCTCGATCTCGAAACCGCCATTCCGAACCAGCCCACGCGGCGCGACCTGCGACTCGTGCGCCGGGACGGGACGCAGATCTGGGCCATCGTGTCGGCGGCGCGGCTGACCGGCTCCGATCAGGACTCGGAGCAGATGCTGTGCATGATCACGGACATCACGGAGCGCAAGCGCGCCGAGGAAGAGGTCCGGCGCCTGAACGAGACCCTGGAAGAGCGGGTGCGCCGGCGCACCGCCGAGCTGGAGGCGTCGAACCGGGAGTTGGAGTCGTTCAGCTACTCGGTCTCCCACGACCTGCGCGCGCCCCTGCGGGCGATGGACGGATTCAGCCACATGCTGCACGAGCGCTACCTCGACCGGCTCGACGACGACGCCCACGAGTATCTGCGCCGCATCCGCGCCGCCAGCCAGCGCATGGGGCGCCTCATCGACGACATGCTCGACCTCGCGCGCATCACCCGGCGCGAACTCGTGCGCGAGAGGATCGACCTCAGCGCGATGGCCGCCGAGATCCTCGCCGCATCGCGCGAGGCGGAGCCCGGTCGCCGGGTGGCGGTCGAGATCGAGAACGGCATCGAGGTCGAGGCCGACCCGCTGCTCATGCGCATCGCGCTCGACAACCTGCTGCGCAATGCCTGGAAATTCACCGCCGGGCGCGAACGCGGCCGCATCTCGGTCGGCCGCTGCCAGGTCTCACGCAGCGAAGCGATCTTCGTGCGCGACAACGGCGCGGGCTTCGACATGGCCTTCGCCGACAAGCTGTTCAAGCCGTTTTCGCGGCTGCATGCGAACACGCAGTTCGAGGGAACCGGGATCGGGCTCGCGATCGTTCAGCGCGTGATCCGCCGCCACGGCGGCCGCGTATGGGGCGAAGCCGAGGTCGAGCGCGGCGCCTGCTTCTACTTCACGCTGACCGTGACCGCGTGACCCGCCGCACGGCTCGCCACCCGAAACGCGAAACCCCGAACCGGCTGTCAGATCGAGTACCCCTGCAGCCTGGCTTCGATGAGGCGCGGATTGTCGCCGCTGGCGATGCCGACCAGCCCATCGACCAGCATCTCGCGCAGCGTGACCAGGCGGGACACGTTGGCGAGCAGCTTCTTGGAAATCGGCAGGAAGATCAGGTTGGCGCTGCCCACTCCGTAGATGGTGGCGACGAACGCGACGGCGATCCCGCCCCCCAGCTTCGAGGGATCGGTGAGATTTTCCATGACGTGGATGAGGCCCATCACCGCGCCCAGGATGCCCACCGTGGGCGCGTAGCCGCCGGCCGCTTCCCACACCCGCGCGCACGCCTTCAGGCGCGACTCGTAGGCGTCGATCTCGACTTCCAGCACCTCGCGCAGCCGTTCCGGCTCGGCGCCATCGACCAGCAGTTGCAGGCCCCTGCGCGCGAATGCGTCGGGCTGCCCCGGGATCTGTGCCTCGAGGGCGAGCAGGCCCTCCTTGCGCGCCAGGTTGCTCCAATCGCGGATGTGTCCGATCAGCGCGGCGGAAGTGAGCGCGGGCGGCACGAAGATCCAGCGGCTCATGCGCATGCCCTCGACGAAGGTCGCGAGCGGGCTCTGCAGCATCACCGCGCCCAGCGTTCCGCCGATGACGATGACGAAGGCGGTCGGCTGGAGGAGCGAGCCGACATGTCCGCCCTCGAGCATCTGTCCGCCGATGACGGCGGCCAGCCCGAGCAGCAGGCCGATCAGGCTGATCTTGTCCGTAGCCATCGCGCGCACCGCCGCCGCATCGCCCTCATCCGGCGTACGGACTCACGCGCCCTTGTGCAGCCCGGCATGCGGCTTGCGCCGGGCGGGCTTCGCGTGCCTGCCCTCGTGGATGCGCACGCGCAGCCGCGCCACCGCCTGACTGTGAAGCTGGCACACGCGGGACTCGGACACCCCGAGCACTTCCCCGATCTCGCGCAGGTTCATCTCCTTGTCGTAGTACAGGCTCATCACCAGCTTCTCGCGCTCGGGCAGGTCCTCGATCGCCCGGATCAGCACGTCGCGCATGTCCTTGTTGAGCAGGGTTTCGAGCGGGTCGTCCTCGTCGCCGGCGAAGTTGCGGTCCAGGAAATCATCGTCACCGGACTCCGCGAAGTCCTCGAAATACACGAGCTGGTGCCCACGCGCGTCCTGGAGCATCTTCTGGTAGTCGGCGAGCGACATGCCGAGGGCGGTCGCAAGCTCGTTCTCGGTCGGCGCGCGCCCGTAGCGCTGCTCGAGAGCGCTCACCATGGCCTCGATCCGGCGCATCTCGCGGCGCAGGCTACGCGGCAGCCAGTCGTTGCCCCGCAGCCCGTCGAGCATCGCGCCGCGGATGCGCTGCACGGCATAGGTCTCGAACTGCGCGCCCATGCCGTCCTCGAAGCGCCCGACCGCATCGATCAGGCCGAGCATGCCGTTCTGGATCACGTCCTCGACCTGCACGCTGGCCGGCAGCTTGGCCATCAGGTGATAGGCGATGCGCTTGACCAGCGGCGCGTACTGCATCACCAGGTGGTCCCGATCGAGGGTGCCGGCTGCGGTATACATGTCAGATCTCCGCTTGCGTGATTCGTTGGGACCGGCTCGCAGCGCGCGGAAGGTGCGCGGGTCCGGGAACGTCGTGCGCGAGGGAATCGGGCTGCGAGGGCGCAGCGAGCGCACCCACGAGTTCCTGCCAGGGCGGCGGACTGTGCGGCGCGTCGAGAGTGAAGGGATGGCTGAGCGCCGCTGCGCCAACCCACGCGAGCCAGTCCAGGCGCATTCCCAGCCTGTCGGCGGCTAGTGCGCGCAGATTCGCGAACGCCGCGCGGGCGAGCTTCGCCGACGTGCCGCCGGCCATCAGCGCCCGCACTTCGCCCCGCCCGCCGCAGGCGGCGAGGTCCTTCAGCAGGCGATAGCCGGCGGTGATGCCGCCAGCATCCGCGCCGATGCACAGGACACGGCGCTGCGCCGAAAGCGCGGCCCCCGAAGCCGGCCGTCCCGCCATCCGGGCGGCATGCACGATCACGAGATCGCAGCCGAGCGCCAGTTCGTGCAGCAGCTTCGCCGTCGCGCGCACCTGCGCCGCAGTGGCCTCGGCCGTCAGGCGCGCCGCACGCGCGGCCGGCAGGATGCGCACGCCCGGCACAGGCGAGAGCAGCGTCTCGCCGAGGTTCGCGTCGCCGCTGAGGATCTGGGCGAGATCGCGCCGGGTGGCGCAGCCGAGGGCGCCCGCGACCCCGTGCTCGCCCTGGTGCTCGTCGATCACCGTCACACGCTCCCCGCGCTCGGCGAGCGCCGCGACCAGTGTGGCGAGCACGCGCGCGGTCACGCGCGGAGCCGCGCCGAACACCGAGAACGTGCGCGCCGCACGCCGCCCGACGAGCCGGCGCAGTCCGGCCGCCTGATCTGCGCGCGGGCTAGACAAGCGGCGCTCCCTGCGCGATCGCGGCTGCGCGCGGCACCGCGAAGGCGAACGCCGCCTCCTCGCCGCACAGCCGATGGGCGGAGTCCTCGGGCAGGCTCTTCAATGCGCGGTGCAGCAGGTAGGCGCGGTTGGGAAGGTGCATGTCCTCGGGCACGCGCTGGCCGTTGGCGACGTAGAACAGCTCGAGCTCGTTGCGCACCAGCGCGTCGAGCGCCGGCGCGAGCGAAGCCGCCTCGTCGACCTTGGTGAGGATGCAGCCGGCGAGATCCGGTCCGCTGTAGGCTGCGACCACTTCGTCGAGCACGTCGCCGCGCGCGGTGGCGTTCAAGAGCAGCAGCCTGCGCACGTCCCCGCCGTTCATCAGCATGGCCGCCTGCTCGGCGACCTGGCGGTCGCGCTGGCTCATGCCGACGGTATCGATCAGGATCATGTGCTTGCCGGCGAGCTCGCCCAGCACGCGCCTGAGCTCGGCGGCATCGCGCACCGCGTGCACCGCGACGCCGAGGATGCGGCCGTAGATGCGCAATTGTTCGAACGCCCCGATCCGGTAGCCGTCGGTGGTGAGCAGCGCGAGCCGGTCGGCGCCGTGGCGCACCACGCAGCGCGCCGCGAGCTTCGCGGTGGTCGTCGTCTTGCCGACGCCGGTCGGGCCGACCAGCGCATAGACGCCACCGCGGTCGATGATGTCGGCATCGGAGCCGGCGGTGAGCAGGCTGCGCCCGAGCGCCGTGCTCACAAGGTTGCGCGCCACCACCGGATCGGCGTCCGCCGGAACGGCCTCGACCAGACGGCGCGCAAGCTCGCCGCTGAAGCCGGCTTCGACGAGTTCCCCGAGCAGGGCGGAACTCGCCGGCGCCCGGCGCGCGAGATCGCCGAACGCGAACCCGGCGAGCTGGCGCTCGATCATCGAGCGGATCGTCTTCAGTTCTTCGAGCAGCGCGGGCGCCGCGGGATCGTGCTCGGTGCGCGGGGTCGACGGGCGCGCGGGGGCGGGCGCCTCCCGATCGCTGCGCGCCGGCTGCGCGGCTGCCGCGGGTGCGGGCTTCGCGCTCGCAGCGATCCGTTCCGCCTGCAGTGCCTGCCAGTGCCGCGACGCGCGTTGCGGCCGGCCGGAGAGACTGACGGTGAAGTCGGGGTCGCTCGTGATCCGCGGCGCGAAGGTCGCGGCGTGCGCGGGACCGGATTCGGCGCCCGCCTGCAGCGCCGCCATTGCCGCGGCCGGCACCGCCATGATCTCGACGCCGCCGTCGACCGAACGGTTCGAAAGGATGATGGCATCACCGCCGAAATCCTCCTTGACCCTGCGCAGAGCTTCCCTTGCGGACTGTGCGACGAAACGCTTGACACTGTGCTTCATTGCGCGCCTCCGATGATGGCGGTGACCTTGATCGTGCGTGAGTCGGGCACTTCAGAATGCGAGAGCACCTTGAGCTGCGGAACGGCACGGCGCAGGAAGCGCGAGAGCATCCAGCGCAGCGCATCCGGCACCAGGAGCACCGCCGGCAGACCGAGATCCTCCTGGCGCTGCGCGGCGGCGGTGGTATCGCGCAGCAGCGTATCCGCGAGTCCGGGCTCGAACCCGCCGGCGTCCGGCCCCCCGGCCTGTGCCGCCTGCGCGAGCAGGCGCTCGAGCTGCGGATCGAGCGACATCACCTGCATCTCGCCGGTGCCGGGGAAAAGCTGCTGGACGATCGACCGCCCCAGGGCAATGCGTACCTGCGCCGTGAGCGCGGCCGCATCCTGGAGGCGGCCGGCATGCTCGGCGAGCGCCTCGACGATCGTGCGCATGTCGCGGATATTGACCCCTTCCTCCAGCAGGTTCTGGAGCACGCGCTGGAGGGTGGCGAGCGCGAGGTTCTTCGGCACCAGGTCTTCGACCAGCTTGGGCGCGTCCTTGGCGATGTGATCGAGCAGTTGCTGGGTTTCCTGGCGACCGAGCAGCTCGGCGGCATGGAGCAGGAGGACGTGATTGAGGTGGGTCGCGACCACCGTGCTGGCATCCACCACCGTGTAGCCGAGCGCGTGCGCCTGTTCGCGCAGGCCGCCCTCCACCCACAGCGCCGGCAGCCCGAAGGCCGGATCGCGGGTCTCGGTGCCCGGCAGCGTCCCGGCGACCCGGCCCGGATTGATGGCGAGAAACTGCCCCGGAACGGTCTCGCCGCGGCCGACTTCCGCACCCTTCAGGGTGATGCGGTAGGCATTCGGCCGCAGCTCGAGGTTGTCGCGGATATGCACCGGCGCGGACAGGAAGCCCACCTCCTGGGCGAACTTCCTGCGCAGGCCGCGGATGCGCTTGAGCAGTTCGCCGTCCTGGTCCTTGTCGACCAGCGGGATCAGCCGGTAGCCGACTTCCAGCCCGAGCACATCGACCGGGGTGACGTCGGCCCAGCTCGCGTCCGCCTGCTCGGGAGCGGCCGCGGCCGCCTGCGCCGCAGGCGCCGCCGCGGCGCCTTCCCGCGTTCGCCGGGCACTCCAGTAGCCGAGCGAGCCCACCGCCGCCGCCAGCCCCAGGAAAACCAGGTTCGGCATGCCTGGGATCAAACCCATGATTCCGAGGATTGCGCCGGTGATGACGAGCACCTGCGGCTTGCCGAAGATCTGGCCGACGAATTGCTGGCCGATGTCCTCGTCGGTGGTCACGCGGCTGACCACCAGTCCGGCCGCGGTCGAGATGATCAGCGCCGGGATCTGCGCGACCAGCCCGTCGCCGATGGTGAGCAGCGTGTAGTTCTGTGCCGCGCGCGTGAGTTCCATGTCGTGCTGGGCGACGCCGACGATCAGTCCGCCGATGATGTTGATGAACAGGATCAGGATCCCGGCGATCGCATCCCCGCGCACGAACTTCGAGGCGCCGTCCATCGAACCGAAGAAGTCCGCTTCCTGGGAGATGTTGGCGCGGCGCTTGCGTGCCTCGTCCTCGCCGATCAGCCCGGCGTTCAGATCCGCGTCGATCGCCATCTGCTTGCCGGGCATCGCATCCAGGGTGAAGCGCGCCGACACTTCGGCGATGCGTCCGGCGCCCTTGGTGATCACCACGAAGTTGATGACCACCAGGATCGTGAACACCACCAGTCCGACGGCATAATTCCCGCCGACCAGGAAGTGACCGAAAGCCTCGATCACCTTGCCGGCGGCGTCCGGCCCGGTGTGGCCCTCGAGCAGCACCACCCGCGTGGAAGCGACGTTGAGCGACAGCCGCAGCAGCGTGGTGACCAGCAGCACGGTCGGGAACACCGAGAACTCGAGCGGCTTCAGCGTGTAGATCGCCACCAGCATCACCATCACCGCGAGCGCGATGTTGAAGGTGAACAGCACGTCGAGCACGAACGCGGGCAGCGGCAGCACCATCATCGCCAGAATCAGCACGATGAGCAGCGGCGCGGCGAGCTGGCGCAGGTTGCGCGGCGCGAATGCCGTCCGGAGGGCGAGCGTATCGTTCATGGCAGCCTACGGGGCGAATGCAGGGCGGACCCGCGGTTCCTCATTGCGGACCCCAGGGGTCCATGCCCTCGGGCACCGGGATCGCTTCGGGCGCCCGCGGCGCGCTCGCGGCGCCGGCGAGGTGGGCGTGGAGCTGATAGACATAGGCCATCACCTCGGCCACCGCGCCGTACAGGGCGGCGGGCACTTCGTCGCCGATCTCCGCATGCCGATAGAGCGCCCGGGCGAGCGAGGGCGCCTCGAGCATCGGAACACGGCCGAGCGCGCCGATCTCGCGGATCTTCGCGGCCACCTCGCCGCGTCCCTTGGCGACCACCGTCGGTGCGCGCATGCCCTCGGCTTCGTACTTGAGGGCGACCGCGAAACGGGTCGGGTTGGTGACGATGACGTCCGCCTTGGGCACCTGCTGCATCATGCGCCGGCGCGCGATCTCGCGCTGCTGGCTGCGGATGCGCGCCTTGAGCTGCGGGTCGCCCTCGAGTTCCCGTGCCTCGCGCTTCACCTCCTCCTTGGTCATGCGCAGCCGGCGGTGGTACTGCCAGAGCTGGAACGGAACGTCGGCCGCGGCCACCAGTGCCATCGCGGCCACGATCAGGACCGCGCTGTGCGCGATCGCGGCAGACACGCTGGCCATGCCCCCGGGCAGCGACTGGCCGAGCACGCCCGCCAGGGCGTCCCGCTGCCTCCAGATCACCCACAGCGCCACACCGCCCACTAGCAGGGTCTTGGCGATCGCCTTGACGAGCTCGGCGAGCCCGTTGACGGAGAACATCCGGCCGAAGCCCTTGAGCGGGTCGATCCTGGACAAGTCGGCATTGAGTGCCTTGGGAGAGAACACGAAGCCGCCGAGCGCGAACGGTCCGGCGAGTGCGGCGAGGATCAGCAGGACGAACAGCGGCGCGGACGCGGCCAGCGCCCTGCCGGAGAGATCGAGCAGCATGCGGCTCATCGCGGAAGTGTCGAACGCGGCCTGGCGCTCCAGCGCGAGGCCATGGCGCATCAGCACCGAGAGCCGCTCGGCGAGCCAGCCTCCCATCACCCAGAGCCCGGCGGCTCCGGCGATCATCACCAGGAAGGCAGACAGCTCGCGTGACTGGGGGACCTGCCCCTCCTCGCGCGCCTGTTCCAGCCGCCGCTGTGACGCGGGTTCGGTTCGTTCGAAATCGTTCTCGTCAGCCATCGCCGTCCACCACGACGGCGATTATGGTGAGGACGAGGACGCGGGCGAGGCGGAATTAGGCCCGGAAAAACCCGGCTATTCGTGCGGCGGCGGCCGGCGCACGCGCTTCGGCGCGGCGGGAGGAGCGGTTTCGGGAGCGGCACGCCCTGCACCCGCAGCCCCGGATGCTCGCGCAGCCGCAGCGGTTCTCAGGTGCGCGTTTTCGCGCGCCAGCTCGCGCGCTTCGCGCGCGAGCGCGCGCAGTTGCTCATCGAGCAGCGCGAAGATGCCCCGCAGGGCCTGGGCCGGGGTGCCGGCGACGGCGCGCAGCTCATCGATGCGTGCCTGCAGCGCAGCCAGCCGCTCGCGCGAGCCGGGATGCGCATCGATATAGGCGGCGATCGCCCGTTCGCGGCAACGGAAGAACGCCTGCGGATCGCGGCGCGCGAGCTCGGACCAGTGATCGAAATCGAACGAGGACACGTTGGCTGGGGGTGGGCGGCGCTTGCCGCGCCCCGCACCCGGATCGATGCTGCCCGCATTAGAGCATGGGCGCAGCCTTCATCCGCGGAACTCTGCCACGCTCGCCGTCCGCCGCCGCGCACCGCGGCTGCGCCGGCGCGCGCGGCACGCCGCGGCCTCGAACGCCGCGTTCAGCAGCATCAATCCTGCAACCGCGACGAGATCGCCCCCATCGCGCCGGGCCGGCTCCTCATCCCGGATGCGGGCGAATGCTCCGCTACGCTTACGATTCATCATTCCTCGATCCTCCTTCAGTCTTGCCGAGAAACCCGGTGCAATGCGCTCCGCTTGTCGCACCCTTCCGTCCTCTCAACCTCACGCCGCCGCCTCCTTTCCCCGCATCGATGTTGGACCACCGCGCCGTCGGCGGCTCGGCGGCGCTCGCGGACGCTACGCCCCCGTTCGCTTCGCTCACGGGGCCCCCTCCGCTGCTCACGCCGCCGCCTCCTTTTCCCGCATCGATGATCGACCCCCGCACCGTCGGCGGCTCGGCGGCGCTCGCGGGCGCTCGCATCCCCGCTGCGCGGGGCCCCTGCTCCCTGCTCACGCCGC
>MNXU01000019.1 GCA_001872285.1 Betaproteobacteria bacterium CG2_30_68_42
CAGTCCGCGTCCCGCGTCGGCGCCGGTAGAGCCAAACATCGTCTTGAGTCCCTGCGCAATCGGCTGCAAGGCGGCAAAGCGATTGCCGATCTTCACGGCATGAATGCCGAGGCAACAGGCATCGAAATGGTCGACTACCGAGAAGACCCACACCCAGCCGTCCTCGACGGCCCCCTGGGTCTGGATACGGATGCCGTCGGTACCCCACATCCGGTTCGGCGCCTCGGCCTGGATCGACCCCTCGTGCAGGATGGGCTGGCCCTGCGGCACCCGATGCGGCGACAGCAGGCCGTTCTCATGCATCAGTCGGCAAATGCGATCCTTCGACACACGGATCTCACGCAGGATGCGCAGCCGTGCCCACACCTTGCGATACCCCTCGTCGGACGCCTTCGGCTTCAAGGCGCTGGCCCGCGTCGCCGGAAGCTTCGAAGACAAGGGCCTCGGTATCTTTACGCCTACGGCCACCATCACTACCTCATTGCCGCAGGCCGCCACACAGATCAGCGTATCGCTGTCCGCGGGCATCGGCCTGGAGGAGGTGGACGCGGGCGGGCGGCTGATGTGAAAAGGATGGCATGGGGAAACGCATCACCCATCGGCCGCGCGGGAAACCGATATGCCTTGCGCCCGCCGCCTCGGCAGCATTCGGGGCACGTGCGCCGGAACGCCGCTGCGGAGTTCGCGGCGAGGCCGGTCCGGCAGGCAGGCGAGTCGGGGGATCTTGCCGCAATGATCTCGCTGCCTGTGCGGTGAGCCAGCGCTACGCCGGTCACGCCGCGGCCGGCGGCCCGAGCAACTGCCCGAGCACGTAGGGCAGGATGCCGCCGTGCAGGAGATATTCCACCTCGACCGGAGTGTCGACGCGCAGGCGAAGCGCGACCTCCTGCCGGCTGCCGTCCGGGCGATGGATGACGAGCGTCTCCTCCTGCCGGGGCGTGACGCCGCCCTCGATGCCGAGGAGGTCGAAGGTCTCGTCGCCGCGGATCCCCAGGCCGGCGGCGCTCTCGCTCCCCGCGAACTCCAGCGGCAGCACGCCCATGCCGACCAGGTTGGAACGGTGGATGCGCTCGAAGCTCTTTGCAACCACGGCCACGACGCCGAGCAGCGCCGTGCCCTTCGCGGCCCAGTCGCGGCTCGATCCGGTGCCGTATTCCGCGCCGGCGAAGACGAGGGTGGGCGTGCCCTGCGCGAGGTAGCGCATGGCCGCGTCGTAGATGGACATCGGCGCGCCGCCGGGCTGGAAGACGGTGAGGCCGCCTTCCGGGCGCATGCCGTTCGCATCGGGCGGCAACATGACATTGCGGATGCGCACGTTGGCGAAGGTGCCGCGCACCATCACCTCGTGGTTGCCGCGGCGCGAACCGTAGCTGTTGAAATCGGACACCGCCACGCCGCACGCCTGAAGGTAACGCCCCGCCGGCGAGTCGGGCGCGATCGAACCGGCCGGGCTGATGTGATCGGTGGTCACCGAATCGCCGAAGATGGCGAGCGCGCGCGCCCCGGTCACCTCACCCGCCCGGCGCGGCTGCGCTCCGAAGTCGCGGAAGAAGGGCGGCTCGGCGATGTAGGTCGAGGGCTCCCAGGCGTACGTCTCGCCCGTGCTCTCGGGAATGGCGTTCCAGAGCGCGTTGCCGCGGGCGGAATCGCGGTACAGCCGCCGGTAGGTCTGCGGGTCGGTGGCGAAGTGCAGGGCACGGGCGATCTCGTCCTGCGCCGGCCAGACATCCTTCAGGTACACGGGCCTGCCGTCGCTTCCCGTGCCGAGCGGCTCGCGGGTGAGGTCGATGTCGACGCGGCCGGCGATCGCGAAGGCGACCACCAGCGGCGGGCTCATCAGGAAGTTCGCCTTGATCGCGGGATGGATGCGCGCCTCGAAGTTGCGGTTGCCCGAGAGCACCGCGGCGCACACGAGATCGTTTTCCCGGATCGCCACCTCGATCGCCGGATCGAGCGGGCCGGAATTGCCGATGCAGGTCGTGCAGCCATAGGCCACGACGCGGAAACCGAGCCGCTCGAGCCAGGGCAGCAGGCCGGCCTGCGTCAGGTACTCGGTCACCACACGCGAGCCGGGTGCGAGCGAGGTCTTGACCCGCGCGCCGACCGTGAGGCCGCGCTCGACGGCCTTCTTCGCGAGCAGGCCCGCGGCGAGCATCACGCCTGGGTTGGACGTGTTGGTGCAAGACGTGATGGCGGCGATCAGCACGTCGCCGTGGCCGATGTCCGTCTCGCCCGCGGGCAGGCGCAGCGGGGTGCGCCGCGCGAGCGCTGCGGGCGGCTTTCCGTAGCCGCCCCGCGCGGCGGGGCCGGCCAGCAGTTCCTCGGAGCGGGTGCGCAGGGCGGCCAGCGCGATGCGATCCTGCGGCCGCTTCGGACCGGCCACGCTCGGCTCGATGGCGGCGAGATCGATCACCAGCACCTCGCTGTAATCGATGTCGCCCGGCTGCGGCATGCCGAACAGCCCCTGCGCCTTGAAATAGGCGCGGAAGGCGTCGACCTCGGCCGCGCTGCGACCGGTGGCTTCGAGGTAGGCGACGGTCCGCTCATCGACCGGGAAGTAGCCCAGGGTGGCGCCATATTCCGGCGCCATGTTGGCGATCGTGGCGCGGTCGGGGACGGCGAGCGACGCCGCGCCGTCGCCGAAGAACTCGACGAACTTGCCGACGACCTTGGCCGCGCGCAGCCGCTCGGTCACCGTGAGCACCAGGTCGGTGGCGGTGACGCCCTCGCGAAGCCGCCCGTGCAGGTGCACGCCCACCACGTCCGGCGTGAGGAAGTACACCGGCTGGCCGAGCATGCCGGCCTCGGCCTCGATGCCGCCGACGCCCCAGCCGACCACGCCCAGCGCGTTGATCATGGTGGTGTGGGAGTCGGTGCCGACCAGCGTGTCGGGGTAATAGATGCCGTCCCTTTGGAGCACGCCGCGAGCCAGATATTCGAGGTTGACCTGATGCACGATGCCGATGCCGGGCGGAACGACCCTGAAGGTGTCGAAGGCCTGCATGCCCCACTTGATGAACTTGTAGCGCTCCGCGTTGCGGCGGAATTCCAGCTTCATGTTCAGGTCGAGCGCATCGGCCGCCTCGTAGTGGTCGACCTGCACCGAGTGGTCGACCACCAGGTCCACCGGAACGAGAGGCTCGACGACCCGGGGGTCGGCTCCCGCCCGTTGCGCTGCGCTGCGCATCGCCGCCAGGTCGCACAGCAGCGGCACTCCGGTGAAATCCTGGAGCACGATGCGCGAGACGACGAACGGGATCTCGGCCGTGCGCGGCGCATTCGGCTGCCAGCCGGCGAGCTGCCTGACATGCTCTTCGGTGATCCGCGTTCCATCGCAGTTGCGCAGGAGCGATTCGAGCACGATGCGGATCGACACCGGCAGCCGCGAAATGCGTCCCAGCCCGGCATGCTCGAGCGCGATAATGGAGTGGAGCTTTCCGGCGCCCGCGGATCCGGACGCGAGATCCCGCAGCGTATCGAAGGAATCGTTCGTCATGGTCTGCCTCCGCCGGGGTGGACTGCGTGAACCGGGGTGGCGTTCAATGAAAGGATGGCCAGATGGCTGCGATGCGGACGGAACACGATACGTTCGGACCGATCGAGGTTCCCGCCGATCGGCTCTGGGGAGCGCAGACGCAACGCTCGCTGAGGCATTTCGATATTTCCACCGAGCGCATGCCCGCCGAACTCATGCTCGCCTTGGCCGCAGTCAAGCGCGCCTGCGCACTCGTCAACCGCGATCTCGGCCTGCTCGATGCGGACAAGGCGCAGGCCATCGCGGCGGCGGCCGGGGAGGTGGCTGCCGGCCGTCACGCGGACGAGTTCCCGCTGCGCGTCTGGCAGACCGGTTCGGGCACCCAGACCAACATGAACATGAACGAGGTGCTGGCCAACCGCGCCTCGGAACTGCTCGGCGGGGTGCGCGGCGAGGCGCGCCTCATCCATCCCAACGACGAGGTCAATCTCGGCCAGTCCTCGAATGACGTCTTCCCGACCGCGATGCACGTTGCGGCATGCACCGGCATCCATGATCGGCTGCTGCCGGCGCTGCGCGCCTTGCGCGCGCGCCTCGCCGAGAAATCCGCGGCCTTCGCCGGGATCGTCAAGATCGGCCGCACCCACCTGCAGGACGCAACGCCGCTGACGCTGGGCCAGGAGTTCTCCGGTTACGTGGCGCAACTGGAACAGGCCGAGGCGGCCATCACCGCGGCGGTTGCGCCGCTGCACGCGCTGGCGATCGGCGGCACCGCGGTCGGAACGGGACTGAATGCGCCCGCGGGCTTCGGCGAGCGCGTCGCGGCGGAACTCGCGCGTGCGAGCGGCCTGCCGTTCGCCGGTGCCGCCAACAAGTTCGCCGCGCTCGCCTCGCACGATGCCCTGGTGGCCGCGCACGGTGCGTTGAAGACGCTCGCCGTGGCGCTCATGAAGATCGCCAACGACCTGCGCTGGCTCGCCTCGGGGCCGCGCTGCGGGCTGGCCGAGATCCACCTGCCCGAGAACGAGCCGGGCAGCTCGATCATGCCCGGCAAGGTGAACCCGACGCAATGCGAAGCGCTCACCATGATCTGCTGCCAGGTGTTCGGCAACGATGTCGCGATCGCCTTCGGGGGCGCGTCGGGCAATTTCGAGCTCAACGTCTTCAAGCCGCTCATCGCATACGGCTTCCTCCAGAGCCTAAGGCTGCTGGCGGATGGCATGGCGAGCTTCGAGGCGCACTGCGTGCGGGGGATCGAGGCCGATTCGGCGCGCATCGGCGAGCTGCTCGGGCGATCCCTCATGCTGGTGACCGCGCTCGCCCCGCACATCGGCTACGATCGCGCGGCGCAGATCGCGAGGCACGCGCACGCGCGGGGCCTCACGCTGAAGGAGGCGGCGCTGGCACTGGGGCAGGTCACGGAAGCGGACTTCGATCGCTGGGTACGGCCCGAGGCGATGACCGGCCCGGCCGGCGGATCGGCGTGAGCGTTCGCATGCAAGGCGGCGACCGGGCTCTGCCCGGCGCAGCGGTGCAGCTCCCCCGGAAGCGGCTTGCGCCCGTTCAGGTCGTGCCGTCGTCGCTGCCGCTCAGCAGCGAGCGCAGGCCGCGGTAGGGCCTGGCTTCCTCCGGCGGAGGATCGCCCGGCGGCCGCAGCCGTGCGAGCTCCGTTTCCAGTTCGCCGAGCCGCCGTTGCAGCGCGGCTTTGTCGTTTTCGGCGGCGGCCAGTGCGCGGCGCAGGCGGGCGCCGCTCCACTGTCCGCGCAGAACGGTAGGCGTCGATACCAGCGCCGCGATCAGCACGCCCAGGCCGAGGGCGATGAGCAGCACGAGCGCGAGCGATCCGTCGAAGCGCCATAGCGCGAGCGTCACCGTCACCGGCACGTTGTTCTGCAGCGCGAACAGTACGGCGCCGATGGTGAAGACGATGCCGAGAATCAACAGGAGCTGCATGGCACTCTCCGATCGTGGGCCGGCCGCGCCCGCGGTGCCGGAAAGACTCCGCTGCGGGCGGACGGTTTGTGGATGAAGGATAGCATCGGATGCTTGACGCGGAGGTGATCCTCGCGTGGCATTTGTTGCGTGGGAAAAAATCCCCCAAACCCGCGCCTGCAGCGATGTTGCAGAGCCCACGATCGGGACGATTTCGCGCCCAGCCATTTCACCGAGGATCAACGCCCGTGCCGTCCATCCAGGCTGCTCCGATGCCTTCCGCCGGCCCTCGAACCGGCACCGATCCGAACCCTGCCGCAAGGCCGTGGCGCGCGACCCCCGGAGCGCAGAGGATGCTTCGCGGCGCTCTTGTGCTCGCGGCATACGGCGCGCTCTCCGGCTGCGCGACGCCGGTCGGCCTGTCGCTGCTCGGCGGCGGCGCCTCGGCCGTGGTGTCCACGGCATCAACGGCACCGTCACCCACACCTTCAGCGCGCCGGCCGCCCAGGTGCGCACCGCCTGCGTGCGTGCACTCGGGACGATGGGCGCCGTCATGGACAGCGGGGAAGGCTCCGGCGACGCGCTGCTTGCGCACGCGGGTGAGCGCGCGATCCGCATCGAGTTCGAGCGCCTCGGCGCGAGCCTCACGCTCGTGAAGGTGACGGTGAGCCGAGCGGACCTCCTGCGTGACAGCGCCACTGCGGCCGAAGTCGTGGCGCAGACCGAAAAGGCCCTCGCGACACCCGGCGCGAAGCCGGCCACGCTGGCGTCCGCGCGCGCGAATGACATACCGCCCGCCGCCGCGGATCCTGCTATAGGATCGCCCGCGGCCCCGACCGCGACCTATGTCGTGACCCTGGCAAGCACGCCGCCGGAAAGGCCGCGGCGGGTCACCCGGCTGCCCGCGCGGCTGCGCGACTACGCCGTCTATCAGGTCGAATCGGAGCGTGGCGGCAGGCGAATGATCGATCTGAACCTCGGGTATTTCGCGAGCGAGGCGCAGGCCCAGACTGCGCGCCGGATCATGCGCGCGAGCTTTCCCAGTGCGCGCGTGGTGCGTCTCGACCCGCCGCCGACGATTTCGGCGAGCCGCGGAGCCGAATCCGTTCCGGCGCTCTGACCTTGTCCGGCGCGTGCGGCGGGACGCGGGGGCGACCGTGGCACAATTACACTCTTTGCGTGCCGTGACCGCCCCTCATGCTGCCGAGTCGCCCGGAATTCGTCGTCCTCAATGGCGTGCGCTATCATGTGCGCGTCTGGGGCGAGGCCGGTGCGCCGAAGCTCTTCCTGCTGCACGGGTGGATGGACTGCTCGGCCTCGTTCCAGTTCCTCGTCGATGCGCTCGATGGGCGCTGGCAGGCGATCGCGCCGGACTGGCGCGGCTTCGGGCGCAGCGAGTGGCTCGGGCGCACCTACTGGTTCCCGGACTATCTCGGCGATCTGGACGCACTGCTCGCCCGCTACTCGCCCGATGAACCGGCGCGGCTCGTCGGGCACAGCATGGGCGGGAACATCGCCTGCCTGTACGCGGGTGTGCGCCCGGAGCGGGTCGGCGCGGCGGCCAGCCTCGAAGGCGGCGGGCTGCTGCCGGTCGAGCCCTGGCAGGCGCCCGATCGTTACCGCAAGTGGCTCGACCAGATCGCGGCACCGCGCGCGCCGCGGCGCTATGCGGATGTCTCGGCACTCGCGCAACGCCTGCGCGAATCCAATCCCCGCCTGAGCGAAGAGCGCGCGGTCTTCCTCGCGCGAGAGTTCTCGGCCCCGGCGCCTGAAGGCGGCATCGTCGCGGCGGGCGATGCCTGGCACCGCACCCTCTACCCGGTGCCCTACCGGCTCGAGGAGGCGAAGGCGTGCTGGCGCCGGATCACGGCACCGGTGTTGTGGGTGAGGGGAGCGGATTCGTCTTTCTCGAAGATGTTCGCGCAGCGCGAGGAGGACTACCGGGAGCGGCTTGCGTGCTTTTGCGACCTGCGGGAAGCCGTGATCGCCGAGTGCGGTCACATGATGCAGCACGATCAGCCCGAGGCGCTGGCGAGCATCCTCGAAGAGTTCTTCCGCGCGACATCGCTGGCGAAACCGCAATGCCGCTGAACGCCGATCTCCATTGCCACTCCTCGCACTCGGACGGCGTGCTCGGCGCCGCTGCGCTGGTGCGCAGGGCGGCGGGCAACGGCGTCGAGCTGCTCGCACTCACCGATCACGACGAGCTGGCCGGGCTCGCCGAGGCGCGCGCGGAGGCGCGCCGGCTCGGCGTGCGTTTCGTCGATGGGGTCGAGATCTCGGTGAGCTGGCGGGACACGACGATCCACGTCGTCGGGCTCGCGCTCGATGCGAATGATCCCGCACTGGTGGCGGGACTGGCCGGCATCCGCGAGGGAAGGGTGGCGCGCGCGCGGCGCATCTCGGATGCGCTCGCGCAGGTCGGCTTCGAGGGTGCGCTGGAGCGGGCCGCGCACTTCGCGGGAGAGGGCGGGCTGATCGGCCGCACCCATTTTGCGCGCGTCCTGGTCGAGCGCAAGGCGGCCGCGGACGTGCGTGGCGTCTTCGATCACTACCTCGCGAGCGGCAAGCCGGGCTACGTGGCGCACCAATGGGCGGGCCTGCAGGAAGCGCTGGCGTGGATACGCGGGGCGGGTGGGCTCGCGGTGCTCGCTCACCCCGGACGCTATCGGCTCAGCACCCGCGCGCGTGCCCGACTGCTCGGCGAATTCAAGGACTGCGGCGGCGCGGCGATCGAAGTCGTCTCCGGCAGCCACACGGAGGAGCACGCCAGGAAGTTCGCCCGCCTCGCGCGCCGGTTCGGCCTTCTCGGCTCGCGCGGGTCCGACTTCCATGCGCCGGGCGAGAGCCGGTGCGAGATCGGCCGGGTGGGCGCACTGCCCGAGGACATCGTTCCGGTCTGGGAGGCGTTCGCCTGAATGGCCCAGTACCTGTCCCTGCACCCGCTGCAACCGCAGCCGAGACTGATCCGGCGCGCCGTCGAGATCTTGCGCGGCGGGGGGCTCGCGGCGTTTCCGACCGACTCGGCCTACGCACTGGGCGGGCGGCTGGGAAATGCCGCCCTCATCGAGCGCATCCGCAGGATCCGCGGGGTCGACGAGCGCCATCACTTCACGCTCATGTGCCGCGACCTGTCGGAACTGGCGACCTATGCGCGTGCGGACAATGCCCAGTACCGCCTGCTGCGGGCGGCCACTCCGGGCAGCTACACCTTCATCCTCGAGGCCACCCGCGAGCTTCCGCGTCGCATCCTCCATCCCAGGCGGCGGACCATCGGCCTGCGGGTGCCGGACCATCCGCTGGTGCAGGCGCTGCTGGCCGAACTCGGCGAGCCGCTGCTGTGTTCGACCCTGATCCTGCCCGGGGAGTCTCAGCCGCTCACGGAACCGGAGGAGATCCGCAGTCGGCTGGGCAAGGAGCTCGATCTCATCATCGAGGCGGGCCCGTGCGGTGCGGGTTCGACCACCATCATCGATCTGTCCACCGGTGTGCCCGAAGTGCTGCGGGTGGGACGCGGAGCGCTGGGCGTGCTCGGTATCGGGTGAGGGCGGGGCGGGCGGCTTTGGTAGAATGGCCGCCTCGCCCGCCTCCATCCCATGCAAGATCTGATTCCGACCCTGGCGATCTGGGCCCTGCCCGTCATCTTCGCCATCACTCTGCACGAAGCCGCCCACGGCTACGTCGCGCGGCATTTCGGGGACCCCACCGCCTACCTCGCCGGGCGCATCAGCCTGAACCCGCTGCGCCACGTGGATCCGGTCGGAACCCTGCTGGTGCCGGGTGCGATCCTGATCGTCGCCAAGCTGTTCGGCGGCGCCCCGGTGCTGTTCGGATGGGCGAAACCGGTACCGGTGGACTTCGCCCGGCTGCGGCGGCCCAAGCAGGACATGTTGTGGGTGGCGGCGGCGGGGCCGGGCGCGAACCTCGTCATGGCCATGGCATGGGCGCTGGCGTTCAGCCTGGTCGCCGCGTTCCCCCAGACCGGCTATACGCTGCCGCTGCTCAAGATGGCCGATGCGGGGATGGACATCAATGCCGTGCTGCTGTTCCTCAATCTGATACCCATTCCGCCGCTCGACGGCGGGCGCATCGCGGTGAGCCTGCTGCCGCATCGCCTGGCCTGGCGCTTCGCCCGCATCGAACCTTTCGGTTTCCCCATCCTGTTGCTGCTGCTGTTCTCCGGCGTGCTCGGCAGCCTCCTGCTGCCGCTGATCGCGCTGTTCCGCTTCGCGCTCGGCGTCCTCTTCCATCTCTGACCATGTATCAGGAACGCGTCCTCTCCGGAATGCGCCCGACCGGCCGGCTGCACCTCGGGCATTACCACGGCGTGCTCAGGAACTGGGTGCGGCTCCAGAGCGAATACCCGTGCCTGTTCTTCGTCGCCGACTGGCATGCGCTCACCACCGACTACGACGAGCCGGACAAGATCGAGGACAACGTCTGGGACATGCTGATCGACTGGCTGGCGGCCGGGGTCGATCCCTCCCAGGCTACCCTGTTCATCCAGTCGCGGATCCCGGAACACGCGGAGCTGTTCCTGCTGCTCTCGATGATGACGCCGCTCGCCTGGCTGGAACGGGTGCCGACCTATAAGGACCAGCAGGAGAAGCTCAGCCACAAGGACCTCACGACCTACGGGTTCCTCGGCTATCCGCTTCTGCAGGCCGCCGACATCCTGATCTACCGCGCCGGCCGCGTTCCGGTCGGGGAAGACCAGGTGCCGCACGTCGAATTCACGCGCGAGATCGCGCGCCGCTTCAATCATCTCTACGGGCGCGAGCCCGGCTTCGAGGACAAGGTCCGCGAGGCGGTGAAGAAACTCGGGCGCAAGCGCGCCAGGCTCTACGAGGAGCTGCGCACGCGCTACCAGCAGGAGGGCGACGAGGCCGCGCTGGAGCAGGCGCACGCGCTGCTCGGCGAGACGCAGAGCCTGAGCCTGGGCGACCGCGAGCGGCTCTTCGGCCACCTCGAAGGCGGCGGCAAGCTGATCCTGGTCGAGCCCGGCGCGCTGCTCACCGAGGCGGCCCGCATGCCCGGCCTGGACGGGCAGAAGATGTCGAAGTCCTACGGGAACGCGATCGCGCTGCGCGAGGACCCCGAGTCGGTGCGCGCCAAGATCCGCACCATGCAGACCGATCCGGCGCGGGTGCGCCTGACCGATCCGGGCGATCCCGGGAAATGCCCGGTCTGGCAGTTCCACCTCGTCTACTCGCCGGATGACACGCGCGCGTGGGTCGATTCGGGCTGCCGCAGCGCCGGCATCGGCTGCCTGGAGTGCAAGCAGCCGGTCATCGACGCCGTGCTGCGCGAACAGGCGCCGATGCACGAACGCGCGCAGACCTATCTCGACGATCCGTCCCTGCTGCGCGCCATCGTCGCCGACGGCTGCGAGCGTGCGCGCCGGCTCGCCCAGGAGACGCTGCGCGACGTGCGCGAGGCGATGGGCCTTCATTACACCTGAGCGCCATGACCTCGCGAAAGGAAGGCGCTGCCGATGCGGAGCGCGAGACCGAGATGCTCGATGCGATCCACGAGATCTTCTCGGCCAGGATCCCGTTCAACCGGGTGCTCGGGCTGGAGATCGTCTCGCTCGCGGACGCTCGGCCGGTCGTGCGTTTCGCCATGCGCGAGGAGCTGGTGGGCAATTTCATGCGCGGCATCCTGCATGGCGGGGTGATCTCGTCGGCGCTGGACGTGACCGGAGGGCTGGTGGCCTTTCTCGGCATCCTGCACCGTTCCCGGCATGAGGCGCTGGAGACGCGGATTGCGCGCTTCGGGCGCATCAGCACCATCGACATGCGGATCGACTACCTGCGGCCGGGGCTGGGCGCGCGTTTCGAGGCGACCGGCTACGCGCTGCGCACCGGCAACAAGGTCGCGGTCACGCGCATGGAGCTTCGCAACGACGGCGGCGAGCTCGTTGCCGTGGGCACCGGCGCCTATACGGTCGCATGAACGTCATCCCCGAACCCGCGCTGCATTGCGCCCGGCTGCGCGGGGAGCCCATCGGCGCGCTGCCGAAGGATCTCTACATCCCGCCGGACGCGCTCGAGGTCTTTCTCGAGACTTTCGAGGGACCCCTCGACCTGTTGCTCTATCTTATCCGCAAGGCGGACCTCGACATCCTCGACATTCCGATGGCGGCGCTCACCGTGCAGTATCTCGAGTATGTCGAGGCCATGCGCACGCGTAACCTCGAGCTGGCGGCCGACTACCTGCTGATGGCGGCGATGCTGATCGAGATCAAGTCGCGCATGCTGCTGCCGCGTCCGCCCGGCTTCGAGCGCGAGGAAGGCGATCCGCGCGCAGAGCTGGTGCGCAGGCTGCTGGAGTACGAGCGGATCAAGCAGGCGGCCGCGCGCCTGGACGCCCTGCCGGTGCTCGGGCGCGACTTCGAGCGGGTCAGTGTCCGGATCGCGCTGGAGGCCGTCGAGCAGCCTCCCGAGGTCAATCTCAACGATCTCCAGTTCGCCTGGCTGGCGCTGATGCGCCGGGCGCGGATGAGGCAGCCGCATCGCATCCGGCGCGAGGAACTGTCCGTGCGCGAGCACATGAGCCTGATCCTGAGGCAGCTCGAGCCCGGCTGCCATCGCGAGTTCGTCACGCTGTTCGGTCCCGCCGCCGGCGCTCCGGTGCTGGTGGTGGGCCTGCTCGCAGCGCTCGAACTGGTGAAGGAGAGACTCGTCGAAATGGCTCAGCGCGAGGCGCTTGCGCCGATCCACCTGAGTCTGGCCCATGGCGCAGACGCCTGAGAGCCTCAAGCGGGTGCTGGAAGCACTCCTGCTGGCGAGTCCGGAACCGCTGCCGGTCGCGGAACTGCGCAGGGCCTTCGAGGACGATCCGGGGCCCGATGCGGTGCGCAAGCTGCTGGAGGAGCTGCGCGCGGAATGGGCGCATCGCGCAGTCGAACTGGTTCAGATCGCCGGCGGCTGGAGATTCCAGACCCGGCCCGAGGTCCAGCCCTACATCGACCGGCTCAAACAGGAGCGGCCGGCGCGCTATTCCCGGGCGGTGCTCGAGACGCTCGCCATCATCGCCTATCGCCAGCCGGTCACGCGCGGCGACATCGAGGACATCCGCGGCGTGACGGTATCGCCCAACATCGTCAGGACGCTGGAGGCGCGCGGCTGGATCGACGTGGTCGGGCACCGGGAGGTTCCGGGCCGGCCGGCGCTGTATGCGACCACCCGGCGGTTTCTGGATGACCTCGGACTGCGCGCCCTCGCCGAGCTGCCACCGCTCGCCGAGATCGAGAAGGTGATCGACCTTGCCGACCAGGCGGCCTGAACGGGGCGCTCATCCGCCGCGGCGCGCTCCGGGAGGGGTGCGGGGTCGCGCTGCCGCGCGCAGCCGGCCGCGCCTGCCCCCGGAGAAGCTGCAGAAGGTGCTTGCCCAGGCGGGTGTCGCCTCGCGGCGCGAGATCGAGGAGATGATCGCCGCCGGCCGCATCCGGGTCAACGGCGTTCCCGCGCATATCGGCCAGCGCGTCGGGGCGCTCGACCGGGTCAAGGTCAATGGCAGGCTCGTCGCGCTGCGCGCGGCACCGGCGCGGGTGCGCGTCCTGCTCTATCACAAGCCCGAGGGCGAGATCGTCAGCCGCGACGATCCGCAGGGCCGCGCGAGCGTCTTCGCGCACCTGCCGCGCCCCGGCCGCGGCCGCTGGGTGGCGGTTGGCCGGCTCGACTACAACAGCAGCGGCCTGCTGCTGCTGACCACCAGCGGGGAGCTGGCGAACCGTCTGATGCATCCGCGCTACGGCGTCGAGCGGGAGTATGCGGTGCGCGTCATCGGCGAGCTCGGGCCGGAGCGTTTCGCCCAGCTTCGGGAGGGCGTGAAGCTCGAGGATGGCATGGCCCGCTTCGACACCCTCGAGGAGGCGGGCGGGAGCGGCACCAACCGCTGGTACCGGGTCCGGCTCGCGGAAGGGCGCAACCGCGAGGTGCGGCGGATGTTCGATGCGGTCGGCGTGAAGGTGAGCCGCCTGATCCGCACCCGCTACGGGCCGGTCGCGATGCCGCACGTGCTCCGCAGAGGAGGGTGGCGGGAGTTGAGCGAGAAGGAGGTCGGGGAACTGATGGCCGCGTTGAAGGAGCCGTCGCCTGCCGCACCGAGGTCCGCGGCTCCGGAGCGGGCCGCCGGGAAGCCGAAACCGGTCGTCCCGAAGGCGTCCGCCGGGAAGCTGCCGCGAAAGCGCAGATTCAGCCCGGCGGATTGAACCGTCGCACGGCCTTCTGCTATAATCGCGGGCGTCGAAGGGCCGCCCGGCCGCGGCCGGGATGGATGAGAATCGAGAAGATGGGCGTTTCGCCCATTTTTTATTTGTAGCGTCGAATGGAGCTTTCTCGCGTGATTGAACAGGCCGTCAGCGGCCTCGGATACGAGTTCGTCGATCTGGAAGCCGGATCGAGGCTTGTGCGCGTGTTCATCGATGCGCCGCCGGGCGCGATCACGGTCGAGGACTGCGCGCGCGTCAGCGATCATCTCACCCGCTTGCTCGAAGTGGAAAACGTCGATTACGGCCGGCTCGAGGTGTCCTCGCCCGGCCTCGACCGGGTGCTGCGCACGGCGGCGGATTTCGAGCGCTTCTCGGGATCCCGGGTCCATGTGCGGCTGCACGTGCCGGTCGGCGGGCGGCGAAATTTCACCGGCGTGCTGAAGGGCGCCGCAGGGGGCAGCCTGCTGCTCGACTGCGACGGGACCGCCCGCGAAATCGATCTGGAACAGGTGGCGAAGGTGCGGCTGGTGCCCGCCTACGATGGAATCGGCAACGGGCATGGAGGGCGCTGAGATGAGCCGCGAAATTCTGCTGCTCGTGGATGCCTTGGCACGCGAGAAGAACGTCAGCAAGGAGATCGTGTTTTCCGCGCTGGAGGCGGCGCTTGCCTCGGCAACCCGCAGGCGCAACCACGACCAGGGCGACGTGCGGGTCGCGATCGACCGCGAGACCGGCACCTACGAATCGTTCCGGCGCTGGCTGGTGGTGGCCGACGAGGCTGTCGAGGACCCGACGATGCAGATCGGGATCTCGGAGGCGCGCAAGCGCATCGCCGACATCGAGCTCGACGAATACATCGAGGAGGCGCTGGAGCCGATCGATTTCGGCCGCATCGGCGCGCAGGCGGCCAAGCAGACGATCGTGCAGAAGATCCGCGAGGCCGAACGCGAGCAGCTTCTCGCGGACTTCCTCGAACGCAAGGAACACCTGGTGACCGGCAACATCAAGCGCATCGAGCGCGGTAGCGCGATCATCGATGCCGGACGCATCGAGGCGATCCTTCCCCGCGATCAGATGATCCCGAAGGAAAACCTGCGCATGGGCGACCGCGTGAAGGCCTGCCTGATGAGCGTCGACCGCAGCGCGCGCGGTCCCCAGCTCGTGCTCTCGCGCACCTCGCCGCAGTTCCTGATCAAGCTCTTCGAACTCGAGGTGCCGGAGATCGAAGACGGCCTGCTCGAGATCAAGGCGGCGGCGCGCGACCCCGGTGTGCGCGCCAAGATCGCGGTCAAGTCCAATGACGCGCGCATCGACCCGATCGGCACCTGCGTCGGGATGCGCGGTTCACGGGTGCAGGCGGTGACCAACGAGCTCGCCGGAGAGCGGGTCGATATCGTGCTCTGGTCGGCGGACCCGGCCCAGCTCGTGATCGGCGCGCTGGCGCCCGCCGAGGTGTCGAGCGTGGTCGTCGACGAGGATGCCCACAGCATGGACGTCGTGGTCGACGAGAACGAGCTCGCGCTCGCCATCGGCCGCAACGGACAGAACGTGCGGCTCGCCTCGGAGCTGACCGGGTGGACGATCAACCTGATGACCGTCGAGGAGTCGAAGGAACGGGCGGAGACGGAGCACGAGACGATCCGCAAGCTGTTCATGGAAAAGCTCGACGTGGACCGGGAAGTCGCAGACGTGCTGATCGAGGAAGGATTTTCGACCATCGAGGAAGTCGCCTACGTGCCGCTCAACGAAATGCTGGAGATCGAGTCCTTCGACGAGGAGACCGTCAACGAGCTGCGCAACCGCGCGCGCAACGTGCTTCTGACCGCCGCGATCGTCGACGAGGAACAGCTCGAGCATGTCTCCGAAGACCTGCTCAATCTCGACGGCATGGACAAGCCACTCGCTGCCAAGTTGGCCCGTTCGGGAGTTCTTTCGCGCGACGCACTTGCCGATCTCGCGGTCGACGACCTGATCGAACTCTTGGGCATCGACATCGAGCGGGCCAAGTCGCTGATCATGACCGCGCGCGCGCATTGGTTCGAGTAGGAGTTTTCGAGAGATGGCGCAGATGAACGTGCTTCAATTCGCCGCCGAGCTCGACATGCCGGCCGGGGTGCTGCTCGAGCAATTGCTCAAGGCCGGGGTCGAGAAGAGCAACGACAGCGATGCGCTGACCGAGCATGACAAGGCCCGGTTGCTCGAGTACCTCCAGCGCTCGCATGGCGAAGGCCTGGGGAAGGCCAAGATCACGCTCCGGCGCAAGGAAACGAGTGCCATCCGCACGTCCGATTCCAGCGGCAAGGCACGCACGATCACGGTCGAAAGGCGCAAGAAGCGCGTCCTCATGCGCCGGGAACCCGGCGAGGCCGCAGGCGAAGCCGCGGCAGCGGCTGTCGTGCCGGCAGCGAGCGGGGCCGCGCTCGATGACCAGCAGCGCGAACTGAGGAAGGCCGAAGCGCAGCGCGAGGCGGAACTCGCCCAGCGTCAGGCGGCGGAGCTCAAGGAAAAGCAGGAACGGGAGGCGCGCGCGAAGCGGGAAGCCGAAGAACACCTCGCGCAGATGCAGGCGCTGACCGAGGCCCAGGCGAAGGCGCGCGAGGGCGCGGGCGAGACCGCGCCGGGTCCGGGCACGCTGCACAAGCCGGCGGTCAAGCCGGAAGACAAAGCCGAAAAGAAGGCGAAGAGGCCGGCTGCGCCGTGGAAAGGCGAGCCGGCCAGACGCCGCACGATCAAGACGCGCGGCGCGGACGGTGTCGCCGGCTGGCGCGGGAGCAAGGCGGGCCGCAACCGCCAGTCCGAGGAGGCCGCGCCGCAGTTCCAGGCCGTGGAACCGGTGGTGCGCGAGGTCTTGGTGCCGGAGACGATCACGGTCGCGGATCTCGCCCGGAAGATGGCCGTCAAGGCCGCCGACGTCATCAAGAAGCTCATGACGCTCGGCACCATGGTGACCATCAACCAGATGCTCGACCAGGAAACGGCGATGGTCCTGGTCGAGGAAATGGGGCATGTCGCGAAGGCGGCCAAAATCGACGAGCCGGATGCGTTCCTGGCCGAAGCCGAGCCGGAGGGCGTCGATGTCGAAGCCGAGCCGCGCGCGCCGGTGGTGACCGTCATGGGCCACGTGGACCACGGCAAGACCTCGCTGCTCGACTACATCCGCAAGACGCGGGTCGCGCACGGCGAGGCCGGCGGAATCACCCAGCATATCGGCGCCTACCGGGTCGAGACGGCGCGCGGGGTCATCGCGTTCCTCGACACGCCCGGCCACGAGGCGTTCACGGCCATGCGGGCGCGTGGCGCCAAGGCGACCGACATCGTGATCCTGGTCGTGGCCGCGGACGACGGCGTGATGCCGCAGACGCGAGAGGCGATCCACCACGCGCGCGCGGCCGGGGTACCGATCGTGGTCGCGATCACCAAGATCGACAAGCCCGAGGCGAATCCGGACCGGGTCAGGCAGGAACTGGTCAGCGAGGAAGTCGTGCCGGAGGAATACGGCGGGGACGTCATGTTCGTGCCGGTGTCTTCGAAGACCGGAGAAGGGGTGGACAAGCTGCTCGAGAGCGTGCTGCTCCAGGCCGAGGTGCTGGAACTCAAGGCGCCGCGCGCCACCCACGCCAAGGGCCTGGTGATCGAGGCGCGCCTGGACAAGGGTCGCGGGCCGGTCGCGACCGTGCTCGTGTCTTCGGGAACCCTCAAGCGCGGCGACGTGCTCCTCGCCGGCCATGTCTTCGGCCACGTGCGCGCGATGTTCGACGAGCGCGGCAAGGCAGTGCCGGCCGCCGGCCCGTCGACGCCGGTGGAAATCCAGGGCCTGTCCGATGTGCCCGCCGCCGGCGACGAGGTAATCGTGCTGGGAGACGAACGGAAGGCGCGCGAGATCGCGCTCTTCCGCCAGGGCAAGTTCCGCGACGTCAAGCTCGCGAAGCAGCAGGCTGCGAAGCTGGAGAACGTGTTCGAGCAGATGGGCGAGGACCAGAAGAAGGCGCTCGCGCTCATCATCAAGGCCGACGTGCAGGGCTCGCAGGAAGCGCTGGTGCATGCGCTCTCGAAGGTCGCGACCGACGAAGTGAAGGTCAATATCATCCACGCCGCGGTCGGCGGCATCAACGAATCGGACGTCAACCTGGCCCAGGCCTCGCGTGCGGTGATCATCGGCTTCAACACCCGTGCCGATGCCGGCGCCCGCAGGCTCGCGGAGAGCTATGGCGTCGACATCCGCTATTACAACATCATCTACGAGGCGGTCGACGAGGTGAAGAACGCGCTCACCGGCATGCTGGCGCCGGAGCGCAAGGAGAGCGTGATCGGGCTGGTCGACATCCGCCAGGTGTTCCGGATTTCCAAGGTGGGGGCGGTGGCGGGCTGCCACGTGCTGGACGGTCTGGTGAAGCGCGGCGCGATGGTGCGGCTGCTGCGCGACAACGTGGTGGTGTGGACCGGCGAACTCGATACGCTCAAGCGCTTCAAGGACGATGTGCGCGAAGTGAAGGCCGGTTTCGAATGCGGCCTCAGCCTGCGAAATTACCAGGATATCCAGGTCGGCGACCAGCTCGAGGTGTTCGAAGTTCAGGAAATCGCGCGGACCCTGTAACGCATGGAAAGGCGAACGCTGCGTCCGCGGCGCGTGGCCGAGCAGATCCGGCGCGAACTGGCCACGCTGCTTCGCGAGGAAGTGAAGGATCCGCGGGTGCGCCTGGTCACGCTCACCGGCGTGGAGGTGACGGCGGACTACGCCCACGCGACGGTGTATTTCACCGCGCTCTCGCCGGCCGAATCGATCGGCGAGGTCGCGGCCGGCCTCGAACACGCTTCCGGCTACCTCCGCCACGAACTCGGGCGGCGCATCCGCCTGCACAACCTCCCGGAGCTGCATTTCGCGCACGACGAATCGGTCGAACGCGGCGTGCGGCTCTCCCGCCTCATCGACGAAGCGGTGAGCGCCGATCGAAAGCACGAACACTAGGCGCCCGGCGGGTCCGGCGCGCTGCGAGCGCCGGCGCGTGGATGGCGTGCTGCTGCTCGACAAGCCGCAGGGCATCACTTCAAACGCGGCGCTGCAGGCCGCCAGAAGGCTGTTCTGCGCACTCAAGGCCGGCCACACCGGCACCCTCGATCCGCTCGCGAGCGGCCTGCTGCCGATCGCCTTCGGAGAGGCGACCAAGCTCGCGGGCCTGATGACGGGTGCCGACAAGCGTTATGTCGCCTCGATCCTGCTCGGCGTGAGCACCGACAGCGGGGATGCCGAGGGCTGGGTCACGGCACGCCACCCGGTTCGCGCGGACGCGGCCGCGATCGAGGCCGCGCTTGCGGGGCTGCGGGGCGAGATCCTTCAGGTGCCGCCGATGCATTCGGCATTGAAACGGGACGGCCGCCCGCTCTACGAGCTTGCGCGCCAGGGCATCGAGGTCGACCGGCCTGCGCGGCGCGTGCGCATCGATGCACTGCGTCTGAGCGGCCGCGACGGCGATGCGCTCACCGTGGAAATCGCATGCAGCAAGGGGACCTACGTGCGCGCGATCGCCATCGACCTCGGTGCCGCGCTCGGGTGCGGCGCGCACGTGACCGCGCTGCGGCGCACTGCGAGCGGTTCGTTCGAGGTGTCGGATGCGATCGGACTCGATGCGATCGAGCGACTCGCGCCCGAAGAACGCCTGCGCCTGCTCCGCCCGCCGGAAGTGTTTGCGTCCGCGCTCGGCCGGGTCGACCTCGATGGGGCGGACGCGCAGCGGTTCATGCACGGGCAGGCGATTGCGGGCGCATTCGGCGCACCGGGCGAGGCGCTGCGCGTCCATGCGGGCGGGCGCTTCCGCGGGCTCGCCCGGGTGCGAGAGGATGGATGCCTGCAGCCGGTACGCCTGCTCGATTCTCCCGAAGCGGCTGCGCGGCCGACGTAAACTTGAGCTCGACGGGGCAAGACGGCTATAATCCGCCGCTTCCGCAGGCAAGCGAGAACTGGAATGGCAATTCAGACGGCTGACAAGGCGAAGATCATCGGCGATTTCCAGCGCGCCGCCGGGGACACCGGCTCGCCCGAAGTGCAGGTTGCGCTGGTGACGGCGCGCATCAACGATCTGACCGGGCATTTCAAGACCCACGTGAAGGACCATCATTCCCGGCGTGGGCTGCTGCGCATGGTCAGCGAGCGGCGCAAGATGCTGGATTATCTGAAGCGCACGAATCTGGATCGTTACCGTGCGCTCATCGATCGGCTTGGACTGCGCAAGTAACGGAGCGCAGCCGCATACGACCGCAGGCATGCCGGCGCTGGCCAAGAGGCCGTGCCGGCTTTCGTTTTTCTGCAATACCGCGCCGGTTGGGGACTGCTGGCGGCGCGACCGAGTGAAAGGATGATCCCTTGCTGAACTCAGTGAAAAAATCGTTTTCGTACGGCGCCCATACGGTCACGCTGGAGACCGGCGAGATCGGGCGCCAGGCCGGCGGCGCGGTGCTGGTGCGCATGGATGACACCGTCGTACTCGCGACCGTGGTCGCGGCGCGCTCCGCGAAGCCCGGCCAGGATTTCTTCCCGCTCACCGTCGATTATGTCGAGAAGACCTATGCCGCCGGACGGATCCCGGGCGGATTCTTCAAGCGCGAGGGCCGCCCCTCGGAGAAGGAGATTCTGACCTCGCGCCTCATCGACCGCCCGCTGCGTCCGCTGTTCCCGGAAGGTTTCCGCAACGACGTGCAGGTTGTGGTGACGGTGCTCTCGCTCGACCCCGAGATCGACTCGGACATCCCGGCCATGATCGGCGCATCGGCGGCGCTCGCGGTTTCGGGCATTCCCTTCGACGGGCCGATCGGCGCGGCACGGGTGGGTTACCTGGATGGCAACTATGTGCTGAACCCGACCTGCACCCAGCTCCAGTCGAGCCAGCTCAACCTGGTGGTTGCGGGCACGCAGTCCGCGATCCTGATGGTCGAGTCGGAGGCGAAGGAATTGTCGGAGGAGACCATGCTCGGTGCGGTGATGTTCGGTCAGGAGCAGATGCGGCTTGCGATCGGCGCGATCAACGAGCTCGCCGACGAGGGCGGCAAGCCGGAGTGGGAGCGGCCGGCACCGGCGCTCGACCAGTCTCTCCCCGCGCGCGTCGCCGAACTGGCGCGGGCCGACCTCGATGCCGCGTACCGCGTGACCCGCAAGGGCGAGCGCACCGCGTTGCTCGAATCGATCGGCAAGCGCGTGGTCGAGGCGCTCACCGCCGGACCCGAACCGGCCTTCGATCCGTCGGCGGTCAAGAACGCGCTCTTCGATCTCGAAGCGAAGATCGTGCGCAGCCGGATTCTCGACGGCGAGCCGCGCATCGACGGCCGCGACACGCGTACCGTGCGGCCGATCACCATCCGGCACAGCGTGTTGCCGCGCACCCACGGCTCCGCGCTCTTCACGCGCGGGGAAACCCAGGCGCTGGTGATCGCGACACTGGGCACCGGGCGCGACGAACAGATCATCGACGCCCTGCAGGGCTCGTACCGCGAGCGCTTCCTGTTCCATTACAACATGCCTCCGTTCGCCACCGGCGAGACCGGGCGCATCGGAACCCCGAAGCGCCGCGAGATCGGGCACGGCCGACTCGCCAAGCGCGCACTGCTCGCGGTGTTGCCGTCGCCGGAGGAATTCAGCTACTCGATGCGGGTGGTTTCCGAGATCACCGAATCGAACGGGTCGAGTTCGATGGCATCGGTGTGCGGCGGGTCGCTCGCGTTGATGGACGCGGGCGTCCCGCTCAAGGCCCATGTGGCCGGCATTGCGATGGGCCTCATCAAGGAGGGCAACCGCTTCGCGGTGCTCACCGACATCCTCGGCGACGAGGACCATCTTGGCGACATGGACTTCAAGGTCGCGGGGACCGATGCCGGCGTGACCGCACTGCAGATGGACATCAAGATTCAGGGCATCACCCGGGAGATCATGCAGGTCGCACTCGCGCAGGCGCGGGAGGGCCGCATGCACATCCTCGGGCTGATGAAGTCCTCGCTCACCGAACACCGCGGTGAGGTGTCCGCCTATGCACCGCGCCTGCTCACGATGAAGATCAACCCGGAGAAGATCCGCGACGTCATCGGCAAGGGCGGCAGCGTGATCCGCGCGCTCACCGAGGAAACCGGTGCGGTGATCGACATCGACGACAAGGGAACGGTGACGATCGCTTCGGTGAACGCCGAGGCGGCGGAGGTCGCGCGCAAACGCATCGAGGCGCTGACCGCAGAGGTCGAGGTCGGCCGCGTCTACGAAGGCACGGTGCTGCGGCTGCTCGATTTCGGCGCCATCGTCAGCGTGCTGCCGGGCAAGGACGGGCTGCTGCACATCTCGCAGATCGCCAACGAGCGCATCGCGAGCGTGGCCGATCACCTGAAGGAAGGCCAGAAAGTGCGGGTGAAGGTGCTGGAAACCGACGAGAAGGGCCGCATCCGCCTGAGCATGAAGGCAGTCGGGGAAGCGCCGCCGGTTCAGCCCTGAGCACGCCGGGCACGCCGCGCGGTGGTTTCGTGCGGCCGCGCTGCGGAGGCGGCCGCCCCGGGCCTACTTCGCGACTTGCTTCTCGCGCAATTCCTCGAGCGTCTTGCAGTCGATGCACAGGGTCGCCGTGGGGCGGGCTTCGAGCCGCTTCAACCCGATCTCGACCCCGCAACTCTCGCAGTAGCCGTACTCTCCGGCGTCGATGCGGGCGAGCGTTTCGTCGATCTTCTTGATCAGCCGGCGTTCGCGGTCGCGGCTGCGCAGCTCCAGCGCGATGTCCGATTCCTGGCTCGCGCGGTCGTTCGGGTCCGCGAACACGGTGGCTTCATCCTGCATGGTATGGACCGTGCGCTCGATGTCGCCGAGCATGTCCTGCTTGAGCGCCTCCAGCATCTTGCGGAAGTGGGCAAGCTGCTTGGCATTCATGTACGCCTCGCCCTTCTTCGGCGAATAGGGCGGAAACCGCTTGTGGAGCTTCTGCAGGTAGTCTTCGGTCATGGGCTCGGTCGTCCGCAAAAAGATCGCTTTAATAGCAGAATTGCCGGGGCACTGCAAGAATGCGGGAGAAAGAAATCTCCTGCCGCGCCAAGGGCGGGCGCACGGGCGCGATGGCGGCGGGGTGTGTCCCGTGCGTTTGACCGATTCGGGCCGCCCCGCGTACAATTGCGCACCTTCGGGGTGTAGCGCAGCCTGGTAGCGCGCTTGCTTTGGGAGCAAGATGTCGCGTGTTCAAATCACGCCACCCCGACCAGCCCGGCGCACTGCCCGTAGCTCAATCGGATAGAGCACCGGCCTTCTAAGCCGGGGGTTGTGGGTTCGATTCCCGCCGGGCAGGCCAGAAGCCTTGCGCGGGGAAATGCGCGGAGGCCGGGGAACATCGCAGAACATTGGTGGGCGTAGCTCAGCTGGTAGAGTCCCGGATTGTGATTCCGGTTGTCGTGGGTTCGAGCCCCATCGCCCACCCCACCTTGTGTGACGGAGGCCGCGTCTGCGGCCTCCGTCACGTCCGGGCCGTTCGGGCGCAGGATGCTACTGGCCGGGTTGATCGAACGGCTCGTTGAGCGAAAGCCAATAGACTCCGAGCTGCCCCACCGCCTGGATGAATCTCTCGAAGTCGACCGGCTTGCGGATGTAACTGTTGGCACCGAGGCTGTAGGCCTCGTAGATGTCCTGCCGCTCCTTGGAGGTCGTCAGCACGACCACCGGAAGGAAGCTGGTGCGCGCATCGGCGCGGATGCGGCGCAGCACCTCCAGGCCATCGATGCGCGGAAGCTTCAGGTCGAGCAGCACCACCGCGGGCAACACGGAGACGTCTCGCCCGGAATGCGCGCCGGTGCCGAACAGGTAGTCCAGCGCTTCGACACCGTCGCGGGCGACGACCACCTGGTTCGAAATGTGGTTCTTGCCCAGTGCCCGCAGCGTGAGCGCCTCGTCGTCGGGGTTGTCTTCCACCAGGAGAATGGGCCTGTCGGTTGCCATTGGAATTTCGCTCGTGAAGTTGATCGCGCCCGTCGCGCGGAGAGGATCCTCAGCCGGTCCGGCCATGAATGATAGCCTAAACGGTCTGCGTGGTATTCCGGTCGAGGCCGCCGATCGACCGTGTGTTGCCGTCCGTCGCCCCGTCAGGCGCGGCTGCCGGAAGCTGGTCGGCCTGCAGCAGGAACACTGCGTCCTCGCTCGATGCCGTGGCGAGCCACGTGAAGGCGACTTCGGGAAATGCCGCCTCGACCGCAGCTTGGAGATGTCCGACCTCGACGACCAGAATGCCCTCGGGGCCGAGATGCGCACCCGCCCGGGCGAGGATGCGCCGGACGAAGTCGAGTCCGTCCTCGCCCGCGGCGAGGGCAGCGACCGGCTCGTGCCGGGTCTCGGCAGGCAGCCGGGTCATCGCCTCCGCGCCGACGTAGGGCGGGTTGGAAACGATGACGTCGTAGCGGCGCCCCGCGAGGGCTTCGAACAGGTCGGAACGCACGAGACGGATGCGCCGCTCCAGGCCGTAGTCGGCCACGTTGCGCCGCGCCACTTCGAGCGCGCCGGCGGAAAGGTCCGCGGCGTCGATGAGCGCATTCGGAAACGCGTGAGCGAGCAGCACGGCCAGACATCCGGAGCCGGTGCATAGGTCCAGCGCGCTGCCCACCGCCTCCGTTTCGCTCACCCAGGGCGAGAGCGCATCGGGGAGCAGCTCCGCGATATAGGAGCGCGGCACGATGACGCGGGGATCGACGTAGAAGCGGAAATCCCCCAGCCAGGCTTCGTTGGTGAGATAGGCCGCGGGGAGCCGCGCCTCGACCCGGCGGGCGATCAGCGCGGACAGGCGCCTGCATTCTTCGCGTGTGAGCCGCGCGTCGAGGAACGGTTCGAGGCGATCGAGCGGCAGGTGCAGCGCGTGCAACAGCAGGTAGGCGGCCTCGTCCCAGGCGTTGTCGCAGCCGTGGCCGAAGAACAGGCCGGCCTCGCCGAAACGGCTGACGGCATGGCGCAGCCAATCCCGCAGGGTGAGGAATTCTTCGGGCGGTTCGGACATCGCGCCTCAGCCGGCGAGCAGCCGCTCCAGCACGCCGCGGTAGATGTCGCTCAGCGCTTCGAGGTCCTCCACGCGGATGTGCTCGTCGACCTTGTGGATGGAGGCGTTGACGGGCCCGAACTCGGCCACCTCCGGGCAGATCGTGGCGATGAAGCGTCCGTCGGACGTGCCTCCGCCGGTCGACAAGGCGGGTTCGATCCCGGTACGGCCGAGGATGCTCCCGGCGAGCGCCGCGATCAGCGCTCCGGAGCGCGTCAGATAGGGCTGTCCGGAGAGATTCCAGCTCAACGCGTAGTCGAGCCCGTGGCGATCGAGCACCGCGGCGACGCGCTCGCGCAGGCTCGTTTCCGGGCTGGCGGTCGAGAAGCGGAAATTGAACAGGGCTTCGAGCGTACCGGGGATCATGTTTGTCGCACCGGTACCGGCGTGAAGGTTGGATATCTGGAAACTCGTCGGCGGGAAGCCGCCCTCGCCCTCGTCCCAGCGCGTGCGAGCGATTTCCGAGAGGGCCGGCATCGCCTCGTGAATCGGATTGCGCGCGGCCTCCGGGTAGGCGACGTGTCCCTGGATGCCGCGCACGATCAGCCGGCCGTTCAGCGAACCGCGCCTGCCGTTCTTGATCGTGTCGCCGAGCCGCTCCGCCGAGGTCGGCTCGCCCACGATGCAATAGTCGGGCGCTTCGTCGCGCTCGCGCAACGCCTCGACAACCCGCGCCGTGCCATCCACCGCGTCGCCCTCTTCGTCCGAGGTGAGCAGGAAGGCGACCGAACCGCGGTGTGCGGGCCGGTCCGCGACGAAACGCTCCGCCGCGCAGACGAATGCGGCGAGCGAGGACTTCATGTCCGCCGCGCCTCGTCCGAACAGCAGGCCGTCGCGCTGCGCGGGAACGAAGGGATCGGAACTCCACTGCGCGGCCGGGCCGGGCGGCACGACGTCGGTATGGCCCGCCAGGCACACGATCGGGCGCTCGCGCCCGCGCCGGGCCCAGAGGTTCGCGACCGGCCCGCGGTCCATGCGCTCGATCGCGAAACCGCAGGCGGCGAGCCGCGCGCACAGGATCTCCATGCAGCCACCGTCCTCAGGGGTGACGGAGGCGCGCGCGATGAGGCTGCGCGCCAGATCCAGCGTCGAGCCTTGCGACATCGGAGCGCCTCAGCCGCGGGGCGCCTCGTCCATGTTCAGCGAGATCTCGGTGAACGAGGTCCCTCCGGCGGACTCGTTCTCGAACTCGATCGTGCGGCCGAGCGTGGGGGGCTCGGGTCCGCTCGGAGCGTTGAGCTGGGAATTGTTGATGAGCCAGGACAGGTTGGTCGGCGAGTCGGCGTTCGCGAGCGCTTCCTCGAGCGTGATGATGTTCTCGCGGTAGAGCCGGAACAGGTCCTGTTCGAAGGTCTGCGAGCCGGGCGCGAGGCTCTGCTCCATTGCCTCCTTGATCGCGTTTACCTCGCCGCGCTCGATCAGTTCGCCGATGTGGCGGGTGTTGAGCAGGATCTCCACCGCGGGGATGCGCTTGCCGTCCGGCCGCTTGACCAGCCGTTGGGAGATCACGCACTTCAGGCTGACCGAAAGATCGAGGTAGAGGGCGGTGCGGTTTTCCAGCGCGAAGAAGTTGATGATCCGGTTCATCGCGTGGTAGCTGTTGTTCGCATGCAGCGTGGCGAGGCACAGGTGTCCAGTCTGCGCGTAGGCGAGCGCCGCGGACATGGTCTCGCGGTCGCGGATCTCGCCGATCAGGATGCAGTCGGGCGCCTGCCGCATCGCGTTCTTGAGCGCCTCCCCCCACGAGAGCGTGTCCATGCCGATCTCGCGCTGATTGACGATGGACTTCTTGTGCCTGAACAGGTATTCGATCGGATCCTCGACGGTGAGAATGTGTCCGGTGCGGTTCTGGTTGCGGTAGTCGAGCATCGCCGCGATGGTGGTGGACTTGCCCGAACCGGTCGCGCCGCACACCAGCACCAGGCCGCGTTTCTCGACGATGATCTCCTGCAAGACCGGCGGCAGGCCGAGCGAGTCGAGCGAGGGAATCACGCCCTGGATGAAGCGCACGACGATGGCGATCGAGCCACGCTGCCAGAAGACATTGACGCGGAAGTTGCCGACTTCGCGGATGCCGAAGGACAGGTTCATCTCGCGCTGGTCTTCGAGCTTCTTGGCCTGTTCGGGCGTCATCATCTCGTAGGCCATGCGCTGGATCGTCGCCGGATCCATGATCTGCTGGTTGATCGGGATCGTCGTGCCCTGGATCTTGATCTGGATCGGTGCGCCGGCGGTGACGAAGATGTCGGAGGCCTGTTTCTCGGCCATGAGGTGGAACAGTTTGTCGAAGATCATCTCGCTTCCTCTCGTGGGCACAGTGCCTGCGCTGCTGCCGCGTCAGATTTCCCGCAGCAGTTCGTTGATGCCGACCTTGGCGCGGGTGCGCTCATCGACCCGCTTGACGATCACCGCGCAGTAAAGGCTGTAGCTGCCGTCGGCGGAGGGCAGGCTGCCCGAGACGACCACCGAACCGGCGGGCACGCGCCCATAGCCGATTCCGCCGGTCTCGCGGTCGTAGATGCGGGTGCTCTGCCCGATGAACACCCCCATCGAGATGACCGAGTTTTGCTCGATGATCACGCCCTCGACGACTTCCGAGCGGGCGCCGATGAAGCAGTTGTCCTCGATGATGGTGGGTCCGGCCTGCACCGGTTCCAGCACGCCGCCGATGCCGACCCCGCCGGACAGGTGAACGTTGCGCCCGATCTGGGCGCAGGAGCCGACGGTCGCCCAGGTGTCGACCATGGTTCCCTCCTCGACGCGCGCGCCGATATTGACGAACGAAGGCATCAGCACGACGTTGCGCGCGATGAAGGCGCCGCGTCGCACGCATGCCGGGGGCACGACGCGGAAGCCGCCCTGCTCGAAACGGCTGCGGTCCCAGCCGGCGAACTTGGGCGCCACCTTGTCGAAATAACGCGTCGCGCCGCCGTCCATGACGCGGTTGTCTTCGAGGCGGAAGGACAGCAGCACGGCCTTCTTGATCCACTGGTGCGTGACCCAACCCGCGGCGGTCTTCTCGGCCACCCGAAGAGTTCCGTCGTCGAGGGCCGAGACGACCGTGGCGATCGCCTCGGCGAGCGCTGTGGAGGCTTTGCCGGGGACGAGCGATGCGCGCTCTTCCCAGGCGCGTTCGATCGTTTCGCGAATTGCTTGCATGGCGGTCACGGTCAGAGCGAATTGCAGAAGGAGGCGATCCTGCGCGCGGCCTCCACACACGGTTGCGGAGGCGCCACCAGCGCGATGCGCACGAAGCCCGCCCCGGGATTGATCCCCCCGGCAGTGCGTGCCAGGAAGCTACCCGGCAGGACGCTCACATTATAGGCACGGTAGAGGCCGCGGGCGAAATCGGTGTCTGCGATCGGAGTGCGCGCCCACAGGTAGAAGCCGGCATCGGGCCGGTCGAATTCGAGGTGGGCGGCGAGCAGCGGCATCACCTGGGCGAACTTGGTCCGATAGAGCTTGCGGTTCTCCGCCACATGCGCCTCATCGCACCATGCCGCCGCGCTCGCATGCTGGACGGCCAGGCTCATCGCGCAGCCGTGGTAGGTGCGGTAGGTGAGGAAGCTGCGCAGCAGCGCGGCGTCGCCCGAGACGAATCCGGAGCGCATGCCGGGGACATTGGAACGCTTGGACAGGCTGGAGAATGCCAGCAGCCTGCGGAAGTCCTCGCGCCCGCAGGCCTGCGCCGCTTCCAGCGCGCCCAGCGGCGGGTGCTCGTCGTCGAAATGGATCTCGGAATAGCACTCGTCGGCGGCGATGACGAAGCCATGACGGTCGGAGAGTTCGAACAGGGTCCGCCATTCCTCGATCGTCATCACCCGGCCGGTCGGGTTGCCCGGCGAGCAGACGTAGATCAACTGGACGCGCGACCAGGTTTCGGTGCCGTGTTCCCCGAACGGCATCGCGTAGCGGTCCTCGGGCTGCTGGTTCAGGTAGAGCGGCGCGGCCCCCGCGAGCAGCGCCGCGCCCTCGTAGATCTGATAGAAGGGATTCGGGATCGCCACGAGCGCCCCCGGACGCGAGGCGTCCACCACGCACTGGGCGATGGCGAACAGCGCTTCGCGCGAGCCATTGACCGGAAGCACCTGGGTCTCGGGGTCGATGGCGGGAAGCCGGTAACGCCGCTGCAGCCATTCTGCGATGGCGGTGCGGAGCTCGGCGCCGCCGCGGGTGGTGGGATAATTCGCGAGCGCATCCAGGGCCTGCGTCAGGTGTTCCCGGATGAAGTGCGGTGTAGTGTGCTGTGGCTCGCCGATCGAAAGGCGGATCGCCTGGAAGCCCGCTGCCGGCTGCACGCCGTCGAACAGGCGCCGCAGGCGTTCGAACGGGTAGGCCTGCAACTTGTCGAGAGCGGGGTTCACAGGATGTCGGAGGAGGCTCGGCGCACGGGCGGCGCGGCGCAGCGCGGATTATACGTGTCGCATCCGGGTGCGGGGACTGCCTCCGTACCGGCTTCGGCGCTTGCCGGGCTGCTCACCGGCGCCCTGGTCTGGGGCCTGATCTGGTACCCGTACCGGGTGATCGAATCGGCAGGCGTGGGTGGCGTGGCCGCCACCACGCTGACCTATCTCGTCGCCCTCCTGTGCGCGATTCCCGGACTGCCGAGATCGCGTGCGGTGCTCGCGCAGCCCGGCGCTCTCGTGGTGATCGGGCTTGCGGCGGGCGGCTGCAATCTGGGCTACGTGCTGGCGATGCTCGGCGGCGAGGTGATGCGGGTGCTGCTGCTGTTCTATCTGGCGCCGCTGTGGACGTTGGTTCTTTCGCGCGCGCTGCTCGGCGAGCGGATCGACCGCGCCGGGTTCGCGGTCATCGTGCTGGCTGTCGCCGGAGCCTTCACCATGCTGTGGCCGGACGCTCCCGGCATGCCGCTTCCGGCCAATCGCGCCGAATGGATCGGGCTCGCCGCCGGAGCGTTGTTCGCGCTCGGCAACGTGGTCGCGCGCAAGGCGGCCGAGGTGCCGATCGAGGTGAAGTCGTTCGCGGTGTTCGCGGGCGTTGTCGGCGGCGGCGCGGCGCTGCTGCTCGGTGGCGCTGCGCCGATCGCGATGCCGGGCGCCGCCGCGTCCCTCCTGATCCTGCTGATGGGTTTGGTGCTGTTCGCGGTCAACCTCGTCGTCCAGCACGGCCTCGCCCACACCCCGGCCAACCAGGCGATCGTGATCTTCCTGGTCGAGCTCGCGGTGGCGGCGGTGTCCTCGTGGCTGCTTGCGGGAGAGACGCTCGGCGCGCGCGAGTGGTCGGGGGGCGCGATGATCGTCGCCGCGAGCCTGCTCTCGGGGCGGATCGGCGCGGGGCGCTGAACGCCCGGCTGCCGGAATCAGCCGCGCCTCGGAGCCGCGGCCTCGAACGCGGCGGGCTCGAAGGCGCACTCGCCCGTCCAGCCCTTCTTGCGATGCTCCGCGACGACGGTGGTGAAGATCCCGCCGCGCACGTTGAAACGTGCGGTGAGCCGCATGAAGCGCGGACGCGTGGCGGCGACCAGGTCGTCGAGGATGCGGTTCGTGACCGCCTCGTGGAATGCTCCTTCGTCGCGGAACGACCAGACGTAGAGCTTCAGGCTCTTCAGTTCGACGCAGCGACGCTCCGGGATGTAGTCGAGGACCAGGGTGGCGAAGTCCGGCTGCCCGGTCTTCGGGCACAGACAGGTGAATTCCGGGATCTCCATGTGGATCCGGTAGTCCCTGGCGGGGGCGGGGTTCGGGAAGGTCTCGAGCGCTTTCGAGGGGCCGCGGGGCATTCGGGGGAGCCTTCTAAAATGCTATTATAACGGCCCGAAACGCCACGCCTTCCGGTTCCTTCCGCGGGCGCGGGACCGCGAGCGGCGGCGCCACGGCCGCGTTTCCACCGATACTCCTCAAGACTCTCTCGCAGTGCGCCTCACGAAGATCAAACTGGCCGGATTCAAGACCTTCGTGGATCCGACCACGCTGGTGTTTCCTGGACATCTCGTCGGGGTGGTCGGGCCCAACGGCTGCGGCAAGTCCAACGTCATCGATGCCGTGCGCTGGGTGCTGGGCGAATCCAAGGCGTCGGCGCTGCGCGGCGAATCGATGCAGGACGTGATCTTCAACGGCGCATCCTCGCGCAAGCCGGTGGGGCGCGCGATGGTCGAGCTGGTGTTCGACAATTCGCTCGGGCGGGCGCTGGGCCAGTGGTCGCAATACGCGGAGATCGCGGTCAAGCGCATCGTCGAGCGCGACGGCGATTCGAGCTATTTCATCAACAACCTGCACGTGCGCCGGCGCGACGTCGTCGACCTGTTCCTAGGCACCGGACTGGGGCCGCGCGCCTACGCGATCATCGAGCAGGGAATGATCTCGAGGATCATCGAGGCGAAGCCCGAAGAGCTTCGCCTGTTCCTCGAAGAGGCGGCCGGAGTCACGAAGTACAAGGAACGGCGGCGCGAGACCGAGAACCGGCTCGAGGACACGCGGGAAAACCTGATCCGGCTTCAGGACATCCGTTCTGAACTCGACGCGCAGATCGAACGCCTCGGCGCCCAGGCCGAGGTTGCGAGCCGCTACCGGCAACTGCAACAGGAGCACGCCGAAGCGCAGAGCCTGCTCTGGCTGCTGAAGCGCAACGAGGCGCGGGCGGAGCGCGAGCGTGCGCTGCGCGAGGTCGAGAAGCTCACCGCCCGGCTCGATTCCGAGACGGCCCGGCTGCGCCAGCTCGAAAGCGATCTGGAGACCGCGCGCAGCCAGCATTACCGCAGCTCCGATGGCATGCACGAAGCGCAGAGTGCGATGTATGCAGCCAACGCCGAGGTCGCGCGCTGCGAGGAGGAGATCGCGCGAGCGCGCACGCGCCGCGGGGAGCTCGAAACCCGGCTCTCCCGGCTCGGCTCGGAGCAGGAGCAGTGGCGCGCCCGCTTCGATGCGGCCGCGCTCGACCGCAGCCGCTGGAGCGCGCTGCTGGAGAACGCCCGCAACCGGGCGCAAAGTGCGCAAGAGCGACACGAGGCGGCGGCCGCACGGCTGCCCGGCATCGAAGCGGCCAGGGAAGAAGCCGAGTCCGTGCTCGCAACGGTTCGCCGCGAGCTGGTCGAAGCCGAGCAGCAGGCGGGCGTTCAGGAGGCCCACCGTGCGAACGCGGTGCGCGCGATCGAGGCACTGGAGCAGCGCCGCGCCCGCCTCGACGAGGAGTGCGCCGCGCTGCGCTCGCCGGAAGAGACGCTGCTCGCCGAAGCGGGCGAGCGCGCGAGCGCGCTCGAGGCCGATTCGGCCCGGTTGCACGAGGAGCTGACCTCGCTTCAGGCGCACCTGCCGGAGCTGCGCGCCCGCCACAAGCTTTCGGCCGACGGCGAACGCGCGGCGAGCCGCAGCCTCACCGAGGTGCGCGCGCGGCGCGATGCCCTGGTGCAGCTTCAGGAAAAGGTGAGCCATGCCGGCCGGCTGAGCGAGTGGATGGATCGCCACGGGCTCGGCTCCGCGGTACCGTTGTGGCAGGCGCTGCGCGTGGAGCCCGGATGGGAGCGCGCGCTGGAAGCGGTGCTGCGCGAACGGCTGGCTGCGCTGGCCGCGCAGGAGGGGCGGATCGCGCAGTTCGTGGCCGATCCGGCGCCGGTCACCGTGGCGCTCGCCCTGATCGAGGGCGCGCAGCCCTCGCGCGGCGCCCAGCCGATGACCATGGAGGTCGCGCTGGCCGAGAAGGTGTCGTGCGATTCCCCGGACTGGAGCGCCGTGCTGACGCACTGGCTCGCCGGCGTCTGGGTGACCGAGAATGTGGCCGAGCTCCTCGGCAGGCGTCACGAACTCGGCGCGGGTGAGCGCTGGGTGGATCGCGAGGGCCGGGTGCTGTCGCGCCATGCGCTCGTTCTCTATGCCCCGGATGTGCGCACGCACGGAGTGATCGAGCGCCGGCGCGAGATCGAGGCGCTCGAGGCCGAACTGGAGACTTCGCGTACCGGGCTCGAGCTCGCGCGCCAGGCAATGGCGGATGCCGAGGGTCTGATCGCGACGGCCCAGGAACGCCTGACCGCGCTGCGGCGCGAGCTCCAGGAGCTCGAACAGGCGCGTCACGCCGCACAGGTCGATTTTCTCAAGCTCAACCAGGCGCGCAGCCGCTATCTCGATCGCCGCGCGCAGATCGAGCGCGATCTCGCCGAGGTCGATCAGTCCCGGCGTTTCGAGAAGGATCGTCTCGAACGCGCGGGAGTCGAGGTCGAGCGCTTTCGCGAGCTTTCGCAGGCGCTGGAGGCCAGGCTCGCTTCGGCGGCGGAAGGCAGCCGTGCCGCCGAACTCGCGCTGCGCGAGGCACGGGCGGCCGAGCAGGCGCTGGACCGGGAACTGCAGGAAGCGCTGTTCTCCCAGCGCGAGTGCGGGGGCAAGATCGAGGACATCGAACGCGCGCACGCATTGTCCGGGCGCGAGCTGGAGCGACTCGGCGCGGAATTCGCGACGGCTCGCGCGGAGCTCGACGCGATCGACGAAGCGGCGGCGCAGGCGCGCCTGGAACGCTCGCTCGAGGCGCGCAGGCAGGCGGAGCAGGAACTCTCGGCGATGCGCGGCCGGCTCGATGAGGCGGCGGGGAAGCTGAAGGAGCTCGAAGAGGGCCGCATGAGGACCGAGCAGGGGATCGCGCCGCTGCGCGACAAGCTCGGCGATCTCCAGCTCAAGGTCCAGGCCGCGCAACTGAACGAGGAACAGCATGCGGCGCGGCTCGCCGAAGCGGGCGCCGATCCGGAGGCGCTCGCCAGCTTGCTCGTGGGCGGGCGCAAGGAGTCCGCCCTCCAGCAGGCGATCGCGCGCGTCGCCGGCGAGATCGAGGCACTCGGGCCGGTGAACCTCGCCGCGCTGGAGGAACTGGAAAGCGCACAGGCGCGCAAGAACTACCTCGACAGCCAGTCGGCGGACCTGAGCACGGCGATCGCGACGCTGGAGGATGCCATACGCCGCATCGACCGCGAGACGCGAGAGCAATTGCGCGAGACCTTCGATCAGGTCAATGCGACCTTCGGCAAGCTTTTCCCCGAACTGTTCGCCGGAGGCGATGCACGGCTCACGCTCACCGGCGAGGAGATCCTCGATGCCGGGGTGCAGGTCATGGCGCATCCGCCCGGGAAGAGGAACGCCTCGATCCACCTGCTCTCGGGCGGCGAGAAGGCGCTCACCGCGATCGCGCTGGTGTTCGCGCTCTTCCAGCTCAACCCGGCGCCCTTCTGCATGCTCGACGAGGTCGATTCGCCGCTCGACGACGCGAACACCGAGCGCTTCTGCGAGATGGTCAGGCGGATGGCGCAACAGACCCAGTTCGTCTTCATCAGCCACAACAAGATGGCGATGGAGATGGCGCAGCAGTTGATCGGCGTGACCATGCAGGAGCAGGGCGTGTCGCGGGTCGTCGAGGTCGACATCGAGGAAGCACTGCGCATGCGGGAGGCGGCGTGAGCAGGGAGCAGGGGCCCCGCGCAGCGGGGATGCGA
>MNXU01000006.1 GCA_001872285.1 Betaproteobacteria bacterium CG2_30_68_42
CGAGCGACGGGCGCAACTACCTCTGGCTCATGAACGGGGCGAGCCGCACCGAGACCCAGTTGCCGAGCGTGGCGAACACCTTCCAGCTCGCGGCGATCGGGGACTTCAGTGCCGACGGCAAGGCGGACCTGCTGTGGCGGCATGCGAGCGATGGGCGCAACTACCTCTGGCTCATGAACGGGGCGAGCCGCACCGAGACCCAGTTGCCGAGCGTGGGCGCGGCCTACCAGGTGGCGGCCACGGCGGACTACGACGGCAACGGCTCCACCGACATCGCGTGGCGCCACGCAGCGAGCGGGCAGGTGTATCAGTGGCTCATCGACCCGACCACGCTCGCGCGCACCGAAACGCTCATCGGCACCGTCTCGCCCGCGAACTTCAGCGTGATCACACCGTAGGCAGGTTCAGCGGCGGGAACGCGCTGCATCCTCGCCGGTGCGTTGCGGCACGCTCTCGCCGGCCGTGGTGTCGAGAAAGAAGGTCAGCTTGATCTGTGCTTCGACGGCGCCGCTGTCGGAGCGCTGGCGGCTGACGGAGACCGCATCCAGCGCGAGGAAGGGCATGGTGTTGAGTACGCCGGCGAGGAAACGGCGGATCCCCGCGTAATCGCCCCGGATCGGCAACGTGAATTCGTAGCGCACGAGCCTTCCTTCGGCGCGGCCCATCTTTCCGTCGGCCTTGTCCAGGCGGACCGCTTCTTTCACCGCAGCCGAGTTGAGTGCGCCTGCCAGATCGGGCAGCGATGCGGCAGGCGGGAGCAATTCGAAGAATCGCTCGACATCCGTTCCGGGGGAAGCCGCCACGACGGCTCGCGTGGACGGGGCGGCCCGCGCCGCTTGCGCCCGCAGACCGGCGAGTCGTTCCCGCGCAGGCTCCACCACCGACAGCCACCAGCCCAGTGCGAAAGCCGCAAGACCCAGGCCGAGAATGCCGGGGCGGCCGATGCACGCGATAACAGCGTCGGCCGACGTCGTGCTCACGGCCTGTCTCCGAGATCGGCCTGGATCTGGAAGCGCACCGCAGCGCGGCCACGCTGCTCGCCGATCTCGTAGTGCACGATGTGCGCGCCACGCAGTTCGGGCGCCGCTGCGAGGCTCTTCCAGTACGACAGCATGGCGTCCGGATCGCCGGTTTCCGCGGTCACGGTGACGGTCCACCTCGCCATGTCGGGCCGCAGGGCGAGCAACGCAACCTCTCGGGGCGTAGTGCGCTCCACGGCGTCAAACGTGCGCTGCCAGGGGAAGTTCAGTTGCCGCAACGCATCGCGCGCGGCCTTGATCTCCGCCGCCGCGCGTCTTTCGAGCGCCGGATCGGGCGGCTGCGGTTTTCGATCCGCGCGCGCCTGGATCCGGAGAGCGGCCGCCAGCGCTTCCGACTGTCTCCGCGCTTCGATTCCTGCGCCGATGGCGCCGATCACGAGCAAGACCCCAAGGCAACACATCAGCCATCCCGGCCATGCCGGACAGGGTGGCGCCACGTAGTCGAGCGCGAGCCGCCGGGCAGACGTCATGAGGGCCGGTGCGGACTCGCCGCGAGTGCCGCCGCGAGACCCGGTTCCGTCGCGGTTCGCAGTTCGATTCCGTCCGGCACCGCGACGCCATGCGAGACGGGATCGGGGTCGAACAACAGCAGCGATGAGGCGCCCAACCCTTCGGCCGCCGCGCGCGCCTGCTCCAGTTGCAGCAGGCCCGCGACCCCCTCGCACGCGGGCTCGATGCGGCTGTTGACGACCGCGCGCCACACGCCGCCGGAGATCAGACCCAGGCACACGCGTGCCGGCTCCAGGACGGCAAACCAGGTGTCATCCAGCCTCTCGCGGCGGCGGGCGGCATTGAAGGCGTACATCAGATAGGGCTGCAGGGACACCAGCTTCGACCCCGCGGCCTCGATCCGCTCGTGCAGCGCCTCGATCAGCGCATGGTCGATGGCGCTGGCCATCCGCGGCCGGCCGGAGGCTTCCTGCGCGACCCGGATGTCCCACTTCGAAGCGCGATCGGCGACCGTCTCCGCGAAGAGGTGTTCCGCGAAAGCGCGCTGCTCGTCCGGACGCGCGAGCACGGATTGCCACGGCAGCACGAGGTAGCGCGCGAAATGATTCGACACGATGACGCGGATCCCGGCATGCGCTCCGGCCGCGGCGAGGATCTCGCGCAGCGCATCGCACGCGCCCATCCGGCCCTCGTCGCCGGCCGCCGCCGCGCCGAACCGCCAGCATTGCCCTGGACGCACGCCGCCCCAGGGCCGCGTCCGCCAGCCGCAGGCGAGGCCCGGTGCGATGAAGACGTGCAGGCGATCACTCCACGAAGGTGACACGGTTGATTTCCTGAAGGGTCGTCTGTCCGCGCGCGACCGCCGCCAGCGCCGCCTCGCGCAGCGAGCGCGTGCCTTTGGCGCGCGCCGCCGTCTTGATGCTCCGGATCGGGGCGCGCTGCGCGATAAGCTCGCGGATCTCGTCGCCCATCAGCAGCACCTCCGCGATTGCGCGCCGGCCGCGGAAACCCGTGCCCCGGCATTCGCGGCAACCGCCGCCGCGCCGAAAACGGTAGCCCGAAACCGCGGCGGCGTCGAGTCCGGATGCGCTCAGGAGCGCGTCCGGGGGAGTCTCATCCGCGGAACAATGCGGGCAGTTCAGGCGGATCAGCCGCTGCGCGAGGATGCCGTTGAGCGCCGAAACGAAACTGTAGAGATCCACCTGCATGTGCACGAATCGGCCGATCACGTCGAACACGTTGTTCGCATGCACGGTGGTGAAAACCAGATGCCCGGTGAGCGCCGACTGCACGGCGATGGCGGCGGTCTCGGGATCGCGGATCTCGCCGACCATGATGGTGTCCGGATCGTGGCGCAGGATGGAGCGCAGCCCCACTGCGAAGGTGAGTCCCTTCTTCTCGTTGACGGGGATCTGCAGCACGCCGGGAAGCTGGTACTCCACGGGGTCCTCGATGGTGATGATCTTGTCATGCCCGGTGTTGATCTCGCTCAGCGCGGCGTAGAGTGTGGTGGTCTTGCCGCTGCCGGTGGGGCCGGTGACCAGGAACATGCCATAGGGTTCGACGGAGAAGCGGCGGATCGTGCGCACGTCCGCCTCCTCGAAGCCGAGGCCGTCCAGCCGCAGCGCACGCCCCTCGCCCTGCAGGGACTGCTTGTCGAGAATGCGCACCACGGCGTCCTCGCCGAAGATGCTCGGCATGATGGAGACACGGAAGTCGATCGCCCGGCCGCGGTCGGCCGCCTTGAAACGGCCGTCCTGGGGGATGCGCCGCTCGGTGATGTCGAGGTCCGCGAGCACCTTCACCCGCGAGATGGCCTGCTCGGCCTGGACCGGATCGGGCACGCTTTTCACCTGGGTGAGCATGCCGTCGATCCGGAACTTGATGGTGAGCCCGTCCGGCCCGGTCTCGAAATGCACGTCGCTCGCGCCGAAGCGCAGTGCATCGTGCAGCGTGGAGCGCACCAGGCGCACGATCTCGCTTGCCTCGCCGCCGATCGACCCCAGAGAAAGATCCTCCACCAGCGAAGCATCGTCGCTGCGAACGGCACGATCGTGCGGCATCGAATCGAGCGCCTGCATGTCCTGCTCGTGGCCGGCGAGGAAGGCGGCGAGATCCCCGCGATGGACGAGCCGCCACGCGAACGGCGCCTTCAGCCAATCTTCGGCCCACGGGCGCTGCCGGGAATCGAAGGGGTCGTCCGTGATCACCACGAGCCCGGCGTCGTCCGCCTCCAGCGCCACGCAGCGGCGCTGCATTGCTTCCACGAACGGAATCAGATCGAACCGCGGGCGCGTCTGGCGCAGCCCCGCCGCGTCCATGGCCGCCATCCCGGTCAGCTCGGCCAGGGCCGCCACGAAGGCCTCGGCATCGAGCGCGCTGCGCTCCTCCAGAGTCTCGATGAGCCGGACACCGGTCGCGACCGCACCGCGGCGGGCCTCGGGAAGCAGGCGGCGCAATGCTGTCGCAGCATTCATTGCAGGCTCCCCGCGAGCTCGAAGATCGGCATGTACATCAGCACCACGATCACGCCGATCACCAGCCCGATCAGCGCCATCAGGAGCGGCTCGAACAGGCGCGAGAAGCGATCGATCCAGCGTGCGATCTCCTCGTCATGGAAGGATGCCGCCCGTTGCAGCATCTCCCCCATGCGCCCGCTGCTCTCGCCCACGGCCATCATGCGCAGCGCCACCGGCGTTGCGATGCCGTTCTCCGAGAATGCCTCCGTCATCCCGCGGCCTTCGCCGATCTGCTGCCGCGCGCGTTCGAGACCTTCGCGAAGACGCGGATGGAGCAGCCCCTGGGACATCTCGAGCGCGTTGAGCACCGAGACACCGCCAGCGAGCAGCATGCCTACCGAGCGGTAGAAACGCGCGAGAAAATAGATCCGCAGCGCATCGCGCATCCGCGCGTGGCGCCAGGCGAGATCGACCAGGCCATGGGGGCCGGCACGGCGCCCGGCCAGGTAGGCCACGGCACCGATGGCGGCAACGATGGCCGCCAGGACGACCCAGCCGTAGTCGTGCGTGACGAAGTGGCCCCACGCAACCAGCCAGCGGGAGAACAACGGAAGATCGGCGCCGCGTTCCTCGTAGACACGCGAGAAGCGCGGGACGACGTAGAACAGCAGGAATAGGACGACCGCGCCACCCACGCCCAGCAGCAGCAACGGATAGATCGAGGCGCTGGCGATCGTGCGCCGGACGGTGTCGATCTGGTTCCGGTAGGCGACGTAACGCTGGAGTGCATCCGCGAGGGCGCCCGTGCGTTCGCTCGATTGGACCATGGCGACGTAGAGCGCCGGAAACGCTTCTGGAAAACCGCGCAGCGCCTGCGACAGCGCCCTGCCTTCTTGCACCGCGCGGACGATGTCCTCGATCACGCGGGTCGACGGGGTCCGGCCGCCGTGTTCGGCCAGAGCGTGCAGCGACGCGGTCAGCGGCACCCCGGCTTCCAGCAGGACCGCGAGCTCCTGCGAGAACAGGACCAACGGGAATTTCTCGCTGCGCCGGCCCAGCCAGGCGGGCGCGGCCGGCGCGACCGCCAGCACCGTGTAGCCCTCGACGCGCAGCCGGTTCGCCGCTTCGGTTGCATCTGCCGCCTCGAGCACCAGCTCGAACGGGCCCGCGCGCCCGCGCATCGCCTTGGCCGAGAAGCGCTTCATTCAGTTCCAGTTCGTGATGTCGACGCCCTCGCCGGTGCCGCCGGGCTGGCCGTCCTTGCCGTAGGAAAAAAGGTCGTACTCGCCATGCTCCCCCGGATAGCGGTAGTGGTACGGATTGCCCCACGGATCCGGCGGAACGGCCTTTTTCAGGTAGGGCCCGGCCCATTTGGGCTGGTTTGCCGGACGCGTCACCAGTGCATTCAGCCCGGTCTCGGTGGACGGATAGCTGCCCACGTCGAGGCGGAACTGGTCGAGCGCCTTGTCGAGGGCGTCGATCTGGGCACGGGCGAGGCCGACTTCGGACTTGCCGATCTGGCCGAAGTAGCGCGGTGCGACATAGCCCGCGAGCAGGCCGATGATGACGATGACCACCAGCAGTTCCAGCAGGGTAAAGCCGCCACCACCGCGCAAGGCGGACGAGTCCGCTTGCCGCGGTGGGTGCCGGGGTCCGCACCGATGCCGTGCCGATCGCCCCGTTGCCCTCTTCACGCTCAGAATCCCCGGGTACGGCTGGGCGCGGGCAGACCCGGCATGAGCGTGAGCGGGGGCGCAAACGCACCCATCCGCTGCCCAGGCACTGGTGGGGACGACTCCATCGCCCGTCCGCCCACGGGAGGCGCGCTTTCCATCGGTGTTTCCCGGCCGGCGATCTCGATGCTCATGGCCGCGGGCGTACCCTCTGCCACGGACGAGCTGGTCGGTACGGGCGCATCCGCGACGGCTGTTGCGATTGCGCTCCGGGCCGCACCGCCCGCCACGGAAACCGGTGCCACGGTTCGGCCCGGCGCGGATACGATTCCGGGAGCGCCGAACGGCACCACCCACGTGCGCCCGTCAGGACGATGCTCGATGAGCAGGCCAGTGTCGCCGACGCCCTTGAGAACGAACACGGCGTCGACGGGGTCGCCCTCGCGGATTTCCTTCAGCTCGGCGCCGTGCGACAGGACTGCACGCGTGCGTTCGCCCGGCACATCGACCCGGCCGAGGAAGGCGTAGGGGAAAGGAGGCGGCCCCGGATCTGCGGGCCGCACGGCCGGTGCAGCAGGAGGTGGCACGGGCACGCCGAACGGCGTGCCCCTGGGCTCGCTGGTCAGGCGCTCGGCGTGGAGGCCGGCGAACAGTTCCGCCGGGAGCGCACCGGCGGGCGCAGGGCCGAAATGTGCGGCTCGTGCGCTGTCCGCGACCCCGGCGCGCCCTGGCGGCTCGCGGGATACCCACCAAGTGGCGAGCACCGCCAGCGCCAGTGCGCCCCCCAATACGATGTTGCGCGTTTTCATCCTTGCACGGACGCTGCTGCCTGAACCGGGATCATCATGCGAATGGTGCCTGCGCGCGGCGGCCGAGTAAACAGGCTACGACCGGCGCCATGGTCCGCCGCGCGAAAAAAGCGGGCCTTTCGGCCCGCTTTACGCTAAGCGATCCGCGCTATTTGTTGATGACGCCCCAGCCGCTCGCCGGACTCACCGTCGGTATGAAGCCGTTGGCATCGCCGATTCCGCCGAACACCGAAGAGCTCGCCCCGTTCATGAACCAGACGTAGTCCTGGCCCGTGCTGGCGTTGCGCCACAGGAAATCGCTCATGCCGTCGCCATTGTAGTCGGCGAACGCGGTGAGCGACCACGCCGAGGCGACCGTTCCGATCAGCGTCTCGGAGAGCCGAACCGTGCCGTTCATGAGCCACACATAGGTTGCGCCCGTGGTCGTGTGTCGCCAGACGATATCACCCTTGCCGTCTCCGCTCGTATCGACGAGCCCCGCAACCGCGAAGCTCGTGGCCACCGAGGGCAGTTGCGTTTCCGACAGTCGCGTCGCCCCGTCCATCAGCCACATGTAGTTGCGCCCATCCGTGTCGTTCCGCCACAGCAGATCCGCCTTCCCGTCGCCGTCGAAGTCGATCGGGCCTGCGAGGCTGAACGCGAGCGGGACCGTGGACGTCTGCGTCTCGGACAGGCGCACGTTCCCGTTCATGAGCCAGATGTAATTTCGCCCGTTTCCCGACGACTCCCGCCACAGGATGTCGGCCTTGCCGTCGCCATTGAAATCCCCTGCACCGGCCACCACGAAAGTATTCGGGACCGATGGCAACTGGGTTTCGGACAACCGGCTCCGCCCATTCATCAACCAGACGAAGTTGCGCCCGTCGCTGGTATGGCGCCAAAGGATGTCGGTATGTCCGTCGCCATCGAAGTCTCCGGTGGCGGCGACCTGAAAGGCGGTGGACACGCCCGGCGCGTTCCCGTGGTCATCGACTGCGAGACCGGCCATGTTCCAGACGTAATTCTGGCCGTTCGTGTTGCGCCAGAAGACGTCGCCGAACCCGTTGCCGTCGAAGTCCTGCCCCAGGCCGTTGTAGATGTACTTGTACACCCCGTTGGTCGAGGAGGCTCGGCGGACGACGAACTCGGTGGGCGAGGAGCCGGTCTCGAAGTGGTTGACCAGCACGCCTTCCAGCATGTCCTGGCATTGCAGGGGGTCGGACCCCATGCTGGGCTGCCATTGCTTGCAGCGCCCCGCGCCGGGCAGGTTGCCGCCGGGGCCGCCGGCGCTCGCTCCGAACACGTTGGCGGTGGGGCCGCTGCCGGCCAGCCGGATCGCACTCATCTTCTCGTTCGAAGCGAGCTGCCACCAGCTCGCGCCTGCATCCGCGCTGGCGAGCACGCCGCTGAAGGGCAGCGGCCGGTCCATGTCGTCGGTGGCAAAGACGCCCAGATACAGCTTGTTCGCATCTGCCGGATCGATGTCGATCCGTCCGGTCGGGAACGCTGCCCACCACGGCGGTGCGTTCCAGGTCGCGCCGGTGTCGAAGGAGACGTACAGTCCCGCGCTGGTCGATGCATGGATCGTGGCGTCGCTCGCCGGCGAGTGGCGCACGAAGCGCTTGTCCAGCGTGGCGATCCCGCCGTTGTTGATGCTGCTCCAGGTGATGCTGGTGCCGCCGTCGCTGGTGGTGCCGCGGTAGAAGCCGCGGTTGAGCTTGCTGTTGAAGGAGCGGAAGTAGGCGTAGAGCACAGTCTGGCTGGGCGTGGCGGCCGAGGGCAAGGCCAGGATCCGGGCCCGGGCTCCGTCGGTGACATCCGAGCCGCCGCCGGTGGGGATCATCTGCGTCCAGTTGGTGCCGCCGTCCTCGCTCTTCCAGAACCCGGAGTTGTTGGTGCCGGCGTAGACCGTGTTCGCGTCGTTGGGATCGACCGTCACGTCGCCGTCGATGGTGAGGTAGGGCAGACCGGTCAGCCGGTTCCAGTTCGCCCCCCCGTCGGTGCTCTTGTAGAGGAAGGCGCCGGCGGCGAAGACGGTGTTGGGCGTGCTCGCGTGCGAGGTCGTATTGTTCACGTTGCCCAGCGGCAGGCCGGTGTTCATCTGCGTCCAGTTCGAGCCGTTGTCGGTGCTCTTGAAAATGCCCGTAAAGCCGTTCACGTACCACGTCGATCCCAGCGGGGTGGTGAAGCTCTCGGGGCGGATGTTCCGCGCGCCAGGCACCTGGTCCACGGTGGCCATCCTGGTCCAGGACGCCCCATCCGCCGAGCGATAGAGCCCGTCGCCATCGATGGAGACGAAGAGATCACCCGCGCTCGCGTCCGTCTGGATGGAATCGAGCCCGGAAAGCGCACGGCCTTTCTTGTCCGCGGGAAGCCCCGTATTGAAATCGCTCCAGTTCGTGCCGCCATCCACGCTCTTGAATACGCCCGCGCCCTCCACGAAGGCATAGAGGGAGCCGGAACTGCCGGTACGGCCGACCACGTTGAACACGCTGAGTCCGTTGGGCGGGCTGCTTCCTCCCAGCTCGTTGGAAGGACTTCCATTCGCCGCCGTCCAGGTAGCACCGTCATCGATGCTGCGGAAGATTCCGGCACCGGTGGTCGCGATCCAGACGGTCGTCGAACCGAATCCGCCGGCGGAACCGCCGATGCGGATGGTGTTGGCCTCGGTGCCGCCCACCGCCAGCCCGCTGCTCCCGCCGTTGAGGAGCGTCCAGTTCACCCCGCTGTCGGTCGACTTGTAGATGTTGCCGCAGCCGCTGGCGTAGAGGGTGAATGGCGCCGTCGAGCTCGCGAGCCGCATCGAGCGGATGAAGCCGCAGGGCAGGGTGTTCTCGCCGATCCGGCTCCAGGTCGGTGTCGCCGCGTGGGCGTCGTCGGTGCGGTAGATGCCGCCGCCCATCGTGTTCGCGAAGATCGTGGAAGAGTCGCCAGCGGGCGTCCGGAGCGACCGGACCCGGTCGTCGGCGAGGCCCGTGTTGATCGCGGACCAGCTCGCCGCGCCATCGGTGCTGCGGTAGACGCCGCCCCTGAAGATGCCGGCGATGAGGGTCGTGCCGGCATAGCTGCCGCCGCTCTGGACGAGCAGCGCCCGGACGTTCCCGCCCTGCTGCGGGCCGTTCAACGGCACCCAGCGGTTCTGGGCCGCGTCGGCCGCGGCGCCTGCGAGGATCATTGCGGCGCAGAGGACGCCTGCGCGGAAGCTTCGGGATGCTGCGGAACGATTCATCGCACGCATGGTGAGCTCCTGGTCAGTGGTCTCGTTGGAACCGCCGTACATCGATGCACGACAAACTTTCACGGTCGCAAAATTGTCGACTGTTTGCCGGGGATGTCAAGGGGAATCCTGCGCTGCCGCCGCCCGTGCACGGCGCGACGCTCAATTTCCTCCCGCAGAGGGCGCTTCCCTGCCGGTGGCGGCGGCGCCGGTGACGGGCGCGGGGAGCACGACCGGCGCGCGGCGGAAGATGCCGGTGCGCGGGCTTGCGGCGGGCGCCGCCGTGCCGGCGTCCGCCCCGGAAGGCGCCGCGCCC
>MNXU01000045.1 GCA_001872285.1 Betaproteobacteria bacterium CG2_30_68_42
GAAGTGGCTGTGGGAGAAGATCAGGGATGGACGGGGTCCTTTGATGTGACTTCGAGCGCGCAATGTGAATGCGCAAAATCGCAGCGCACCCTAACATTGATTGATCACAGGCCGGCGCCGCACACCGAAGCACTGGTGGCATCACTTCGCAATCTTTAAGCCATTTCTAGGACCTGGCCCCTTACTCTTGTCGGCATGGGCGCGCCGTGTTGGCGCCCCAGTCAGAAGAAGGAGCTGAAATGAACGTCCTCTCAAAACTGGGCAGCGCACTGCTGGCCGGCGTGCTGTTGCAAGCCAGTTCAGCCAGCGCCGCCGACGCGGGTGCGGTCGAACGTGGCCGCTATCTGGTCAACACCATCCTCGCCTGCGGCAACTGCCACACGCCCAAAGCGGCAGATGGGCAACCGATCGCGGGCAAGGAATTGTCCGGCGGTGGGCTCTCGTTCAACGCGCCGTTCTTTGCGGGCTCGGCCTCCAACATCACACCCGACAAGGCAAGCGGCATCGGCAACTGGAGCGACGACGAACTCAAGCGCGCGATCACGCAAGGCGCGCGCCCCGACCACGGCCGTCTCGCTGGCGTGCCGCTGGCACCCATGATGTGGGTGGCCTTTTACAAGGCGATGACGCCGGCCGATCTGGATGCGGTTGTGGCCTACCTGCGCGCCGTTGCGCCGGTTCGCAACGTGGTGCCGCTGCCAGAATACAAGCGCCAGGTTCCACGCCAGCCCTATCCCGACGCGGAAAAAGGCTTCACCGAGGCCGATATGCGCAACCCGGCGCGGCGCGGCGCTTACCTGGTGACGATCGGCCATTGCATGGAATGTCACACGCCGGCCAAGGAGGGCAAGACGCTGTATGAACAAGCCCTCGGCACGGGGGGCAAGCCTTTCGGTGCCGCCATGGTCAAAGGTTACCCGGCCGACTGGCGCGGCAGCGTCTCACGCAACATTACCTCGCACCCCGAGGCCGGCCTTGGCCGCTGGACTGACGCGCAGATCAAACGCGCCATCACGCAGGGCATTTCGCGCGATGGCCACCCACTGCAGCCGCCGATGGGCTTTTTCTGGTACAGCGGGTTAAAGGAGGCCGACCTGGACGCGATCGTCGCCTGGCTGCGCACCCTGCCAGCGGCAGAGTGAGTCGATACATTTTGCGTTCGGCAGGGCAGTTGCACGGATTTGCCGCTGGCGCGGCGGTAGTTCTCCGGCCAGGCACTGTGGGCAACAGCGACGCGCCAGGCCGGTATGAGCAAGAAGTTTCCCGTCCAACCTTGGCACCCCGGGCGGGTGTGCTGGGGGTGCGAGCTGTATTGCCCCGCCAGGGACATGTGTTGCGGCAACGGTTCCGACCGCACGCAACATCCGGTAGAGATGTTTGGTGAAGACTGGCATCTGTGAGCTTAGAAGCAGGGGGGCAACGTAGTCCCTGACGGTGGCTCGGGGCGTGGGCGGTGTGGCCAAGACGCACGGATCGAGATCGCGATCCGAGGTCAACGGAGTGTTGCGACGATATATCGATTTCAGTAAAGTCCGCCAATGAAGCCAATCTGCTTCCTTGGCAACTCGCTCGAGTTGTTGCGCGACTTCCCGGAAGATGCCCGTCAGGACGTGGGCTACCAGCTCGACCAGGTGCAGCGCGGCAGGCAGCCGAGCGACTTCAAATCGATGCCGACGGTGGGCAAGGGCGTCGAGGAATTGCGGGTATGGGATGAGAGAGGGACGTACCGGGTGATCTACATCGCCCGACTCGAGGAGGCGGTGTACGTCCGCCATGCGTTCCAGAAAAAGACCCAGGCCACGAGCAAGCATGACGTCGAAGTGGCGAAGAACAGGTATGCGGAGCTGATGCGAGGACGCCGATGAAGAAGCGCAGCGACACTTATGCGAGTGTCTGGGACGCGATCGCGGACACGCCCGAGCAGGCGGCGAACCTGCGCGCGCGAGCCGAGTTGATGCAGCGGAGTGCCGAGTTGATTCAGGCCGAGGGCTGGAAGCAGGTTGAAGCGGCCGAGCGCGGCGGTCTTGCTGCTTTCGGGGTTTGCTGAACTTGCAGTCCGAGTACGACATTCGGCTTGCAGGTCGGGATCTGCGCGCCCGACTTTTCCCAAGGATCCGCGCCTTGCAGCCGGCCGCGGGGTGATCGACGACGTTCGAGGCTTCCCCCGACCGCCTCGCCAAGCTCGGCCGGTCCGAAGCGGAACGGGCGCGGGTCCTTCGACATCTTGCCAGCGCTGACGGTAGAAAGTCGGCCAGACATGTCATATGCGAAAAGCACATGCGCTGTTTTATGCCCAGGCTCTCAGAGTGTTCGTCCGGGGCTCACGGCAAGGTGCGACCGAGGGTTCGCGGGCGCCTCAGGAACCGATAGACCTCGATAGATCTCGAAAGGTGCGCCTTCGCGAAACCGCCCGGAAACCCGTGTCAACGCTGGACGCTGACGGTTTGACGGTAAGAATGACGGGAAAACTCTGCGGCGCCATAGCAACTGCCCGTCGTGACGAGGACTTGCGAGTGCCATTGATGATCGAGTGGAGAGGGGCATCCTGGTGCGGCAACAGCACGGAGGCGACGCAACATGCGCTTTGCCGAGCAGTGGGACTGGCGTCTCCGCATTCGATCGATGACGCGTGCGCTCGTATCCGAACTCGATCGCACCACTTGCCACCTGGATGGCTTGGGAGTACGGTCGGCTCGAGATCGGCCCGGCAACTCGGCGTGCGAGCGCCACTACTCGGATGAACGCGGGGTTTGAAGATCGCCTGAAGGCCCTGTCGAACGAGGTGGACGAGGCTCGGCAGCCGGAGACTGCCACGCGCGAGATTCTTCGTGTGATCCGGCGCTCGCGCGCCAGCGCGCCAGCGCGCAGCCGGTCTTCGAGACCAGTGACAGGCTTTCGCGCCATTCTGACCGTACCCCTGATTCGGGACCACCTGACGATCGGCGCCATCGTTGTCGGGCGTCCGGCCGCAGGTTCATTTCCTCGGCCGCATCTCGCCCTGCTGCAGACCTTTGCCGACCATGCGGTCATCGCGATCGAAAACGCGCGGCTCTTCAACGAGCTTGAGCGGGAGATCGAGGCACACCGGCGTTCGAAGGCGACCATTGCCGTGCTGGTCGGCGAGACGCGCTCGGGGACGGATGCCCTCGTCGGCCACTGCGCCGCGCTGCAACGCGTGCGCGAGCAGATCGAGAAGGTGGGACCGACGGACAGCACGGTGCTGATTCAGGGGGAAACCGGTACCGGCAAGGAGCTGGTCGCGCGCGCCGTCCATGGTGCGAGCCGGCGCCGTGATCGCCCGCTCATCACGTCCGAGGCGGTGACGATCGAAGCCCGCATGTCTCCTCTGACCGGGGTGCCCTCGCTGAATGACGGGCGCGACGTCACGCTCGATGCGATTGAGCGCGAGCACATCCGGGCCGTCCTTGATCGGCACGAGTGGCAGATGAGGATCCCTCCCGGGCCGCTGCCGGCCGGGCCGGGCTCGCGGCGGCCGGAGAAGGTTTTTGCAGAAGTGGATCGCGCGATCAGGGTAGAACACCAATGAAGTCCATCATCATCGGCGTCACGTCCGCGACATCATCGCTGCGGCGAACGGATTGCTGCCGGAGAGGAATGCCCTCATGCCCAACCTCGCACTGAGCGCGCAGGACGCGCTGTTCTACCTGCACGAGAAATCGGCGCGCGCCGGCGCGCCGACGTTCGTCTTCGTTAACGCCCTGACCGGCTCCACCGACGCCTGGGAGGCGGCGGTGGCGCCGCGCCTGCGCGCGCAGGGCTTCGGCACGCTGTCGTGGAATTTCCGCGGGCAGACGGGCTCGCCCTTCGCGCCCGGCACGGCGCTCACCGACCGGCTCATCGCGGACGACCTGCTGCGCCTGCTGCGCGAGACTGTACCGCAGCGGCCGATCCTGGTCGGCCTGTCGATCGGCGGCCTGTATGCGGCGCGCGCGGTGCTTGCCGATGCCGGCATCGCCGCCGGCCTGGTGCTGCTCAACACACTGCGCGAGATCGGACCGCGCATCGCCTGGGTCAACGATGCGCTGCCGGCGATCGTGGCCTACGGCGGCGTCGGCCTGTTCCTCGATGCCCTGCTGCCGCTGCTGGTCAACCCCGAGTATGCAGCGCAAGTGCGCGGTGACCGGCTCAGGGGCGGCTATGCGCCGCTCGCCGCGGAGCATGGCCACATGAACCTGATGCGCCACGCGGCGGCGAGCGACTGGAACCTGCCCTGGGGTGCGCTGCGGCTGCCGACGCTGGTCATCACCGGACTGGCCGACCGGGTGTTCCTCGACCGCGAGGTCGTGGACCGGCTCCATGCGCAACTGCCCGACGCGCGGCGCGAGGACTGGGCGGACGCCGGGCACCTGCTGCCGCAGGAGCGGCCCGAGAAACTGGCGGACAGCCTCGCCCGCTTCGGGCGGGAGATCGAACGGTGAGGATCGCCGAACGCTGGGCCTATGCGGCGGTGATGGCCGGCGTCGCCGGCCACGCCTCGTCGGAGTTTTTTTCCAAGCTCTCGGGTGTCGCCGGGCCGGAAGTCTCGGTCTGGCGCTACCTGCTCGGCGGCTTCGGTCTGATCCTGTGGGCGCTGTGGGACCGCGATAGCCGCGACCTCCTCGCCCCGCTGCGCGCCGAGGGGCTGCGCATCGTCTGGCTGGCGTTCTTCGGCGTCACGCTGACCTACCTGGCCTTCCACTGGGCGCTCGACTACGCCACGGTCATCCAGGTGGCGACGGTGACCACGACGATCCCGATCTTCGTCGCGCTCGCCAACTGGGTGGTGAACGGCCAGCGCCCCGGCGCCGTCAAGATCGTCACCGGCATCATGGCGACGCTCGCCGTCGCCCTGCTGCTGACCGACGGCGCGCTGGGCGCCCTCGCCGGCGGCGGGCAGACGCTGTGGGGCCTGCTGCTGGCGATCGCCTGCGCGGCGATGGGCTCGTTCTACGCGGTGATGGTCAAGCCGGTCATGGCGCGGCACGGCAGCCTGCGCATCGTCGCCCTGACGATGATGATCGGCGGCATCGGCCTGTGGCTGCTGGTCGGGGCCGCCTGGGACGTCTGGGTGAATCCGCTGGCGCTGGGCGAGCGGGCGCCGCTGGCGATGTGGTCGCTGCTGGTGCTGGCGCTGTGGAACACGACCGTCACGCAACTGATGTGGATCGGCGGCCTCTCCGCCGCGCCTGACATCACTCGCGCCTCCTACCTCTTCTTCCTCAAGCCGGTCATCGCCACCGCGCTGGCGGTCGTCTTCCTGGGCACGCTGCCGAGCGCGCTGCAGGTGGCTGCCATCGTCGTCGTCACCGGCTCGGTGTTCGTCGAGATGTTCTGGCCGCGGCTTTCCCGGGCATTCTCGCGGACGGCATGAACTGGTACGAGCGCAACCTGCTGCCCTGGCTGATCGACGTCGCCTGCGGCATGAAGTCGGCCTGCGAGATCGTGGGCATCGACTTGCGCACCCTCCAGCGCCGGCAGGCCGCCGACGGCCTCGTCAACAACAGGCCATAATCCAGCGCCGGCGCGGCATTTCGGGGCGCGGGTTCGCTTTCCGCCGCCCCGATCGATCATCTGAAGCGGTCCCGGGAAGTCCTGCGATCCACTGGAGACAGTGGGTTTTGTCTTGTCCGAAATCGGCCCGCGATCAAAGTGATGCGGCGCGCGAGCTGCCAGGGAACGATGTCGACGCCGGCGAGCAACGCGAGCCGATCGGCAAGGGGCGCCCGCCTCGCCAACCGTTTCCCGATTCGGTGCGCAGGCCGTCATAGAGGTTGACGCGACCGAATCGACGACCGCACCCGCCGGCGTCTGCGCTCATTGCGTTCCCTACGCGGGTCGACCCGACACGCGACTAACAGCGTCCGCGGTATTCGCACCTGTGGCAGCCGCATTCCCCGTCGGGCTCGATGCCGAGTTCCTCGAGCTGCGCCGCGAGGTCGAGCGCGAACTCGATATCCGGCGGAGCGGGGCGCGCGTGAAGCGCTTCGTGCCACAGCTCCAGGTCCGCATAGCAGTGCAGCCAGCGCAGGACGATGCCCGGAATGCGTTCTTCGTCGCAGGCGTGCAGCGGTTCGCCGCTGAAATGTTGGTGCAGTTCCTCGACCGTGCGGGCGAGGTCCGGTTGCGCGGCGATCAGCACGCGCGCCGTCGCCAGCGTTTCGCTCGTCGAGTCCATCGTCATGGGGTGCAGGCGCGCACATTATAGGCGCCTCCCCCGGCTCAGCCTCCGTGCCAGCCCGGCGCAGGCCATGAGCAGGTGACGCAGTGTGCAGATCCCCTTAAGGCGGTCTTAAGCTGCCGGCCCCAGAGTGTGCGGCGTGGCGTGCAAGGCCGTCAGCGCATGCCTCGAAGATTCGGACCCGATCCTCAACCAGTGGAGTGAGATCATGAAAAAGACGTTGTTCATCATGCTTTGCCTGGCCGCTGCGCTGCCCGCAGCGGCGGCGAGCCCGCAGCAGATCCTCGACGCCTACGCTGCCGAGGCGAAGAAGGCGAATCCGGCCTTCAAGTCGTTCTCGGCCGAGAAGGGGCGCGCGTTCTATGTCGCGAAGCAGGGCGCAACGGGCAGGGCGGCGAGTTGTTCCACCTGTCATACCGAGGATCCGAAGGCGGGCGGGCGCCATGCCAAGACCGGCAAGGACATCCGCCCGCTCGCGCCGTCGGCCAACGCCGAACGGCTGAGCGATGCGGCCAAGGTCGAGAAATGGTTCGGCCGCAACTGCAACGACGTGCTGGGCCGCGCATGCACGGCGCAGGAAAAGGGGGACTTCATGTCGTACCTGATGAGCGTGAGGTGAGGTGACGATCATGCGGACTGCGTTGATGATTGCCGCCGCGATCCTTTCGACGGCGGCCTGGGCCGAGCGCGAGCACGAGCGTGATCGCGGGCGCGACATGCCGGCGACGACCAATGCCAAATGGAAGGCCGAATGCAGCTCCTGCCACATGGCCTATCCGCCCGCGCTCCTGCCCGAGCGCTCCTGGCGCAAGCTGATGGGTGGGCTCGACCGCCACTTCGGCGAGAACGCGGGCCTCGATGCCGCGACCGCCGCAGAGATCACTTCGTTTCTTGCCGCCAATGCCGCCGATCGCAACGGCGGGCGGCGCGGAGCAAAGATGATGACCGGCATTGGCTCCCCGGATGTGCCGCTGCGGATCACCGAGACGCCCTACTTCCGGCGCAAGCACCGCGAGGTCAATCCCGCCGTGTTCAAGCGCGCGGCGATCGCGAGCCCGGCCAACTGTGCGGCCTGCCATGCAGGCGCAGAGTCCGGCAGTTTCTCCGAACATGACGTCAGAATCCCGCGCTGAGGTCTCGCGGATCCGGGTCTGGGACGCCCCGACCCGGCTGTTCCACTGGTCGTTCGCAGCCGCCTTCGCCGCCGCGTGGGCGAGCGGAGAGTCCGACCGCTGGCGCGACGTCCATGTGTTCGCCGGCTACCTGATCCTCGGTCTGCTGGCCTTCCGCCTACTGTGGGGCGTGGCGGGAAGCCGCCATGCCCGCTTCGCGTCCTTCGCCTTTACCTGGCGCGAGGCGCGCGACTACGGCCTGCGGGCGCTCTCGCGCAATGCGCCGCGTTTCGTCGGCCACAACCCGGCCGGCGCCTGGGCGATCTTCGCGATGCTCGCGCTGGCCGCGGTGGTGTCGGTGTCCGGCATCCTGGTGCTGGGCGGTGAGGAGCAGCAGGGCGCGCTGAGCGGGTGGGGGAGGATCGCCACCGGCGCGATGGTCAAGGAATTGCACGACGGCGGCGCCAGTCTCTGGTTGCTGCTCATCTGCGTGCATGTCGGCGGCGTCGTCTGGGAGAGCCTCGCGCACCGCGAAAATCTCGCGCGCTCCATGGTCACCGGATACAAGCAGGGGCCGGCGGCGGAGGCGGCGCCGTCGTTCCGCTGGTTTTCTGCGCTGGCGCTCGCCGCGGCGATCGCGGCGTTCGCGCACTGGTACTTCGAGGGCTACGAGGACCGCGCACCGGGACGCACCTACCTGCCCTTCATCGGCCGCGCGCTGCCGCAAAGCGCCGCGTGGAACGCCGAGTGCGGCTCCTGCCACCTCGCCTTCCACCCGAGCCTGCTTCCCGCGCGCTCGTGGCAGGCGCTGTTCGCGGGCCAGGACAAGCATTTCGGCGAGGTGCTCGGGCTGGACGGTGCGACGACGGCCGAGCTGCTCGGCTTCGCCACGAAAACCTCGGCCGACGCCGGCCTGAGCGAGGCATCGTTCAAGATCGCGCGCTCGGTGCCGGAGCGGGAGGCGCCCGTGCGCATCACCGAGACCGGCTACTGGAAGAAGAAACACGCGGCGATTCCCGAGGCCACCTGGCGCCGGCCCAAGGTGGGCTCGCGCGCCAATTGTGCGGCATGCCATCTGGATGCCGAGCGCGGCGCCTTCGAAGACGCCGCGATGCACATTCCGGACTGAGCGCGGCGGCACCCTCGGCGCCGCCGGAGTCGCTTCCGCGATAACATAGCGGCCTTTCGCAGCCCGGCATCGCCTCCTCATGCATCTGATCCGGCCCTTTCGCGGCCTGCGGCCCGCCCGCGGCCGCGCATCCGAAGTCATCGCCCCGCCCTACGACGTGCTCTCCAGCGCGGAAGCGCGCGTGCAGGCGGCGGGCAAGCCATGGAGCTTTCTGCACATTTCGAAGCCCGAGATCGACCTGCCGGAGACCATCGATCCGTACTCGCCGGCGGTCTACGCGAAGGCGGCCGAGAACCTGACCCGGATGATCGCGCAGGGCATGCTCGTGCGCGACGCCGAGCCGGCCTTCTATGCCTATCGCATCCTCTGGGGCGATCACGTGCAGACCGGACTGGTGGCGGCCGCTGCGGTGGCGGCCTACGAGTCGGGGCGCATCCGGCGGCACGAGTTCACCCGCCCGGCAAAGGAAGACGATCGCGTCCGACAGATCGAGGCGCTCGACGCCCAGACCGGCCCGGTGCTCATGGCCTACCCGGCGGCACCCGAGGTCGATGTGCTGCTCGCCGCAGCCTGCGCCGGAGAGCCGGACACCGATGTGGTGGCCGAGGGCGGGGTGCGACACGCGCTTTGGGTGATCGCGGATGGCGCGACGATCGAACGGCTGGTGGCGGCCTTCGACGCGATGCCCGTGCTCTACATCGCCGACGGACATCACCGCTCGGCGGCCGCGGCGCGCGTGGCCGCGGCGAGGCGCGCAGAGGCGGGGCCACGCACCGGAGACGAGAGCCACGAGTTCTTCCTCTCGGTCACCTTTCCCCACCGCCAGATGCGGATCCTCGATTACAACCGTGTCGTCACCGATCTCGCCGGCCTGGGCGCGGCGCAGTTCCTGGAGGCGGTCGCCCGGCTCGGCACCGTGCAGCCGAGCGCGGTTGCGGTGCGCCCGGCCGCGCACGGCAGCTTCGGGCTCTATCTGGCGGGTGCCTGGTACCGGCTCGACCTGCGCCCGGAACTCGTTGCGGTTGAGGACGCGGTGGCGCGCCTCGACGTGAGCCTGCTGTCGGATCACGTCCTCGGTCCCATCCTCGGCATCCACGACCTGCGCCATGACAAACGGATCGACTTCGTGGGCGGCATCCGCGGGCTCGGGGAGCTCGAACGCCGGGTCGACAGCGGCGAGATGGCGGCGGCGTTCGCGATGCATCCCACCAGCATGGAAGACCTGATGGCGGTGGCCGATTCCGGCGAGGTGATGCCGCCGAAGTCGACCTGGTTCGAGCCCAAGCTCGCCGACGGCATGGTCTCGCACGTGCTCGATTAGCGGTCAGGCGAAAATGCCGTGCAGAACCCAGGCGCCGGGCGCCTCCAGGTCGCGATAGACCCAGAGCAGCTCGCCCGCGCCGCCCGCCGCGATGAAGTAGTCGCGCCGGATGCCGGCATCGCCGTTCTCCCACCAGCCAGATTCGATGCGCTCCGGCCCGCGTAGGAGCCGCAGCGGCGCATCCGGCCGG
>MNXU01000022.1 GCA_001872285.1 Betaproteobacteria bacterium CG2_30_68_42
ACATGATCCGCAAAGCCTATGAAAGCGCAGTGCTGGCCGACCGGCTGGAACTGCTGGAGCGCACCATCAACCCACGAAAGGACTGACGCCATGCAACACCATGACCGACTGACGAGGGCGTACCGCGGCCTGACTGCCGACCAACTGGCGGCGCTGGCCTTCCACTACATGAGCGGCGCGAACGAGCTGGAATTCAAGCGCTTGGCGGACGCCGTTCCATTGAAGGACTACCGTTGCCCGGACGTGGCCTATCAGGCGCGGCTGGATGGCTTCACGCGATTTTCTGCGTATTGGGCCATCGAGCATTGGCGACTGCGCACCCGCAAGGCGGAAATGCTGGGGGCGGCGCTGGCAGCCATTCGGCGCAATGACGACGAGAAGGCCGACACCCTGCTGGATGCCCATGAACAGGCGGAAGGTTGCTTGCTTGCCCTGGATGCTGCCCTGCTGGCGATCTGCGCGGACAACAGCATCGACCCGGCGGACGTGCGACGGATGGCGGACGCGGAACCCTACAAGCCCATGCGCGAAGCCACGACAGCGGACGGCGAAGTGCAGGCCGCGATGCAATCGGCCTTCGCGCAACTGCTGGCCGTCTGAAAAATGGCCACCCGCCCGAAGTCCGGGGAACTGATCGAGGCGACGACGGAAGAAGTGGCCGCCTGGCTTTCTGCAACGGAAGACCGGGCGGTTTCAATCCACGAAGTGCGGCACCTCGAGGCGCAAGCCCTGCGGCAGGAATTCACGCGGCGCGGGCTGTTCCCTGCCGACTTGTTGCCCGAGCGGTGAGGGGCAGAAGGGACGGCAGCGGGGCGATAGAGCCAGTGGCGTAGTCTCTGGCGTGGTTCAGTCTGGCACGGCGGTGCGGGGGTGAGCGTGTGCGGTGGTATTCTTTCGGCCGTGATGCCTACACCCTTGAAAACTGTGCACCCAAGAGTGCACCCAAGCCTCAATCAGAGTAAGCCGGATGCCGCACTGACAGGCGTTGCCCGGCCTACTTTGTGAGCAGGTCCAATATCGAGTGAGCGGCGCCGGAGCACACCGGAGTTCCGACATGCCAGGCAACCTGTACATCGTCACCGCGCCCTCCGGAGCAGGCAAGACCACGCTGGTGGCCGGATTGCTCGCGCGCGATCCGGCGGTGCAACTGTCCGTTTCCTACACCACGCGGCGCCCGCGACCCGCGGAGCGCGAAGGCGTCGACTACCATTTCGTCAGCCCGCGCGAATTCGAGGCGATGCGCGAGAACGGCGAATTCCTCGAATGGGCACATGTACACGGCAACGACTACGGGACTGCGCGCAGCGCACTGGAAAAGCAGACCGCCGCCGGCGCAGACGTGATCCTGGAGATCGACTGGCAGGGGGCGCGCCAGATGCGGCGTGCCTTTCCGGGGGCGGTGGGCGTGTTCATCCTGCCGCCGGCGTTCGAGGAGCTGGAGCGGCGCCTGCGCGCGCGCGGCCAGGACCCGGAGGACGTGATCCGGGGCCGCATCGACAACGCCCGCGAGGAGATCAGCCATGTCGCCGAGTTCGACTACGTTATAATCAACCGCGATCTGGAAACGGCCATCGAGGACCTCGCCGCGATCGTGCGTGCATCCAGACTGCGCTTCGGCGTGCAGGCGCGCCGCAGCCGAGCACATTTCGCATTCTCCGGGAACTGAACATGGCTCGAATCACCGTGGATGACTGCCTCAGGAAGATCGGCAACCGTTTCCAGCTCACCCTGGCCGCCGCCTATCGCGCGCGCCAGCTCTCCGCGGGCGGCACGCCGCTGGTCGAAGCCGGGAACGACAAGCCGACCGTGATCGCCCTGCGGGAAATCGAGCTGGGCAAGGTCGGCCTGGAGGTGCTCAACCGGGGCCAGGCCTGAGGGCCGCGGGGCCGTCGCCCATGACGGATCCGGTTCGCCCCGCTCCAGCCGGCCGCCGGCCGCGGCACGCTCTACGCCAGTGGTTGCCGGCGCCGGCCTCCGGCGTCTGATGGAACCTGCGCCTGCTCCCCCTGAACCTGCAGCCGCGCCGGCCGCCGACGCCGCCTATGAGCCCGTCAGGAAGGCCCTGGCCACCTACCTGAGCCCGGACGACCTGGAACAGATCGACACGGCATACCGCTTCGCTGCGGCTGCCCACGCGGGGCAGTTGCGCATGAGCGGCGAAGCCTACGTCACCCACCCGGTGGCGGTGACGGGCATCCTGGCAAGCTGGCATCTCGATCCCCAGGCCCTCGTCGCTGCCCTGCTGCACGACGTGACGGAAGACACGCCGGTCGGCATGGAGGAGATCGGCACGCGCTTCGGAGCCGTCGCCGCGGAACTCGTCGACGGGGTCTCGAAGCTCGACCGGATCGAGTTCCAGTCGCAGGAAGATGCCCAGGCCGAGAACTTCCGCAAGATGCTGATGGCGATGTCGCGCGATGTGCGCGTCATCCTGATCAAGCTCGCCGACCGCCTCCACAACATGCGCACGCTGGATGCGGTGCCCTCCGAGCAGCGCCGGCGCATCGCACGCGAGACGCTCGACATCTACGCGCCGATCGCCAATCGCCTGGGGTTGAACGGCGTCTATCGCGAGCTCCAGGATCTCGCCTTCCGCCACCTCTATCCCCTGCGCTACCGGGTGCTCGCGAAGGCGGTCCAGGCCGCGCGCGGAAACCGGCGCGAGCTGGTGGGGAAGATCCTGGAGGCGATCAAGCGCCGGCTCTCCGAGCTGGCAATCGAGGCCGAAGTGCAGGGCCGCGAGAAGCATCTGTACAGCATCTACCGCAAGATGCGCGAGAAGTCGCTGTCCTTCTCGCAGGTGCTCGACATCTACGGCTTTCGCGTCATCGTCAGGGACGCGAGTTCATGCTACCTCACCCTCGGCGCCCTGCATCAGCTCTTTCGACCGGTGCCGGGAAAATTCAAGGACTACATCGCGATCCCCAAGGCCAACGGTTACCGGGCCGTGCACACGACGCTGATCGGCCCTTACGGAACGCCGGTGGAAATCCAGATCCGCACGCGCGAGATGCACCAGGTCGCGGAGACCGGAGTCGCCTCGCACTGGCTGTACAAGGACTCCGGGAAATCGCTCAGCGAGCTGCAGCAGATGACGCACAAGTGGTTGCAGTCCCTGCTCGACTTGCAGTCGGCCTCGGGCGATCCCCACGAGTTCCTCGACAACGTCAAGATCGACCTGTACCCCGACGAGGTCTATGTGTTCACGCCCAAGGGCAGGATTCTCGCCCTGCCGCGCGGGGCGACCGCGGTCGATTTCGCCTACGCGGTACACACCGACGTCGGAAACCGCTGCATCGCCTGCCGCATCAACCGGGAGCTGATGCCGTTGCGCACCGAACTGCGCAACGGGGAGCAGATCGAGATCATCACCGCCGCCCATGCCAACCCCAACCCGGCCTGGCTGTCCTATGTCAAGACCGGCAAGGCGCGCTCGGAGATCCGCCATTACCTCAAGACCATGCAGTACGCCGAATCGGCAGCGCTCGGGGAGCGGCTGCTCAACCGGGCGCTGCAGGCGCTCGGGGTGAATGCAGGCGTGATCGAGCCCGCCGCCTGGGATCGGCTGATGCGCCAGGGCGCGGCCAAGTCCCGGCAGGAGGTCTATACGGACATCGGCCTGGGCAAACGGCTGGCCGCGGTGGTCGCCCGCCGGCTGGTGACGCGCGAGGACGAGCCGCGCACGCTGGCGCCGGTCGTCATCCGCGGCTCGGAGGGCATGGCCGTCCAGTTCGCGACCTGCTGCTGGCCGATTCCCGGCGACGCCATCGTCGGCTCGATCAAGAAGGGACAGGGTCTCATCGTGCATCTCGCCGACTGCGGGGCGATCCGCAAGTCGCGCGCGGCGAAGCCCGAAAACTGGATCGACGTCGAATGGGAACCCGAGCCGGGAAGGCTGTTCGACGCGCAGATCAGGGTCGAGGCGGAAAACCATCGCGGAGTGCTGGCCAGGGTGGCGGCGGAAATCGCCGCCGCCGGATCCAACATCCAGAACGTCGGCATGGACGCGGAACGCGGCGCCTACAGCAGCCTGTATTTCACGCTCCAGGTGAGCGGCCGTGTGCACCTGGCGCGCATCCTGCGCCGGATCCGGCGCCTGCCCGAGGTGAGCCGGATCGGCAGGACCCGGGAGTGAACGGCGCCGCGGCAGGCTACGGGGTAGAATGCGCCCCCGGTGACGAAGAGGTGCCGCAATGTACGAATCGGAGCACACCAGGTTCATTCGCGACTTCCTTCAGGCCCACCCCGAAGAACTGGAGGTGCGCCGCGAGGGCCGCGCGCTGTGGTGGGACCGGCCCGAGGATGCCGAGACCCGGCGCCGCCACCGCGAGTCCGGCGTTCCGCAGAAGCCCTACTACTATCAGTCCGAGTAGCTTGCGGCCGAGGGCGAGGCGCTGCGATTGCGCGTGCCGGTGCGCGCTGAAGCGCCGCGGATGATGCGCGGTTTTCGCTCGAAAAAGCGCTGATGTTCGAAGCCGACCAGCTCGCCTGCGTGCGCGGCGACCGACCGCTTTTCGAGAGCGTGAGCTTCCGAATGGAGGCAGGCGCCGCGCTTCAGGTCGCAGGCGTCAACGGCTCGGGCAAGACCAGCCTGCTACGCATCCTTTGCGGATTGTCGAGTCCGGCGGACGGCGAGATCCGCTGGAAGGGCACCAGTACGCGCTCGCTGCGCGAGGAGTTCTTCAGCGATCTCCTCTATCTCGGACATGCACCGGCGGTCAAGGACGATCTCACGCCGGTCGAGAACCTGATGACTTCCGCGGCACTGGCCGGGATCGATGCCGACGAGGCCGACGCGCGCCAGGCGCTCGAGCGCATCGGGCTGGCCGGATGCGAAGACCTGCCGACCAAGGTGCTCTCCCAGGGCCAGCGGCGGCGGGCAGCGCTGGCCCGGCTCCTGCTGAGCGAGCGCATTCCGCTGTGGGTGCTCGACGAGCCCTTCACCGCCCTCGACGCCGCCGCCGTCGAGCAGCTCCGGGGCACGATGGAAGGCCACCTGCAGCGCGGCGGACTGCTGGTGTTTACGACCCACCAGGACGTGCCGATCCGCGCCGGGCAGTTCAGCCGGCTGGAGCTCGCGCGATGATCGCGATCTTCCGCTGCGTGCTCCGGCGCGACCTCGTCCTCGCGTTCCGCCGCCGCTCCGACGTGCTCACCACCCTGTTCTTCTTCGTCATCGTCGTGAGCCTGTTCCCCCTCGGCGTCGGACCGGAGCCGGAACTGCTGCGCACGATGGCGCCGGGCATCCTCTGGGTGGCCGCGCTGCTCGCCTCGATGCTTTCGCTCGGTCGTCTGTTCTCGCTCGACTATCTGGACGGCACCCTCGAGCAGATGCTGCTCGCGCCCGAGCCGCTGCCGGTGATCGTGCTGGCCAAGGCCGCCGCGCACTGGCTGGTGTCCGGCCTGCCGCTGGTGCTGATGTCGCCGGTGCTCGCGATCCAGTTTGACTTGACGCAAACTCTCATCGAAATTCTGGTGTTATCTTTGCTCTTAGGTACGCCGGTGCTCAGCCTGATCGGCGCCATTGGCGCATCGCTCACGCTGGGCCTGCGCGGCGGCGGCGTGCTGGTGTCGCTGCTGGTGCTGCCCCTGTATGTCCCGGTGCTGATCTTCGGCGCGGGAGCGGTCGGGGCCGAATCTTCCGGGCTGGGCGCGCAGTCGCATCTGCTGTTGCTGGCGGCGATGCTGGTCTTCGCCGCGGTAGCCTCGCCCTGGGCGGTGGCGGCCGGATTGCGGATCTCGGTGGAATGAGCAGGGTCAGAACGTTGCACGGCGCATGATCAACTGGTTCAAGTATTCGTCGCCCCAGACCTTCTTTCCGCTCGCCGGGGAGATGGTGCCGTGGTTCTTCGCCCTGGCGGTCGCCTTTGGTGCCGCGGGGCTTTACATCGGCTTCTTCGTGGCGCCCACCGATGCCCAGCAGGGCGAGGCCTACCGCATCATCTTCATCCACGTGGCGGCGGCCTGGATGAGCATGTTCCTGTATCTGGTCATGGCGTTCTGGGCAGGCGTGGGACTGGTGTTCAACACCCGCCTGTCGGCCATGGTGGCGCAGGCGCTGGCGCCGACCGGGGCGCTGATGACCTTCATCGCGTTGTGGACGGGTGCGCTCTGGGGCAAGCCGACCTGGGGAACCTGGTGGGTGTGGGACGCCCGGCTGACCTCGGAGCTGATCCTGCTGTTCCTGTATCTCGGGTTCATCGCGCTGCAGGCGGCGATCGACGAGCCGCGCCGGGCCGACAAGGCGGGGGCGGTGCTGGCGCTCGTGGGCGCGGTGAATGTGCCGATCATCTACTTCTCGGTCAAGTGGTGGAACACCCTCCACCAGGGCGCATCGGTGAGCCTGATGGCGGCGCCGACGATGGCGAAGACCATGCTGTGGGGCATGCTCATGATGGCACTCGCGTTCTGGATGTATGCGCTCGGGGCGGTGCTGGTGCGGGTGCGCTCGATCCTGCTGGAGCGCGAACGGCACACCGACTGGGTCGCCAGCTACCTGGGGCGGCTGCGATGAACTGGAACAGTTGGTCGGATTTCTGGTCAATGGGCGGGTACGCGCTCTACGTGTGGGGATCCTACGCGGTGACCGCCCTGGTATTCGCACTGGAAGCGGGCGCGCTGGCGAAGCGCCGCAAGGACACGCTGGAGCGCCTGCTACGGCTGAGGCAAAGCGGCATCGATGGCACGGAGCGACGAGATGAAACCGAGACATAAGCGTTTTGCGTTAATCGCGGCGGGACTGGGAGGGCTGGCGGTGGCCGCCACCCTCGTGCTCGGCGCATTCCAGAAGAACCTGGTGTTCTTCTTCACCCCGACCCAGATCGCCAACCACGAGGCACCGCAGGGGCGCTCGTTCCGTGTCGGCGGCCTGGTGGAGGCCGGCAGCGTCAAGCGCCAGGAGGACGGCGTGACGGTGCAGTTCGTCGTGACCGACACCGCCAGGAGCATCCCGGTGCGCTTCAAGGGCGTGCTCCCCGACCTGTTCCGCGAGGGCAAGGGCGTCGTCACGCAGGGCAAGCTGGGCCCCGACGGAGTGTTCCATGCCGACGAAGTGCTCGCCAAGCATGACGAGAACTACATGCCGCCCGAAGCCAAGCACGCCGTCGAGCAGGCACACAACGCGTCCAGGACCCTGAAGCAGTGAGCATGCCGCTCGGCGGCGCGTTGCAGGGCGGCGAAGGCCGCCTCCTTCTTTCCAAATCCGTTCCCGGACACACTCGCCCATGATTCCAGAACTCGGTCTGTTTTCGCTCGCCGTCGCCGCCTGCCTGGCGCTGGTGCAGGCAGTGGTTCCGCTGTGGGGTGCGGCGCGCGCGGATGCGCGGCTGATGGCCACGGCGCGCCCGGTCGCCCAGGGGCAGTTCGTGTTCGTCGCGATCGCCTTCGGGTGCCTCGCCTGGGCGTTCGTCGCCAACGACTTCTCGGTGGCCTATGTCGCGCAGAATTCCAACAGCCTGCTTCCGGTCCAGTATCGGATCGCGGGGGTCTGGGGTGGACACGAAGGTTCCATCCTGCTCTGGGTATTGATCCTCACCGTTTGGACGACCGCGGTGACGGTCTTCAGCGGGAACCTTCCGGAGCAGATTTCGGCGCGGGTGATCGGGGTGATGGGGCTCATCAGCCTCGGCTTCCTCGGCTTTCTGCTGCTCGTGTCCAACCCGTTCGAGCGCCTGCTGCCGGCAGCCATCGACGGGCGCGACCTCAACCCCCTGCTTCAGGACCCGGGCATGGTGTTCCATCCGCCCATGCTCTACATGGGCTATGTCGGTTTCAGCGTCGCGTTCGCCTTCGCGCTCGCCGCACTGATGAGCGGCAGGCTCGATGCCGCCTGGGCACGCTGGTCGCGCCCGTGGACGATCGTGGCGTGGATCTTCCTCACCCTCGGGATCGCACTGGGCAGCTACTGGGCCTATTACGAGCTGGGCTGGGGCGGCTGGTGGTTCTGGGATCCGGTCGAGAACGCGTCCTTCATGCCGTGGCTGGTCGGAACCGCGCTCATGCATTCGCTCGCCATGACCGAGAAGCGCGGCGCCTTCAAGAGCTGGACCGTGCTGCTCGCCATCTTCGCCTTCTCGTTGAGCCTGCTCGGGACCTTCCTCGTGCGCTCCGGCGTGCTCACCAGCGTCCATGCCTTCGCCACCGACCCGAAGCGCGGCCTGTTCATCCTCACCTTCCTCGCCGTAGTGATCGGCGCCTCGCTCCTGCTGTATGCGGCGCGGGTGCCGAAGGTGGGGCTGGGCGGAGGCTTCGGGCTCATCTCGCGCGAATCGCTGCTGCTCACCAACAACGTCCTGCTCACGGTCGCCGCCGCCTCGGTGCTGCTCGGCACCCTCTATCCGCTGTTCCTCGATGCGCTCGGGATGGGAAAGATCTCGGTCGGCCCGCCCTACTTCGAGTCGGTGTTCGTGCCGCTGATGACCCCGCTCGTCGCGCTCATGGGCATCGGACCGTATGCGCGCTGGAAGCAGGCCGATGCCGGCGAGCTCGCACGGCGACTGAAGTGGGCACTGGCGGCGAGCCTCGCCCTGGGGCTCGGACTCCCCTTCCTGATGGGCCGCTTCTCGCCGATGGTGGTGCTCGGTCTGATGCTCGCCGCATGGGTGATGCTGACCAACGGCCAGTTGCTCGCCGAACGGGTGCGGGGGAGCCATGCGAGCGGGTTCCTCGCCAGGCTGCGCAGCGTCCCGCGCGCCGCCTGGGGCATGGCGCTCGCGCACATCGGGATTGGCCTGTTCATCGTCGGCGTGACCCTGGTCAAGGGCTACGAGGTGGAGCGCGATGTCAAGATGCGTCCGGGAGAGACCACCGAGGCGGGCGGCTACGTGTTCCGCTATCTCGGGGCGCAGGAGATCCGGGGACCGAACTACGTCGCCAGCCGCGGCACGCTGGAGGTCACGCGGGGCGGCAGCCGTATCGCCACGCTCAATCCCGAGAAGCGCGCCTACACGGTGTCCCGCATGCCGATGACCGAGGCGGCGATCGACACCGGCTTCACGCGCGACCTCTATGTCTCGATGGGCGAGCCGGTGGGCGGCGACGCGTGGGTGGTGCAGATCCGCGTGAAACCGTTCGTCGACTGGATCTGGGTCGGCTGCCTGATCATGGCGCTCGGTGGAGGACTGGCCGCATCCGACCGCCGCTACCGGCTCGCTCGGCGCGCAGCCCGCGAGCCCGCTTCCGCCGCCGCGCCGGCGCGCGCCTGAAGCGCAGGCCATGAAACGTTTCCTCCTGCCGCTCGCCGTCTTCCTGGTTCTCGTCGTCTTTCTCGCGATCGGCCTGAGGCTCAATCCGCACGAAGTCCCCTCGCCCCTGATCGGCAAGCCGGCGCCGGCCTTCCGGGTGCCGACCCTCGCCGAGCCGGGCAAGACGATCGGGCGCGACGATCTGGTCGGCAAGGTCTGGCTGCTCAACGTGTGGGCCTCGTGGTGCGTGTCGTGCCGCGAGGAGCACCCGCTGCTGGTGGATCTTTCGAAGCGCGGGCTGGTGCCGATCTACGGGCTCAACTACAAGGACGCACGCGAAGACGCGCAGCGCTGGCTGCGCGAGATGGGCGACCCCTACGTGGCCTCCGCGTACGACCGCGAGGGCCGCGTCGGGATCGACTACGGCGTCTACGGGGTGCCCGAGACCTTCGTCATCGACCAGGCCGGCGTCATACGCTACAAGCATATCGGCCCGGTCACCCCGGCGGCCCTCGAAAGCAAGATCCTTCCACTCATCCGAGAACTCGATGCGAAATCCTAGGACGTTCCTCCTGGCGCTCCTCGTGGCCGCGCACTGGGCTGCGGCGGCGCCCGCGTGGGCGCAGGAAGCGGCCCCGGCCGCCGAAGATCCGGTGCTCGAAAAACGCATGATGAAGATCGCCGAAGTGCTGCGCTGCCTGGTGTGCCAGAACCAGACCATCGCGGATTCGCGGGCCGATCTGGCGCTCGATCTGCGCCAGCAGGTCCGCGAGCAGCTCAAGGCAGGCAGGAGCGAACAGCAGATCATCGACTACATGGTCGCCCGCTACGGCGATTTCGTACTCTACAATCCTCCGGTCAAGTCGACGACCTGGCTGCTCTGGTTCGGCCCCTTCGCGTTGCTGGGCGTCGGACTGGGCGTCCTCTACATCAAGCTGCGCAATCGCGGAAGGCGCACCGACGCTTCCCTCACCGAGGCCGAGCGCGCGCGCGCCGAGTCCCTGCTCGCAGGCGACGAGCGCAGGGACGAGGCATGAGTAGCGGAGCGAACGGGGGCGTAGCGCCCGCGAATGCGCTCGGCCGCCGACTCCACGGGGCGTCGTGCGGCGACGCTGGTACGGAGGCGGCGGCATGAGCCTGTTCTGGATTGCTGCGGCCCTCCTTTCGGCGCTCGCTCTGGCGTTCGTCCTGACCCCGCTGCTTCGCGCCTGGGTGCGCGCCTCCGCGGACATCTCCCAGGAAGCGGTCAACATCGGAATCTACCGCGATCAGTTGCGCGAACTGGATGCCGATCTCGCCTCGGGATCCATCACCGGCGACCAATACGCCCGGGCGAGGGCCGACATCGAAAGCCGCGTACTCGAGGAGTCGGCCCGGTCTGACGGCGCCGGTGCACCCCCGGCCGCCACGCGCACGCTTGCCGCCACGCTCGCGCTCGCACTGCCGGTCGCTGCGTTTTCGCTCTACCTCGCCATCGGCACGCCGAGTGCGCTCGATCCCGAAGCGGTCAAGCCGCCGGTCGAGGAATCACATCCTCTCAGTGCAGACCAGATCGCCGGCATGGTCGAGAAGCTCGCCGCGCGGCTGAAGGAGGAGCCGGGCAACGTCGAGGGTTGGGTCATGCTCGCCCGCTCCTACGGCGTGCTGCGCCGCTTCGCGGAGGCGGCACAGGCCTACGGGCGCGCCTCGTCGCTGCGGCCCGACGACGCGCAGCTCATGGTGGATCACGCCGATGCGCTGGCGATGGCGCAGGGACGCAGCCTCGACGGGGAGCCCGAGCGGTTGATCGCGAAGGCGGTCGGGATCGATCCGGCCAACGTCAAGGCCAGGCTGCTCGCCGGCACCGTGGCCTTCGAGAAACGCGATTTCGCCGGAGCCGTCGCGCACTGGCGCGCGGCACTGGATCGCCTGCCGCCGGACGCGCAGGAGATGGCGGAATCGATCAGGGCGAGCATCACCGAGGCCGAGACGAAGGCCGGGACCGGATCGGGCGCGGGGCGTGCGGCCGCACCTGCGGAGGCCCCGGCCGCCGCCCCCGCGGGCAAGAGCGGCATCTCGGGCACCGTCAGCCTCGCGCCCGCGCTCGCGGCTCGCGCCGCGCCCGAGGACGTGGTCTTCATCTTCGCGCGGGCCGCGGAAGGCCCGCGGATGCCGGTCGCGATCCTGCGCAAGCAGGTCAAGGATCTTCCGCTCGAGTTCCGTCTCGACGATTCGATGGCGATGTCGCCGGGCGCGACGCTCTCGGCGGCCGGCCGCCTCGTGGTCGGCGCGCGGGTGTCCAGGAGCGGGAATGCGATTCCGAAGCCGGGCGACCTGGAGGCCCTGAGCGGACCGGTCGCGGCGAACGCGAGCGGCCTGACACTCACCATCGACAAGGTCGTCCAGTGAGGCGGTGCCGCGAGAGACCGCCGCCCGAGCGCCCATCGGGTGAGACTTGCGAGCCCTTCTGCGCGAGGATGGCGGACGACGACCCCCTGTGAGATTCGTCCGTCGAGCCTGAACCGGAGGTCGAGTTCGATCGGCGCATCCCTGGCAGCCAGACAAGCCGCCGCCGCTCGTCGTGGGGTGACTCATGTCCGGTCTGCCATGTGGAAGGCCATCGGGCGGATCTCGATGCCTGCGACTGCGAAATCGGCGATTGACTGCGACAGTCACAGTCGGTGATACTACGGCCGAACAGCCGTTGAATTTCCTGTCTGTCACCGCAGCGGGGCCGTTGCGATGCTCGGTCGGCCGGCGTATCGGTCGGTCGCCCGTCAGCGCCAGGGGCGTCCCCAAGCGGCACACACAGCCCGAGCGACCATCGCCCTCACTCTCACCGTCGACCGATGATGGCGGCTTTCGTGCGCGCACACCCTGGACTCAAGGAACGCAGCCGGGTCGGCTCGGTGCGAACGGGGCTGCATACGATCGATCCGGCGCCGGTCGTCTGACGTGTTCCGATCCCTCAGCCTTTTCGTTTTCCTCTCTCTTTTCTGGCTGTTGCTGTCGGGGTTCTTCACCCCGTTCCTGTTGTCGGCGGGGGTCGGCTCCGCGTTGGCGGTGGTGTGGTTCGCGCGACGCATGGACGTGGTCGATCACGAAGGGCACCCGATCGATCTGGGTCCGAAGGTCCTGCTGTACTGGCCCTGGCTGGGCCTGCAGATCGTCAGGTCGGCCTGGGCCGTGAGCAGGATCATCCTGCATCCGGCACTGCCGATCAGCCCGATGCTGGTGCGATTCAAACCGACCCAGAGGACCGGCGTCGGGCGGGTCATCCATGCCCAATCGATCACCCTGACACCAGGGACGATCACGATCGAGGCGCGACCGAACGAGTTCCTCGTGCATGGCCTGACGCGCGAGGGTGCCCTGGCCGTCGTGGACAGCGAGATGGATCGCCGCGTCACGGCCTGCGAGGGCAAGCCATGATGTTCGCCGCAGCCGCGCTCGCGCTGTTGGCGACGATCGCGCTGGCGCTGGTGCGCGCCGCGTTGGGCCCGACCTTGTTCGACCGGGCGCAGGCGGCCAACTCCGTCGGCACGGTGGCCATGCTGCTGCTGGCGGTGCTCGGTTTCCTCGACGGCCGGCCCGACTTCCTGGACCTGGCGCTCGTCTACGGCCTGCTCAACGTCATCGGCACGATCGCGGTGCTGAAGTACTTTCGCCGCGGCGACCTCGGCGATCCGGGCATCGACGAGGAGCCCGCGAAGTGACGACCTGGATCGACGCGCTGAGCTGGGCCTGCCTGGTCGGCGGCGGCTTCTTCTGTATCGTCGGGGCCGTGGGGCTGTTGCGCATGCCCGACTTCTACACCCGCATGCACGCGGCGAGCGTGATCGAGACGCTGGGCGCCGGTCTGATCCTGCTCGGCCTCATCGTGCAGGCCGGCCTCACGCTGGTGGCGGTGAAGCTGCTGATGGTCGGCGTGCTGATCTTCTTCGCCAGTCCGACGGCCACGCACGCACTGGCACGCGCGGCCATGGTGCGCGGCCTGAAGCCGCTCCTTGCCGACGACCGGAGCACAGCATCGAAACCCTGATCATCAACGTGCTGCTCGTTCTGATGGCGGTCACCGTGCTCGTGATCGCGCGCAGCCGCAACCTTTTCGGCGTCATCGTGCTCGGCGGCCTGTACAGCTTCCTGATGGCCACCGTGCTGGTGGCGATGGACGCCGTGGACGTCGCGATGACCGAGGCCTCGGTCGGCGCGGGCATTTCCACGGTGTTGCTCCTGGGCGCGCTCTACCTTTGCAAGAGCGAGGAAACGCGGCCGGTGCAGGCGCCCTGGCTGCCACTGGTCGTTTCGCTTGCCGTCGGTGCGGTGCTCGCCTACGGCACGCTCGGCCTGCCGGAATTCTCCGACCCGAAAGCGCCCATCCACACACATGTGGTGCCTCGCTACCTGACCGAGCTCAAGCAGGAAGTCGATGTGCCCAACGTGGTGACCGCCGTGCTCGCCAGCTACCGGGGCTACGACACGCTGGGCGAGACCACGGTGGTCTTCACCGCGGGTGCCGGCGTGATCGCGCTGCTGCGGCGCCGCCGCAAGGATCGCAAGCCATGAGGCACGACGTGATCCTTCGGGTCATCGCCAAGCTGCTGATCCCGTTCATCCTGCTGTTCGCGCTGTACGTGCAGTTCCACGGCGACTTCGGACCGGGCGGCGGCTTCCAGGCCGGCGTGATCCTGGCCGCGGCAGTGATCTTCTACGGCCTGATCTACGGCCTCGCCGACGCCCGCAAACTGGTGCCCGAGGCGGTGGTCGAGTCGATGATGGCCATCGGCGTGCTGATCTACGGCGGCGTGGGCGTGGCGGGCCTGCTGCTGGGCGGCAACTACCTCGACTACTTCGTGCTCGACCCGAACCCCGTGCACGGCCAGCACCGCGGCATCTTCTGGGTCGAAGTGGGCGTGGCCGTCACCGTGTCGGGCGTGATGCTGAAGATCTTCTACATGTTCGCCGACCGCGGCCGGGTGGACGAATGACGCTCGCCGGGACCGGCATGACCCTCGGCGGCCACTTCACCTACTTCATCACCCTGTTCCTGATGATCGCGGGGCTGTTCATCGTCATCGCGCGCGGCAACCTGATCAAGAAGCTGGTCGGCCTGAGCATCTTCCAGACCTCGGTGTACCTGCTGTACATCGCGCCGGGAAAGTTGGTGGGCGGCACGGCGCCGATCCTGAGCGACGCGTTCACGGTCTATTCCAACCCCTTGCCTCATGTCCTGATCCTCACCGCCATCGTCGTGGGCGTGGCCACGCTGGCGCTCGGCCTGGCGCTGGTGGTGCGCATCCGCGAGGCCTATGGCAGCATCGAGGAAGATGAAATCCTGAGCCTGGATGCGGCGCCGAGCCGCGCCGAACAACAAGAATGAATCTGGCCCCGCATCTGCCTGCGTTGCAGGTCGTCGTCCCTTTGCTTGCCGCACCGCTGACGGTGCTGCTGCGCCGTCGCAGCGTGGCGTTCGCCGTAGCGCTGGCCGCGAGTTGGGTCGCGCTGGCAATCGCCGTAGCGCTGTGGCTGCGGGTGGCCGAGGGCGGCACGATCTCCTACGCGATCGGCAACTGGCCCGCGCCCTGGGGCATCGAGTACCGCGTAGACGCACTGAGCGCATTCGTGCTCGTGCTCGTCACGGGCATCGCGGCGCTGGTGCTGCCCTACAGCCGGGCCAGCATCGAGGCCGAGGTACCACCCCAGAAGCACTACCTCTTCTACACGATGTTCGCGTTGTGCCTCGCGGGGCTGCTGGGCATCACGATCACCGGCGACGCATTCAACACCTTCGTGTTCCTGGAGATCTCATCGCTTTCGATCTACGTGCTGATCGCACTGGGGCGCGACCGCCGCGCGCTGTTGGCCGCGTACCAGTACCTGATCATGGGTACGATCGGCGCCACCTTCATCGTCATCGGCATCGGCTTGCTGTACCTGATGACAGGCACGCTGAACCTGGCCGACATGGGTCGTCGCCTCGCCGCGGTGCAGGGCACGCGCCCGGTACTGGCGGCGCTCGCCTTCCTCACCGTCGGCCTGTCGTTGAAGCTGGCGCTGTTCCCGCTCCACCAGTGGCTGCCGAACGCCTACGCCTTTGCGCCTTCGGCGGTGTCGGCCTTCATCGCGGCCACCGCCACCAAGGTCGCGGTGTACGTGTTGCTGCGCTTCTATTACTCGGTGTTCGGCGAGTCGGCGGTGTTCGCGCGGCTGCCGATGCAGGAGGCGATGCTGCTGCTGGCGCTGGCGGGCATCTTCGTCGCCTCGACCGTCGCCATCTTCCAGACCGACCTGAAGCGACTGTTCGCCTATTCGAGCGTCGGCCAGATCGGCTACATCATCCTGGGCCTGTCGTTCGACTCGACCTCGGGCCTGACTGCCACCATCGTCCACCTGTTCAACCACGGCGTCACCAAGGGCGCGATCTTTCTGTTGCTCGGCGGCGTGGCGCTGGTGACGGGCGGCACCAGCCTGGCGCGCATCCAGGGCCTGGGCAAGCGCATGCCGTTGACCAGCTTCGGCATCGTGCTGTGCGGCCTGTCGCTGATCGGCATTCCGGGCACCGCCGGCTTCGTCAGCAAGTGGTATCTGATCCGGGCGGCATTCGAAAAGGGACAGTGGTGGCTGGCGTTCCTGATCGTCGCGTCCTCGCTGCTGGCGGCGGCGTATGTGTGGCGCTTCGTCGAAGCGGCCTACTTCCGCGAGCCGCGCAAGGACCTCACCGAGGGTGCCAAGGTGCCCCGGAGCATGGCGATCCCCTCGGGTTTGCTGGTCGCCACCGTCGTTTATTTCGGGCTCGACACCTCGTTTACCGTGGGCTCCGCCGCCCAGGCCGCAGCGCTGCTGCTCGGGGGGTTGCGCTGATGCTCGCACCCGACACCACTCTGCTGCTGGCACTGGCCGTGCCGCTGGCCGGCGCCGCTCTGATCGCGCTGGCCGGTCGCGCGCCCGACCTGCGCGAAGCCATCACCGGGGTCACGACGCTCGCGTTGCTGGGCAGCGTGCTGACTCTGTTGCCGGTGGTCAGCGGCGGCGCACGACCTGCAGTCACGCTGCTGACGTTGTTGCCGGGACTGCAGGTGGCGTTCAAGCTGGAACCGCTGGGCATGCTGTTCGCCCTCATCGCTTCGGGTCTGTGGGTCGTCAATTCGCTGTACTCGGTCGGCTACATGCGCGGCAACAACGAGGCGCACCAGACGCGCTTCTACGCCTGCTTCGCACTCTCTCTGGCGGCGACGATGGGCATCGCCTTCGCCGGCAACCTGTTCACGCTGTACATCTTCTACGAACTGCTGACGCTGGTCACCTACCCGCTCGTCATCCACCATGGCACCGGCCCGGCGCGCCGCGGCGGCAACGTGTACCTCGGGCTCTTGATGGGGACCTCGATCGTCTTCCTGCTGCCGGCACTGGTCTTCATCTGGCACGTCGCCGGCACCACCGACTTCACGGTGGGCGGCATCCTGGCCGGCAAACTGGGGCACGCCGAATTGGCGGGACTGCTGGCGCTGTGCATGTTCGGCATCGGCAAGGCCGCGCTGATGCCCTTCCACCGCTGGCTGCCGGCCGCCATGGTTGCGCCCACGCCGGTGTCGGCGCTGCTGCACGCGGTGGCCGTGGTCAAGGCCGGCGTGTTCAGCGTCGTCAAGGTGATCGTCTACATCTTTGGCGTCGACAACCTGGCCGCGTCGGGAATCGGCGGCGCCGCCGACTGGCTGGTGGTGGTGGCCGGTTTCACCATCGTTGCGGCGTCGGTCGTCGCCCTCTACTCCGACAACCTCAAACGCCGCCTGGCCTATTCCACGGTCAGCCAGCTCGCCTACATCGTGATGACCACAGCGCTGCTGGTGCCGCTGTCGTTGATCGGTGCGGTCCTGCACATCGCGGCCCATGCGGTCGGCAAGATCACGCTGTTCTTCGCCGCCGGCGCGATCTACACCGCCGCGCACAAGACCGAAGTCAGCGAGCTCGACGGCATCGGCCGGCGCATGCCGTGGACGATGGGCGCGTTCGCGATCGCCACGCTGTCGATGATCGGCCTGCCGCCAGCGGTGGGTTTCGTCTCCAAGTGGTACATGCTGTCCGGGGCGATGGCGGCACAGCATTGGCTGGCGGTGGCGGTGATCGTCGTCAGCACACTGTTGAATGCCGGCTACTTCCTGCCGATCGTCTACCGCGCGTTCTTCGTGGCGCCGCGCGACGCCCCGCACGATCCTGCGCACGGCGAGGCGCCGCTGCCGATGGTGCTGGCCCTCGGCGCCACGTCCGCGGCCACCGTGCTGCTGTTCTTCCTTCCCGACGTGCCGCTGGCGCTGGCGCGCCAGACGATCGCGCCCTGAGACGACGACCATGGACGAAAAACCCCACTGGCTCGACGAGCCGCGCAACGTCAGGCGCCTGTGGCGCGGCTTTCTGGTCGTGCTCGTGCTCACGGTGCTGGCGCAGTGGCTGGTACCGCTGCCGCCGCATTTCGAGATCGAGTCGGTATTCGGCTTCAATGCCTGGTTCGGCTTCGCGGTTTGCGCCGCGATGATCGTCTTCGCCAAGGTGCTGGCTCTAGTGCTGAAACGACCGGACACCTACTACGGCAAGCGCGATGACTGAGACCGTGATCCACCCCGCGCTCGCGTTGATCCTTGGCGCCCTGGTGCTGCCGTTCCTGCGCGGCATGCCCAGGTCGGTAGCGATCGTGGGGCTGCCGCTCGTCACGCTGGCGCTCCTCTGGCAGGTGCCGGACGGTCCCGTGTGGCAGGCGCACTTTCTCGACTACACGGTCACACCGCTGCAGGGCGACAGGCTCTCGCGCCTGTTCGCGACGATCTTCGCGCTGATGGCAGCGGTCGGTGGCCTGTTCGCGCTCGGTCAGAACAGCCGCCTCGAAGTGCCGGCGGCGTTCGTCTACGCGGGCGCCGCGATCGGTGTCACGCTCGCCGGCGACCTGTTCACGGTGTTCGCCTTCTGGGAGCTGATGACGGTCGGCTCGACGCTGGTGCTGTGGAGCCATGGCCGGGACACGGCGTATCGTGCGGCGCGGCGTTACCTGATGATCCACCTGCTCGGAGGCGTGGTGCTCTTTGCCGGCATCACCGGCCACGTCGCCCAGACCGGCAGCGTCACCTTCACGCACATGGCGCCGGACTCCGTCGCGCACTGGCTGATCCTGATCGGCTTTCTCGTCAATGCCGGCGCGCCACCGCTGTCGGCCTGGTTACCCGACGCCTACCCCGAGGCCTCGTGGAGCGGCACGGTGTTTCTGTCGGCCTTCACCACCAAGACGGCGGTGTATGTGCTGATCCGCGGATTTCCCGGCACCGAGCTGCTGATCTGGGTCGGCCTGTTCATGGCGTTCTACGGGATCGTCTACGCGCTGCTGGAAAACGACATGCGGCGCATCCTCGCCTATTCGATCGTCAACCAGGTCGGCTTCATGATCGCGGGCGTCGGCATCGGCACCGAGATGGCGCTCAACGGCGCCGCGGCGCACGCCTTCACCCACATCATCTACAAGGCGCTGCTGCTGATGTCGGCCGGCTCGGTGCTGTTGATGACCGGCCGGCGCAAGTGTTCCGAGCTCGGCGGGCTGTTCCACAGCATGCCGCTGACCATGGTGTGCGGCACGATCGGCGCGCTGGCGATCTCGTCATTCCCGCTGACCTCGGGCTTCGTCTCGAAATCGATGGTGTCCCAGGCTGCCGCCGATGGGCATCTGCTGGCGGTGTGGCTGCTGCTGGCGGCCGCGTCGGCAGGCGTGTTCCTGCACGCCGGCATCAAGTTCCCGTGGTTCGTCTTCTTCCAGAAGGACTCGGGGCTGCGACCGGCCGAACCGCCGGCCAGCATGCGCTGGGCGATGGTCGTGTATGCATTCCTGTGCATCGCGCTCGGCGTCTGGCCGGAGCCGCTGTACGCGCTGCTTCCCCATGCGGTGAAGTACGAGCCGTACACCTGGGCGCACGTGCTGGCGCAACTGCAACTGCTGCTGTTCTCCGGGCTGGCATTCTTCGTCATGCTGCCCTACCTCAAACGCACGCTGACGATCACGCTGGATACCGACTGGCTGTGGCGGCGCCTGCTGCCGGCTGCGGCAACTCGCTCGGAGGCCTGGTTCGGTGCGGCCAGACAGGCGCTGTCGGCCGGTGCCGGCCACGTGGGCAACGGCCTCGTCGGGATGGTGATCCGCCAGGCAGGACAGGACGCCCGCCTGGCCCGAACCTGGCCCACGCGAAGCATGGCGCTTTGGGTGCTGGTGGTGTTGCTGGGTTACCTGCTGCTGTACTACGCGTGATCGCCGCACCGAGGCGCGATACGGCCGACCCCTTGGAAACCCGCGTGGTTGCTGGTAGGCCGTGCAGGATTTGAACCTGCGACCAACGGATTAAAAGTCCGCTGCTCTACCAACTGAGCTAACGGCCCGGAGGGTGCGAATTATACCGCGGCCGATGACCGGCCGAAGCGCCGTGCCCCGTGGCGCTCAGAGCTTGTGACAAATTTCGTCGCGAGCGGCCCGAGGTCGAATCGAGAAGCGCAGCCGTACGAGTCGTACGGCGAGCATCGCAGGTTCGAGATCGGGACGCGCAGCAGAAATATTCACAAGCTCTCAGGCCTCGCGCATCATCCGCCAATATTCGAACTTCATGGTCGCGGCGGCGCCGATGATGATCGAGACGGTCGCCAGGATCGATCCGATCGACAGCGTCGAGACTCCGGTGATGCCCTGGCCGATCGTGCAGCCCATCGCGGTCACGCCGCCGAAGCCCATCAGGGTTCCGCCGATGATGTGCCGGAACATGTCCTGCGCGGACGAGAAGTGCTCCCAGCGGAACGACTTCGTCGCGAGCGCGTAGAGGAACGATCCGATGCCCACGCCGAATACGGTGGCGATTCCGAAAGTGATCACGGTGCTGGCGTCGGTCCAGTATTGCCAGTACTCGAGCGTGTAGGCGGTGGGCGCCACGAAGGACATCGACTCCGCCAGTTTGGAGTTGGTGCCGAAGACGACCACCTCGAGCGAATCCGGATCCTCGGCGAGTCCGAGCCTTCCGGTGACATACCAGCCGGCGATGATGACCGCACCCACCACCAGCCCAGCGAGCAGGTTTTCGCGGGCGCTCCAGAACTCGCGGTTGAACACCACGAAGGCGAGCAGAAGGCCGGCGGCGGCGAGCGCGATGGCGAGCTCCGCGGCGCGCAGGTCGAGTCCGAGGGCGCCATGTAGCAGCGCAGGCAGGGTCTGGCTTCCGGAAAGATGCAGCGTCACCGCCGGAGCCTGGAGCACGCCGACGCGGAAGGCGCCGAGGATTCCCCTGAGCGTCACGAACGCGGCGAAACCGAGATAGATGAAGACCACCACCGACTTCAGGTTTCCTCCGCCCACCCGCACCAGCGTCTTGTTCGCGCAGCCCGATGCCAAGGTCATGCCGACGCCGAAGCACAGCCCACCCACCACATGCGCGAGCCAGGGCACGTTGGGGCCGGTGTAGATCGTCTTGCCGAGGTCGATCGCACCGGAATAGGCAAGCACGTTGGTGCCGATGATCGCCACCGCCATCGCCAGCATCCAGGCGCGCATACGGCCCCAGTCGCCCATGTTCACGACATCGGACACCGCACCCATCGTGCAGAAATTGGTCTTGTTGGCGAAGAAGCCGAAGATCAGGCCGAGACCGAAGCCCCACCAAGCCACCGTTTTCGCGATCAGTTGAACATCGATCAATTCGATCCCTCCTCGATTTCCGGCGCCGTTCCTCGGCATCGCTCGCCGTGCGCCGTGCTTTTGGAATCAGGCGTCGCGCAAAGCGTGGAATTGTCGTGCGCGCGGCGGATCGCGACAAGTCAAACGTTTTTTCTCTCGGATAACCGGTCTCTATCCGTGACGCAACGCAACCTATGCGCCCGCGGGAGCCGCACGATAGCGCGTCGGATCGGAAACGCCGGCCGCTTCGAAGCCCGCGCGCCGCAGGCGACACGCATCGCAGCGCCCGCACGCCCGCCCCTCGGCGTCGGCCTGGTAGCACGACACCGTGAGCGCGTAGTCGAGCCCGAGCGCGATGCCGCGTCGGATGATCTCGGCCTTGGACAGCGCGATGAGCGGCGCATGGACCGTGAGGCGCGCGCCCTCGACCCCCGCGCGGGTGGCCCGCTTCGCCATCGCCTCGAACGCGGCGATGTACTCGGGACGGCAGTCCGGATAGCCGGAGTAGTCGACCGCATTGACGCCGATGAAAATGTCATTGGCACCGAGCGCCTCGGCCCAGGCAAGCGCAAGGGCGAGCAGGACGGTATTGCGCGCCGGCACATAAGTAACCGGGATGCCCGTGCCGACCCCCGTCACCGGCACCGCGATGCGCGCGTCGGTGAGCGCAGATGCGCCGAAACCGGACAGATCCACGGCGATGCGGCGCTGTTCGGCCGCCCCGAGCGCGCGGCACACGCGCGCGGCCGCGGCGAGTTCTGCGGCATGCCGCTGGCCGTAGTCGAGCGTCAGCGCATGGGTCTCGTAGCCGTCGCGGCGCGCGATCGCCAGCACGGTGGCCGAATCGAGCCCGCCGGAAACCAGCACGACCGCCTTTTTCATCACCGGATCGGCCTCGTCGAGTCCATCGTTTAGTTTCTGGTTTCGGGTTTCGAGTTCCAGGTTCCAGGTTCCATGTTCCAGGTTTCTGGTTTCAGGTTGTCGGTTTCAATGCCCGCGCGGCTCGTCCCAGATCAGTTTGTGCAACTGCACCTGGAGGCGCACCGGCAGCCGGTCGCGGAGGATCCACTCGGCCAGCAGCCGCAGTGGCAGCGCCCCCTGAATGGGCGAGAGCAGCACCTCGCAGCGGCGCGCGAGATCGCGCGTGCGGATCTGCTCGGATGCCCAGCGGTAGTCGGCCTCGCCCGCGAGCACGATCTTGATCTCGTCGCCGGCGCCGAGGCATTCGAGGTTCTCCCAGCGGTTCTTCGCCTCCTCGCCGGAGCCCGGGGCCTTGAGGTCCATGATGCGGGCCACCCGCGGATCGACCCCGGAGATATCGAGCGCACCCGAGGTCTCCAGGCTGACGCGGTAGCCGGCCTCGCACAGCTCCCGCAGGAGCCGCAGGCAGCCGGGCTGCGCCAGCGGCTCCCCTCCGGTCACGCAGACGTGAGCGGCGCCGAACGCTCTCACGCGTTCGAGGATTTCCGAAAGCGCGAGCGCCTCGCCGCCAGAGAATGCATATTGCGTGTCGCACCAGCGGCAGCGCAGCGGGCAGCCGGTGAGCCGCACGAACGCGCTCGGCAGGCCGGCGCGCGTGGACTCGCCCTGGATGGAGTGGAAGATCTCGGAAACGCGCAGGCGAAGCCGGGGCTCGCTCACTTCTTGCGCGGCTTGAGCCGCTCGCGGGCGGTGGCGGCAGCCGGGCTGTTCGGGTATCTGGCGACGATGGTACCGAGGGTGACGCGCGCGCCCTTGGCATCTCCGGTCTCCTGTTCGCACAGCGCGGCACCGAGCAGCGCTTCGGGCGCCTTGGCGTCGGTGGGCCAGATCAGCGCGAGCTGCCGGAACGCCTGGAGCGCCTTCTGGCAGTCGCGCAACTGGTAGTGCGACTGCCCCTTCCAGTACAGGGCGCCGGGCGCATAAGTGCCAAGCGGATAGTTCCGGATGAAGGCTTCGTAGGCGGCGATGGCCTCGTTGTATTTCGCCGCCTTGAACAGGTTCAGCGCCGCCTCGTAGGCCTTGGCCTCTGCCGCCGGATCGGGCGGCGGCGGCACGGCGGCCGCCGCGGGAGCCGCAACCGGGGCCGGCCTGGCGGCGGCCTCTTCCAGCTTGCGCAGCCGGTTGTCGAGATCGACGTAGAAGTCCTTCTGGCGCTTCTTCGACTGCTCGACCTCGAAGTTGAGCACTTCGAGCTGGCCGCGGATCTGGGAGAGTTCCTGCCGGAGCGCCTCGACCTGATTGGAAAGCTGGAGCGAACCGCCGACGGCCCCCTCCAGCTTGGCGTCCAGCCTGGCTTCCAGCTTGTCGATGCGGGTCGCCTGTTCGCGCCTGAGCTGCTCGATGCGCGCGCGCGCCTCCTCGTCGTCGAACAGCGCGGCACCGGCCGCCTGCGGCAGCAGCAGGGCGCCGAGGGTCGCCACGAGCAATGCTTTCCTGCGCATCGCTCAGAACTCGCCCGAATACAACAGGTCGACGCGGCGGTTCTCGGCCCAGGCGGAGTCGTCATGTCCGGGGTTGCGCGGCTTTTCCTCGCCCAGGCTGACCGATTCGATCTGGCTCTCCTTCACTCCCAGCAGCATCAGCACGCTCTTCACCGCATCGGCCCGCTTCTGCCCGAGCGCCAGGTTGTATTCGCGGCTGCCGCGCTCGTCCGCATTGCCCTGGATCAGCATCCTGATGGTCGAATGCGAGAGGAGGAACTTCGCGTGAGCCTCGATCAGCGGCTTGAACTCGTCCTTGATGGCAAAGCTGTCGAACTCGAAAAACACGCTCCTCTTCGACAGGATGTTCTTCGGGTCCTTGAGCGCCGCGATCCCGGCATCGCCGGAAGGCGCCGCGGGCGTCACCTTGGCCACCGCGGAGGGTTCCACCGGCTGCGCCGCCGGCGCCGCACCTGGGCTGCGCTCCTCCACGCCGGCCCCGGCCTGTTCCGGACCGGTGGGCGTCGACTTGCAGCCGGCCAGTGCGAGCACGAAGGCGACGATGAGCAGTTTCGGCAGCTTTTCCATCACTTGTTCCCTCCTCGGATCAATAGTTGACGAACGGACCCCAGGCCGGTTCGCGTACGTTGCCCGCGGCGACACTGAGCCGCTGCCTGACGCGGCCATCGCTGGAGATCGCGGCAAGCACACCCCGACCCCCGATCTCCGTGGCATAGAGAATGATGCGCCCGTTGGGCGCGAAGCTCGGCGATTCGTCCTTGGCCGAGTCTGTGAGGACATGCGTCTGGCGTGTGGCGAGATCCATGACCGCGAGCTGGAAGCGTCCGCCGCTGCGCGAGATGAAGGCCATGCTTTTGCCATCCGCGGAAATGCGCGGGCTGACGTTGTAGCTGCCCTCGAAGGTGATGCGCTGCGTCTCCCCGCCGCCGGCGGGAATGCGGTAGATCTGCGGGCTGCCGCCGCGATCCGAGGTGAAATAGATGGACTGTCCGTCGAGAGAGAAGAACGGTTCGGTGTCGATGCCGGCGGAGCTCGCGAGCCTGCGCACACCGCTGCCGTCGGCATTCACCAAGTAGAGTTGCGAGCCGCCGTCCTTGGTGAGCACTACCGCCAGCCGGCTGCCGTCCGGCGACCAGGCCGGGGCGCTGTTCGAGCCCTTGAAGTTGGCCACGACATGGCGCCTGCCGGTCGCCAGGGTGTGCACGTAGACGACCGGCTTCTTCGCCTCGAACGACACATAGGCGAGGCGGCGTCCGTCGGGCGACCAGGCCGGCGAGATGACCGGCTCGCGCGAAGCCAGCGCCGTCTGCGGGTTCATGCCGTCAGCATCGGAGATCTGGAGCTCGTAGCGTCCGGCGCTCTTGACCACGTAGGCGATACGGGTGGAGAACACGCCGCGCTCGCCGGTGAGTTTCTCGTAGACAAAATCCGCGATGCGGTGGCCGGTGGTGCGAAGCTGGCTCGCCGCCGCCGCCAGCGCGGCTCCGCCCAACTGCGCCTGTCGCTGGATGTCGAAGAGCCGGAAGCGCGCCTCCATGCGCTCCGGCCCGCTCGCCGACACGCTGCCCGCGAGCAGCGCATCGGCCCCGCGGCTCCTCCATTCGGCATGATCCGGCGCGGCCGCCTCGCTCAGCGGACGCGCGCCGGTCTCGATCAGCCGGAACATCCCGCTGCGTTCGAGATCGGCGCGCACGACGGCGGAGAGTGCCTGCGGGAGCAGTCCGTCGCCGGCGAAATCCGCGATCGCGATCGGGATCCGGTTCGCACCCGCCCCGCTGATCTCGATGCTGAGCTGCGCTCGCGCACCTGGCGCCGCGAGCAACGCCGCGAGCGCGTAGACCGCGGTACGCCTCATCGGCGCGTTCCGGCGCGCGGATGCACGCCCGCGCAGGCCGGATTTTCTCTAGAGTGATCCATCAGCGTGAGGGGAAGCTGTACGAAAAATTATACCTCAGCGGCCCTCGCCATCCTCCAGTGGCCGGAACCTGAGCTCGAGAACGCGCGAGAACAGTTCCGGAGAAGGCGGCCGGGGGAGCGGGCTCGATTTCAGGATCGCGCGCTCGATCGCCAAATCCAGCCCCGCGTGGCCGCTCGATCGCTTGAGCCTGAGCGGAGGCAGCACCTCGCCGTTGGGCAACTGGGAAACCTCGAACACCGCCTCGGGGTTCCCCCGCACGTCGGCCGGCAGCACGATGTTGCCGCGGATCTTGGCACGCACGCGATCGATGTACTCAGCGGCTGCCCGCGCGCGCGCGGACTCGCGGGCGGAATCCGCCTGCCGTTCGCGCACGGCCTTCGCCTGGTGTGCGGCCTCGTCGGCGGCGCGTGCCTGAGCGAGCCGCTCGGTCTCGTTGCGAATCTGCTCGTCGATGAGGCTGCGCTGCAACTCGGGATTCGGTCGCGGCGCCGGGACTTCCTTCTTCGGCTCCGGTCGCGGCGCCGGGACTTCCTTCTTCGGCTCCGGCCGCGGCTTGGGCTTCTCCGGCTTTTCCCTGAGCGCGATGTCCGGCCTGGGCGCCGGTCTCGGCTGCGGTTTCACCTCCCGCGGCGGCAGCGGCCGGGGTTCCGCCTTCGCGCGTTCCGGCACCGGCGCGGGTGCGGGCAGGTCGCGGACGAGTTCGACCTCGACCGCTTCCGGCGGATGGCTCTGCCAGCGCACGCCGTAGATCAGCACCACGACGAGCAGCGCGTGGGTCGCCGCCGAGAGGACGAACGATGCCCACTTGCCACGCTCCGCGCGCACATCCGCCATCGCTGCGAGCCTCATCTGCCCTGCTGGACCAGCAGCCCGATGCGCGCCACCTGCTGCTTCTGGAGCTCGTCCATGACCTCGAGCACCGCCTGGTAGCGCACGTTTCGATCGGCCGCGATCACCACCGCCTGTTTGGGGTCGCGCTCCTGCGCCTGGCGCAGGTGGCCGGCGAGCTCGCCGCGCGAGACCTGCTTCTCGCCGCCCGCGCTCGCGCGCAGCGCGAGCGAGCCGTCGGCCCGGATCAGCACCCGGATCGGCTCGGCCGGCGGCTGGGCCGCCTTGCCGACGGTGGGCAGGTCGATCGCAGCGGTCTGAATCAACGGCGCGGTGACCATGAAGATCACCAGCAGCACCAGCATCACGTCGATGTAGGGCACGACGTTGATCTGGTTCATCAGGCGGCGCTGGCGCATGGCGGTGCCTACTTCAGTTGCCGCTGGAGGATGTTGGAGAACTCCTCCATGAAGCTCTCGAGCCGGATCGCGATGCGATCGATGTCATGCGCATAGCGGTTGTAGGCCACCACCGCCGGGATCGCCGCGAACAGGCCGATCGCGGTCGCGACCAGCGCCTCGGCGATGCCGGGAGCCACGTGGGCGAGGGTGGCCTGCTGCACGTTCGCCAGCCCGCGGAACGCGTTCATGATGCCCCACACGGTGCCGAACAGGCCGACATAGGGCGACACCGATCCGGTCGAAGCCAGGAAGGCGAGGTGCGATTCGAGCGTGTCCATCTCGCGCTGATAGGTGGCACGCATCGCGCGGCGCGCGCCATCGACGATCACCGGGGCGTCCAGGGAACGCTGGCCGCGCAGCTTGGTGAATTCGCGGAACCCGGCCTCGAAGATGCGCTCCAGGCTGCCGGAGCCGTGGCGATCGGCGACCGCGCCCTGGTACAGCGCGTTGAGGTCGCCTCCGCTCCAGAAATCGCGCTCGAAGCGGTCGGTCTTGGCGCGCGCATCGCGCAGCGTGAACCACTTGCGGAAGATCCAGTACCACGACATGAAGGACACCACCGCGAGCAGCGCCATCACGCCCTTCACCGGAACGCTGGCGTTGGCGACGAGCGCCAGAATCGAGAAATCCTGTACGACGTTCATGCGAGGCACCCGAAAGTCTGCCGCAGTGCCCGGGGCAGCGCGGCGGGTTTCATGCTCTTCAGCTCGACGCAGGCCACGCGCACGCTGGCCTGCGCGAGGAGCGCCCCGGCGCGCTCGATGCGCTGGTCGAACACGAGCCGGACGCGTGCGACCTCCCGCAGCCGCGAGACCACCAGCAGTTCGTCGTCCAGCCGCGCCGGCTTGAGGTACTCGATGGCAAGCGAGCGTACCGCAAATCCGATCCCGGTATGCTCCCGCAGCGCCTCCTGCCCGTAGCCCAGCGCGCGCAGCCATTCGGTGCGCCCGCGCTCGAGAAACCTCAGGTAGGACGCGTAATAGGCGATGCCCGCGGCATCGGTGTCCTCGAAATACACCCGCACCGGGAAGACGAACGCCTCGGCGGATTTCAAGTTGACTCCGCGCCCGGCCCCGGCGTTCCCGGGCCGCGCCTCCCGGCCGTCTTCACTTGTCATCCCAGAGCTCGGGGGGCCGCGGCTGGGCGAGTCCGAAATGGCGGTAGATCGAATCGGTCGCGATGCGCCCGCGCGGCGTGCGCTGCACGTAGCCCTGCTGGATCAGGAACGGCTCGATCACGTCCTCGATCGTGTCGCGCGCCTCTCCGATCGCGGCGGCCAGGTTCTCGACGCCGACCGGGCCGCCGGCGAACTTGTGCAGGATCGCCTCGATCAGCTTGCGGTCCATGACATCCAGGCCGAGCGTGTCGACGTCCAGCATCGCGAGCGCCGCGTCGGCCACCTCGCGCGTGATCGCACCGCCCGCGCGCACCTGGGCGAAGTCGCGCACCCGCCGCAGCAGCCGGTTGGCGATGCGCGGAGTGCCGCGCGCGCGCCGCGCGATCTCCGCCGCCCCTTCGGGCGCAAGTTCCACCTCCAGCATGCGGGCCGAGCGCACGAGGATGCGGGCGAGTTCCTCCGGCGTGTAGAACTCGAGCCGGGCGACGATGCCGAAGCGGTCGCGCAGCGGGTTGGTGAGCATGCCCGCGCGGGTGGTCGCGCCCACCAAGGTGAAGGGCGGCAGGTCGAGCTTCACCGAGCGCGCCGCCGGCCCCTCGCCGATCATGATGTCGAGCTGGAAGTCCTCGAGCGCCGGATACAGGATCTCCTCCACCACCGGAGAGAGGCGATGGATCTCGTCGATGAACAGGACGTCGTTCGGCTCCAGGTTGGTGAGGATCGCGGCGAGATCCCCGGGCCGCTCGAGCACCGGGCCCGAGGTGTGGCGCAGGCTCACCCCCATCTCGTGGGCGATGATGTGCGCGAGCGTGGTCTTGCCCAGGCCCGGCGGGCCGAACAGCAGGACGTGGTCGAGGGACTCGGCCCGCTTCCTCGCCGCCTCGATGAAGATCTCGAGCTGCCCGACGATCTTGCGCTGGCCGACATAGTCCTCGATCCGCTGGGGACGAAGCGCGCGCTCGATGCGCTCTTCCTCGGGCGAGGACGCGCCGGTGGTGACGATGCGGTCGGCCTGGAGCATGGAAGGAGTTTACCCCAGCGGGGAAGCGCGCCGTCCTCAGCTCTTCGACAGCCGCTTGAGCGCCTGGCGGATGCCCTCGGCCAGCGCGATGCCGGCAGGCAGTCCGGCCACCGCGGCCTGGGCTTCCTTGTCGCTGTAGCCCAGCGCGGCCAGCGCGGCGAGGATGTCCGCCGCGCCTCCCGGCGCCGGAGTGCGCGAGAGGCTTACCGTCCTGGGGAGCGCGTCGCGCAGCTCGAGCAGCAGGCGGGCGGCGGTCTTCTTGCCGATACCGGGCACGCGCGTGAGCCGGCCGGCGTCCTGCATCGCGACTGCCTGCGCGAGCTCATCCACGCTCATCCCGGAAAGCACGGCGAGCGCGATGCGGGCGCCGACCCCGCTCACGCGCAGGAGCTGGCGGAACACCGCGCGTTCGGGCTCCGCGCCGAAGCCGTAGAGGAAATGGCCGTCCTCGCGCACCAGCAGATGGGTGTGGAGCGTGACCCGTTCGCCGCACGGGGGAAGGTCGTAGAAGGTGCTCATCGGCACCTCCAGCTCGTAGCCGACGCCCTGCACGTCGAGCGCGATGCCGGGCGGGTTCTTCTCGATCAGGATGCCGGTGAGTCGCCCGATCATGACCACTGGGCAGAGGCGGCGAGCGCAATGCCGAGCACGATGCCATGCGCGTTGGCCGCGGCGATCGTCGCGGTGATGCCCGGCGCGAGCCGGGACGGCTGCCCGGCGTGGGAGAGCAGCACGCGCGCGGCCTTCAGCGACAGCACCGCGGGGGCAGCCGCAAGCAGGCAGGCCGCGGGCAGCATCCCGAGGATCGCCATCAGCGCCAGCCAGCCGTAGGCGAGCCCCGCGATCGCGACATAGCCCCAGCGCGCGCGCGCCGGGCCGAGGCGCGCCACGAGCGTGAGCTTGCCGGCCTGCCGGTCCGCGCCGATGTCCGGAAACTCGTTGATGTAGAGCACGTTCGCGACCAGAGCCGCATAGCCCAGGCCAGCCGCGACCGGCGTGAACGAGAACGCTCCGCGCTGCACGAAGTCGGCGCCGGTCACCACCAGCAGCCAGCCGCCTGCCACCGCAGCCTCGCCCAGCCCGCGGCTCATCAGCTTGAAGGGCGGCGCCGAGTAGGCCCAGCCGAGCGCGAGCCCGGCCAGCCCGATCGAGAGGAGGCCGGGAGCCGAATGCGCGCTCAGCCACAATCCCGCCGGAACCACCGCCGCCAGCAGGCACCAGCCGAACACCGCGGTCGCGCCCAGCGACAGCACCCCGTTCTGGATGAAGCGGCTGCCTCCCGTAAACGGGAAGATGCGGCTGCGGTTCGCCGCGTCCGATCCGTTGAGCGCGTCGTAGTAATCGTTGAGCACGTTGATGCCGGCATGCGCGACCATGGCGAAGAGCACGGTCACGACCGCGGCCCCCGGATGAATCGCAGCGCCTCCCCACAGCGCGCTGGCGATCCCGACCAGGCAGCCGAAGAGCGTCACGCTCAGGAACGCGGGACGGGTGGCGAGCAGATAGCGCGCGAGCGGATTGGGGAGTGCGGCGAGCGTGGGTTCGGCCGGCATCAGACGAGCCTCCCCCGGCGCACCCGGTAGCCCGCGGTGGCGAGCCCTCCCAGCCCCTGGCCGCCGTGCGCGTGACAGATCGCGCAGGCGAGTGCGTCGGCTGCATCGGGGCCGAGTTCGCCTTCCAGACCGAGCAGTCTCTTCACCATGTGCTGCACCTGTCGTTTGTCGGCGTGGCCCGCCCCGACCACCGCCTGTTTGACCTGCAGCGCAGTGTACTCCGCCACCGGCAGGGCGCTCGATACGGCGGCGCAGATCGCCGCCCCGCGCGCCTGTCCCAGTTGTAGCGTGGAGTTCGGATTTACATTGACGAAGACCTTCTCGACCGCGACCTGCGCGGGACCGTGCTCGGCGATGACCTGGCGCAGGGTCTCGAGGATGACCCGCAGCCGTTCGGGCAGCGCGGCCTCCGGAGTCTTCACCCGCCCGCTGGCCACGTAGCGCAGGGCATTCCCGGCCTTGTCGATCACGCCGTAGCCGGTGATGCGCAGGCCGGGATCGATGCCCAGGATGCGCACCAGCGGCTGAGAGGCGGCGCGCCCCGGCATCACCGCCTACCCGTTGTCCAGCGAGGCGGTCGTGTAGACCTCCTGCACGTCGTCGAGATTCTCCAGCGCATCGAGCAGCCGCTGCATCCTGGCGGCCTCCTCGCCTTCGAGCGCGGCGTCGTTCAGTGCCTTCATGGTGACCTCGGCATATTCGGGCACGAGCCCGGCGCCCTGGAATGCCTTGCGCACCGCCTCGAACGCGCCCGGCGGGCAGACCACCTCGATGCTGCCGTCCTGGTCGGCGAGGACGTCCTCGGCGCCGGCATCCAGCGCCGCTTCCATCACCTTCTCCTCGCTCGTTCCGGGAGCGAACACGAACAGCCCGCAATGCCTGAACAGGAACGCGACCGAGCCGTCCTGGCCGAGGTTGCCGCCGTTTTTGGCGAAGGCATGACGGATCTCGGCGGCGGTGCGGGTGCGGTTGTCGGTCACGCAATCGACAATCACCGCGGCACCGCCCACACCGTAGCCCTCATAGCGGATCTCCTCGTAGCTGATGCCCTCGAGCTCCCCGGTGCCCTTCTTGATCGCGCGCTCGATGTTCTCCGCCGGCATGTTCACCGCCTTGGCCTTGTCGACGGCCAGCCGCAGGCGCGGATTGAAGTTCGGATCCCCCCCGCCCATCTTCGCGGCGACCGTGATCTCTTTCGCCAGCCGCGAGAAGATGCGCCCGCGCTTCTCGTCCTGACGCCCCTTGCGGTGCTGGATGTTGGCCCACTTCGAATGACCGGCCATGGCTTCTCGTGCCTTCGTGTGCCCGTGAGGACTGCTGCTGGAATCGCCGGCGATTATAGCAACCGGGGGCTCGCCATGGCCGCACCGCTGCCCCTCGCCCGCAGCGACGCCGGCGTAGAGCGCAATAAGCGGAGCGCATTGCACCAGTTTTCCAGCGGTCGCCGAAATGTTCCGCGGCCGGGCCTCCGGCGCAATGCCCTTCGGTTATTGAGCGTACGGTCACTCCAGAGCGCTCAGTGCGCCTCGTCCCAGTTCGCGCCCACCCCGACATCCGCCACCAGCGGCACCGCGAGTTCGGCGGCACCGCACATCAGCTCCGGCAGGCGGCCGCGCACGCGCTCCAGCTCCCGCTCCGGCACTTCCAGCACCAGCTCGTCGTGAACCTGCAGGATCAGCTTCGCGGCGAGGCGCTCCTCGTCCAGCCAGCGCGCGAGGGCGATCATCGCGCGCTTGATCAGGTCGGCGGCGCTGCCCTGCATCGGCGCGTTGATGGCGGCGCGCTCGGCGCCGGCGCGGCGCGCCGCGTTGCCGCTGCGGATGTCGGTCGCCCACATGCGCCGGCCGAACAGCGTCTCGACATAGCCGCGCTCGCGCGCCGTCTCGCGGGTCTCCTCCATGAAGCGGGCCACCCCCGGATAGCGCGCGAAGTAGCGGTCGATGAAACCCTGCGCCGCAGCGCGCTCTATGCCGAGTTCGCGCGCCAGCCCGAACGCCGACATGCCGTAGATGAGGCCGAAGTTGATCACCTTGGCATAGCGGCGCTGCTCGGCGGTGACCGCCGCGGGCTCGACCCCGAACACCTCGGCGGCGGTGGCGCGATGGATGTCCTCGCCGGCCGCGAATGCGCGCGCGAGCCCCGCATCGCGCGACAGGTGGGCCATGATCCGCAGCTCGATCTGCGAGTAGTCCGCCGAGACGAGCGCGTGTCCGGGCGGAGCGACGAAGCAGGCGCGGATGCGCCGGCCCTCGGCCGTGCGCACGGGGATGTTCTGCAGGTTCGGATCCGAGCTCGCCAGCCGCCCGGTCACCGCCGTGGCCTGCAGGTAGCGGGTATGCACGCGTCCGGTCTTCGCATCGACCATGCGCGGCAGCTTGTCGGTATAGGTGCCCTTGAGCTTGGCAAGCCCGCGGTAGTCGAGGATCAGGCGCGGGAGCGGATAGTCCAGCGCGAGCCGGTCCAGCACCTCCTCGTCGGTCGAGGGGGCGCCCGAGGGGGTCTTCTTGAGCACCGGCAGCTTCCCGCGCTCGTACAGGATCTCCTGGATCTGGCGCGGCGAGTTGATGTTGAACGGCTGCCCCGCGAGCGCGTGCGCGCGGGCTTCCAGATCGATCAGCCTCTCGCCCAGCTCCCGGCTCTGGCGCGCGAGCCCTTCGCAATCGACGAGCACGCCGTTGCGCTCCATGCGGAACAGCACTTCCATGACCGGAAGTTCGATGTCGCGGTAGAGCGCTTCGAGCCGCGGCGCGGCGGCGAGCTGCGGCTGCATCGCGCGATGCAG
>MNXU01000013.1:0-9583 GCA_001872285.1 Betaproteobacteria bacterium CG2_30_68_42
ATTCTCGATGACGAAATCCACCTCGAGTTGATCGTGGTCGCGGTAGTAAGGGAGGCGGTAATCCCCCTCGGCAGTCGTGGCGTGCTTGAGGAGCTCCCCGAAAACGAAGGATTCCAGAATGCGGCCCAACCGGTTCCGGTCCCTCGTTTTCATCGATGAGCGCCCGATCGAGGCTGCGGACCATGCCTACGGGATCTTGCCTGGCTGCCAGCAAGGTGAGCGCGTCGTCCAGGGTGAGAAAGCGCATCCCCTCGTGAGCCATCCGACGTACCAGGGTGGTCTTGCCCGCTTGCCGAGGGCCGGTCAGCAGCACGACCGGCGTGTCCGCCATCGCTTCCACGATACGGGCCTCGATCCGTCGCGGGTAGAACTTCGGTGTGTCGCCCATCAGGACAGAGGGTAGTGCGTAGCCGGAAAAATTACAACGTGCAGTAGGGAATTCCATGCCGTGCGGCTGGGACACATGTGCCGTGTAACAGGGATTATATTCACGCCGCGCGGGAATCGAAATGGGTTTCCGTATGGACCCCGAAGCGGCGGCGACCTCTTCCGCGTCCAGCAAGTTTCGGCCGAACCGGCGACGGCCGTATCGAAGGCCGGTGCCGCTGCATTCGGCATATCCGCTACCCGCGTGCATGCGAGGATGAGCTCGGCGAGCGCCGCGAAGATACTGCGGCCCGCCTGCAAGCTTCCCAAACGGCGCATCGCGGTCCGTTCGGCGCGCGAGGCCACCTGCGAGGATGATGGCTTTCGCCGCTATCTCCGTTGGGGTGCTGCGGACGGCGCTTTGGCGCGCGATCGCTGGCGCGTCGCCAGGCGCCTGCCTGCGCTCATGGCTTTCGCGGAAACATCTGCTCTTCGATGATGGCGCAGATCGCATGCCCCATCGCGATGTGGCCTTCCTGGATGCGCGGCGTGCTGTCCGAGGGCACCCGCAGCAGCAGGTTGCACAGCCCCGGCATCTGACCTCCGCTGCGGCCGGTCAGGCCAACCGTCACCAGGCCCTTGTCGCGCGCCGCCTTCAGCGCCGCCAGTATGTTGGGCGAGCGGCCCGAGGTGGAGATGGCGAAGAACACATCGCCTGCACTTCCCACGGCTTCGATCTGGCGGGCGAAGAGCCGCTCGTAGCCGTAGTCGTTGCCGATGGCGGTGAGCACCGAAGTGTCGGTGGTCAGCGCGAAGGCCGGCAGCCCCGGCCGGTCGTAGGCGAAGCGGCTCACCAGCTCCCCGGCGAGGTGCTGGGCGTCCGCGGCGCTGCCGCCGTTCCCGGCGAACAGGATCTTGCTGCCGTGGCGCAGGGCTTCGACGCACGCGGCTGCCACGCTCCCGATGGTCGCGAGCAGCGCCTGGTCTTCGCTCATCCGCTTCAGGTTCGCGCAGGTCTCGCGCAGTTGCCCCGCGATCGTTGCAGTCAATAGATCCTCCATCCCTGGGTTCCGATCTCGGTGAAATGGCAGTTGAAGATCTGGCCGCGCGTGGATTCGAGCGCGCGGATGACGTCCATGCGCCGAACCGGATCGACGAAGAGCATCATGAAACCCCCGCCGCCCGCCCCGGAAATCTTGCCGGCACGAACGCCGGCCTGTCTGGCGAGTTCGTAGGTTTCCTCGATCAGAGGGTTCGAGATGCTTTTCGCCATTCGCTTTTTCGCTTGCCAGCCGGCATCCACGGAGGCAACCAGGCTGTCGAAGTCGCCCTTGAGCAGGCTTTCCTTCATCGCGATCGCCTCGGCCTTCATGGCATGCATCGCCTCGACCGCACTGGAGTCCTTGCGCTTCACGTTGGCGGCCTGCTCGTCGATGATCTGCGCGGAGTGCCTGGACACGCCACCGAAGTACAGCAACAGCGATGCTTCGAGCTCGGAGACGATCCAGTTCTTGATTCGCAACGGGTTGACCACCACCCGCTCTCCCGGATGGAACTCCATGAAGTTGAAACCGCCGAAGGTCGCGGCGTACTGATCCTGCCTGCCGCCTGACAGCCCCACGTCGATCCGCTCGATCTCGTAGGCAAGCCGTGCGATGTCGTATTCGCCCAGCGGCAGGTTGAGCCATTCGACGAAAGCCTTGACCATCGCCACCACCAGCGTGGAAGAAGACCCCAGCCCGGAGCCGGGCGGTGCGTCGGTGTGGGTGGTCATCGTGAGCGGCAGCGCACGGCCGTCGTTGAACTCGCGCACGATGCGATTGTAGACGCCCTTGTGGAGATCGAGCCGGCCGTCGAGCGGGAGGGCGCCTTCCGCCGGGCCCTCCCATGAGTCGCACTTGTCGGCGGCGACGAAGCGCAGCCGGCCCGGTTCGGCGCCTGGCTCGATCACCGTGTAGGCGTACTTGTCGATGGTGGCGTTCAGCACCAGGCCGCCGAATTCGTCGCAGTAGGGGGACACGTCCGTACCGCCTCCGGCCAGTCCGAGTCTCAAGGGTGCGCGGGCTCTGATGATCATGAGAATGCCTGCCTGGTGACGGCGCGATGATCGCTCGATCCGGCCGCGCCGGCCGTGTTGCCGGTCACTCCGGAAGCCATCCTGGTGTCGGCAGCCATCCAGTGCGCAAGCATCTGTTGCAGCCGTGTGGCAACATCGGGATACGAGGACAGCACGTCTTGCCGGCAACCCGGATCCTCGCGGATGTTGAACAGCCGGTAGAGAGCGCCGTCGCTGAGCGGTTGATAGGAAAGCTTCCACTCGCCCCACCTCACCATCCGGTCCTTCGCGGCGATGATCGTGTTCATGAGGCCGGGCTTCAGGGAGATCAGCCCCAGCCGTTTGTCGGGTATTTCCAGCAGGTCGGGAAGGCTCGGGTAGCGGAGGTGGTTTTCCGGGGTGCCCGGCAGATCGGTCAACCAGACGCCCGTCTCGTAGAACGCCGGCAACTCGAACGCAAAGGGTTCGCCGCGAATCGAGGGTGCGAGCGAGACGCCTTCCATGCTTGCCGGAATGGCGAGTCCGGCAAGTTCCAGCAAGGTCGGCGCAACGTCGACCGTCCGCACGACGTCGCTGACCTTCCGCGGCTGACGGTGGCGCGGATCCGCGATGACCAGGGGAACGCGAGCGGAAAAGTCACCCACCGCGGAGTTGCCCTGGCCCCAGGTGTCGTGTTCGAAAAACTCGAAACCGTGATCGCTGAAGACCACCACGATCGTGTTTTCCGCCAGCCCGGACGCTGCGAGATATTTCATCACCCGGCCCGTCTCGTCGTCGAAGTTGCGCACGCACCCGTCGTATAGATCGATGATCTGCTCGAGATCGAACTCGCTTTTCGGCTCGCCCTGCCGGCGAATGATTTCCCACGGATCGCGCAGCTTTGCCATGCCGAACTTCGATTCACCCTGGTATTCCCTGTGCGAATACAGCGTGTAGTAGGGATACTTCGAGGTGAACGGCGGATGCGTGGTGGCCATGAACGAGACCAGGAAGAACGGCGCGTCCCCGTCGCTCAGCCGCGCGATCATCCGGCGCGTGTCGCGGCCGACTTCCTCGGTCAGCGGATGTCCGCCCAGAAAGTGGATCTCCGGAAGAAAACGCTTGCCGAAGGGATTCTGCGCGAACAACGCCAGAAACAGACGCAGATCCTTGGGGCCCTGTCTCAACAGGTACTTGATGTTCCACTGATCGTGCGGCAGGTCCTTGTAGTCGAAGCCGAAGGTGAACTTGTCGGCATCCGAGGCGGCCCAGTCGCCGACGATCGCGCTGCGGTAACCGGCCTGCCTGAGAATCTCGGGCAGGGCGGGAATCGGCAAGCGGGTTTGATCGGGCGTCACGAACGTGTCGCGTACCCCGTGGGTGTGGGGCCATGCGCCGGTCAGCAGCGAAGCAAGGCTGGGAGCAGTGCGCGCGCACGGGACGTAACAGTCCGTGAACCGCGCGGCCCGCCCGATCAGGCGATCGAGGTTGGGCGTGAGGGCGCGCGGATATCCCGCGCCGTTGACCCTGTCCGCCCGCAAGGTATCCGAACCGATGAGCAGGATATTGGGTTTCGTGCAGGCGCCACTCTGCAGCTTCACCGGGGCCGGTTCTGGATCGCGCGCCGCCGTCATGGGAACGATCACGTACGCAAGGCCGATCGCGGCGAGCGCCGCGCAGGCTGCCCACGCACCCTGCAAGGCGAGCGCAGCGACGCCGGCGGCGAGCCATGACCCCAGCATGCCTGCCAGGCCGATGTCGAACAGGTGCAATCGCCGTGGCGAGAGACGCGCCCAGAGACCGTAGAAGTGGCTCATGGAATACAGGGAGGAGGCGGCGATCACTCCCGGTGACCATAGGAGGGTGCGCGCGAACATGCGGGCGACGAGGAGCGCGATGGCCAGGAGCGCCGAACCGGCAGCCCAGGCGCGGCTGTAGTGTGCATCGAACAGGGCCAGGCCGATCGCGTAGGCCGCAACCCCCAGGAAGGCGAGGAACGAGGCGATGAGGAACGCAAAGAAGACGAGTCTCGCCAGGGCGTACAGCAGGTAGCCGCGGTAGTGGGACAGCACTTCCTCGGTCATCTGCGGCCCCGTGCGCGTGAAGTCGCGCAAGGACTTCGCGAGCAGCACCAGGGCGAACCCCAGCCCGACGAGCGCGCTCGCGAGCAGGCCGGCGCCCAGGTGTCCGAAAAAAGTCGCGTTCGCGGCGTCCATGGTCCGGTCAGAGCGGGCGTCCGAGCGCCATGTCCCGAAGCAGTCCCAGGCAGAGCCGGCCGCGTGAGAGCGGGGCAAGGGCGAAGGCGCGCATCACGTCGAGCACTGCATCGGTCCTGCGGCCGATGCGATATTGCCACTTCGCATAGTCGGCGAACACGCCGGCCAGGCCGTCGCGCCAGTGCGCCCCCCGCAGCCGCTCCGGCAGCAGCGCGCGGTTCTTCCTCATCACCCGGATCGCTGCGTCGCGCATCACGTCGAGATTGCGACTCATGCTGTCGGCACGCTTGAGGATGACGGCGAGCGGCTCGGCGACGCAGGCATACTGGGCGGCAGCCGAAAGCCGCATCCACATGTCGATGTCTTCGAGACTGGCGAGTGCCTCGTCGAACGGGCCGACACGCTCGAACAGCGACCGGCGCACGAGCACGCCCGAGCCGCTCGCCGCCACCGCAGCGGGCTCCCGGAACAGATGCTCGAGAAACGAGCCGCGCCATTGCGGGCATGGCCACAGGTTCAGAAGGCGGCCCTGGGAGTCCTCCACTCGTGCCGCGACCGAACAGAAGCCGAGCTCGGGCCGACTGTCCATCAGTGCCACCTGCGCCGCGAGCTTGCCGGGGAGCCACGAGTCGTCCGCGTCGAGCAGTGCGACATACTCGCCCCGGGCCGCGGCGATCCCGGCATTGCGCGCGCTCGACAGGCCCCCGTTGGGCTTGTGCACGACACGGACGGCGTCCCCATAGCGGGCGAGCACCGCGGCGGTGTCGTCCTGGCTGCCGTCGTCCACGACGATGATCTCGCGCGCCGCATGGGTTTGCTGGAGCGCGCTGTCCACGGCACGCGCGACGCACCAGCCGGCGTTGTACGCCGGGATGACGACGCTCACCAGCCTGCGTTCAGGTTCCATGTGTCGCCTTCTCCGCCCGTGGTGGAGCGGCCGCGAACCGATGTCTCATAACCCAGCTCCTTCATCATCGGCGCGATCATGGGCAGGATGCGCTCGATCATTTCCGGATTGCGGGTACGCCATTTTTCCTTGTGCGGCGGTCCCTTCACGATGCTGGTCGGCCGCCTGTTCAGCGTCGCGCAACGGTCGCGCAGCGCATCGTCGAACGGGATGTCGAGGCGCTCGAACACCTCGCGGAACATCTCCACCGGCCGCTCGAAGATGTCCTCGTATCGAAGGTGAATCCACTGCCCGGCGGGGATTTCGCGCCGGGCATCGAGTGCAAGCCGATTGGCGGTGATCCACTGGTAGGCGCAGACCTCCTCCAGAGACGCGCGGTTGTATTCGCGCCACCCCGGCGGAAGGAAGAAACTCCACTCGGTGAATTCACCATCGTTGATGCGGACCTCGCACGGCGCAGGGCCGAGGAACTGGGTGAGTCCGAAGTGCCCGTGCTCCCGCCAGCCGTCGATCATCGAGCTGACGTTATCCCGCCCGTCCCGCTGGATGAACACGAATCTGGCATCGGGGAAAAGCGCATGCAGGTAGGGGATCCGCATCACGTTGATGCAGGTCTTGTCCAGCACCCGGCCGGCGCCGAGGCGCTGGTAGAAAAATCGCAGGGCGGCATCGCGATGCTCGGGCTTCGCGTGCTCCTTGCCGGCGGCTTCCGACGCCCAGCCGTTGGTTGCGGGTCCCGACAAACCGTTCCAGAACTCTGGAATCTCGTGGCCGAGCGACAGCAGCCGTGGCGAGGCCGCGATGGTTTCGTAGGTCACCGTGGTGCCTGAGCGGGAGCAACCGACGACGAAAACCGGACCGGCCACCTCCGGCCGGGTGAGCGTCCAGACCATCCCCTTGACGGCGCGCTTGAGTGCGACGACGTTCTTCGCGCGGATCTCCGGATCGGCGAGCTTGTAGAGATTTCGCAGTTTCGGCATCGGTTCCGGTCCTTATTCCGTTCGTGCCGCTTCGAGGCGACCCTCACGACGTTTCAGTACGCCGTGAATCTCCCCGAGTGCGGCGGCCAGGCGCACGAGGTAGAAACGCCGCCGGTCCGCACCGAGACTGAACAACGCCGACAACAGGTATTCGAAGGTCTTGCGATACATGTAGGCCGGTACGCGCCCGTTGGCACCGACATCGGGCGCCAGGCGCACGATGGAGGAGGAACGCTGATAGGACTTGCGCATCAGGTAACCGAGCCTGAGTCGTTCGCGATCGACGTAGTGGTACTGCACCATCTCCGGAACGTACTGCACGATCGCCCCGAGGCCGATCGCGCGCTTGACCCACTCGATGTCTTCCGCACCGCCCAGATCGTGACCGGTGGGTCCGAAATCCAGGGAAAACCCGCCCACCTTGCCGAACAGGCTCGAGCGCAGGCAAAGATTGCCCCCGCCCGGTGTGGCGGTGCCGGGTTCGACCCGCATGGGCTGCTCGCCCAGATCGAAGCGGGGCACCGGCAGCGGGTAGATGCGGTACGCGCCGGTGTCGTGCACCCAGGCCGGTTCGCTGCCGTCCCAGTCCGGAATGATGCGGCCGCAGAACAGGTCGGCATCGGGGTAACGATCGAAGGCGCCGCAAACACCGGCGAGATAAGCATGATCGACTCGATGGTCGTCATCCACGTACGCGACGGCCTCGGTTCGGATCAATTCGATCGCCAGGTTGAGCGCACGAGACTTGCCGGCGTTCGGTTCCTCGGCGAAATGCAACGCAATGCTCTGGCGGAACCCGGCTTGTGCCTGGTACTGCCGGAGAAAATCGACGGTGGTGTCCGTGCACGCGTTCGGGATCACCAGGAGCTCGATCTTCCAGCCGCTCGGCCGCTCGGCCGCGTTGAGTGATGCCAGCGTCCGTCCGAGCAGTCCCACCCGGTTGTGGGTACAGATGACGACGGTCAGCTCACCGGGCATTGGCAGCGATGGCGTCGCGGAGTCGCCGGCGCGCGTCGAACCGCCCCTGCATGGTTCCGAGCAGGTGGGCCAGGTTCATCTGCTGGCGAAAGGCCCAGTCCGGCCCTCTGGTCAACGCCTGCCATACGTAGCGGCGCAGCGCCTGGGCCAGCATGGGATACATGTGGCGGGGGATTCCGAACACCTCGTGCGGATGGCGAGTGTCGTCGTAGAAGGCGCGCTGGTAGCCGGCGTTGTAATGGATGGTGCGGAAGTATTTCTTGCGAAGTTGAAACGGCATCACCTGGTGATAGACGATCGCATCCGGCTCGTAGAAGATGCGCGCGTCGCCGGCCGCCGCCAGCCGGTGCATGTAATCGGTTTCGGCACCCTTGAACAGCTCGCTGCGCTTCTGTCCGGCGCCCTTGCGGCCCACCTTCGGATTGAAGTAGCCGATCCGCTCGACGACGCGGCGGTCGAACGACATGTTGCCCCCGTAGGGGTAGCGCCTGATGCCGTCCAGGCGGAACGGTTCGTCGCCGTAATCCTGGTAGCCGAGGAAGCCGATCATGTCGGTATCGGGCCGGATCCACGCGGGCAGGACGATCGCCGGATCGAGATGGATCCGCCCCCCCACCGCATCCGCGTCGTTGGCGAGAAAGTTGCGGTGGATCGAGCCGAGCCAGCGCGGGCTCACCAGGATGTCGTCATCCACGTAAGCGAAGAAGCGCCCGCGCGAGTGCCTGATGCCGGTGTTGCGGGCGTGATTCAGGCCCTGCTGCGGCTCGCGTACGCAGCGGATCTCGACGGGCAGGGTGCGTGCGAGCTCGGCGACCACCTCGGCCGTGCCGTCGTTCGAGTTGTTGTCGACGACGAGCACCTCCCACGCGATGCCGGCGACCTCCTCCTGCCGCACCAGGGCGTCGAGGCACCTCGGCAGGTTGCCGGCCCGGTTGTAGGTGCAGATGATGACGCTGAAATCCATCGCTTCAACCCGAAAGGCTATGCGGTGCTCTGGTTGATGCTCACAGCCCGATCCTCGCCGCGGCGCGACCCGCGTAATAGCGCAGCGGCTGGAGCCGCGTGGCGTCATTCGTGCCGAAGCGCAGTTTCTGCCTGAACTGCCACAGCGCGTCGGCGCCGAACACGTCGATCCTGCGCAGCGCGAAACGATCTTCGTCCTGGCGGTTGAAACCCGGACGGGTCGAGCATGCCGCCCGGTAACCCGCTTCCGCGACCGTGCGCTTCACCGTCTCGTCGTACAGGCCGTAGGGATACGCGAAATAACGTACGGGCTCGCCGAGCAGGTCTTCGAGCCGCAGCTTGCTCTCGCGAATCTCGCGGGCAGCCTCCCCGGCGGATAGTTCGGTCAGGCGGGGATGGGACAGCGTGTGACTGCCAACGGTGATGCCGGCCGAGCCGAGCTCGCGCAGCGCACCAGCGGAGAGCAGGGCGCGGCTCGGAAAACCGCGCCGATGCATCCACTCGTTGATGCCGTCGAGCAATCCTTCCACGGCGAACAGCGTCGCCCGAATGTCGTGCTGCTGCAGGATGGACAGGGCATGCTCGCGAAAGTCGGCGAAACCGTCATCGAAGGTCACCGCGACCGCGTTGTCAGGCACGGGCCTTCGGGCTTCCACACAATCCACGATCGTTTCCAGTGAAACCGGCCGGTAATCCGACGCACTCAGCCAGTGCATCTGGCGGGCGAATTCACGCGGCGGCACGCAGAAGCGCGCCTCCTGTGCGGAGCGCGGCTCATCGACCGCGTGGTACATCAGGATCAGGGCCCGGTTCATCGATCCTTCATCCGGCAACAGTTCGGCTCACGTCCGCCACCCAGATCTGCCGCTCGCCCGAATGGACCGAATCGACGCATACCTGGCGGCCGTCGCGGCTCCAGCGCGGGTGCAGATCGCAGCGGATCTCGCCCCACCAGCGCGACTTGGGCGAATACAGCCGAGCGATATCCGTCCGCCTGCCGGTTTCCGGGTGATAGAGCATCAGGGTGCGCATTCCGTAGGTGTCGGGGTAAGTATCGTTCAAAATCCACTTCCGGTCCGGTGAAAAACTCCCGTGACCGTCGTCGGTGAGCACTCCGTCGCCGATCACGCGTCGCGAG
>MNXU01000013.1:9598-15777 GCA_001872285.1 Betaproteobacteria bacterium CG2_30_68_42
TCGCGAGCGGTCGCGCCGGTCGCACAGGTAGAAATGCGCGCCGCTGCCCTGCACCCGCGCCCAGATGAAGATCCGGTCGTCGTCCAGCCAGTCGTAATGCGAGATGAACTCGGCATCCAGCAGGCAGGCGAGTTCCGAGCCGTCCAGCCGGCAGGTGTAGAGCCGCACCGACCAGCCGTCCTTGCCTACGCGCCAGATGTGGAAAAACGCGAACCGCGTCCCCGAACGGCTCACCTGGATGTGGTTGATCCAGTGGTGAACGCCGCGCATCCCGGGCTTCGGATCCATGCCGGCGAGCTGCGCGAGCGACACGATCAGGCGCGACTGCCCGGTCTCCAGATCGATCAGCCGGATGCCGTCTTCGACCGGGTGGAAAGCCTGCGCCCACGGATCCGACACGCCGGCATAGCCGTACCCCGGCCGATGCGTATGCAGGCGGGCGAAATTCAGGCTGAGCGCATGCCGGCCGTCCGGCGCCAGCGCATAGAACGGCTCGGCATAGACGCGTTGCTCTTTTCCCGTGATGTCCCGCACCACCGCGACGAATCGGCCGTCCCGGCGGTCGTTGTGGATCAGGGTGCGCTCCGGATCCGCGGGGTGCCACTGCAACATCGCCCCCTGCTGCCAGTTCCATGCGCGAGTCTCGCCCAGCGGGTCGAAGCGGCAGCCCTCGTTCAGATGCACCACGCCGATCGCGGCCTGGTCTGCGGCCCCGGGTGGCCGATCGTTGAAACCGACCTCGTGCGCCGCGAGCAGGGTGCCCGAGGCGTTCCACGGCGACTTGTCGTAGTAGCCGAAGAAGTGGTGCTTCGGGCCGCACGTCACCGGCTGCACGCTGTCGCGCAGGCGGCCGAAGTGGGCGAGCTGGTAGAGCGCAGGCAGGCGCGCCCGCGCCGCGGTCTCGAGCCAGCGCTCGTAACGATGCGAGACCGACCAGGGGACGCATTTCTGATCGACGACGAAGGAACGGAGTCTGGCAGCGAACGACATCTCTGGATCCTTGGGAACCTGTGCGAAGCGGCCCGTGGCGGCGTTCGGCGCGGCGCGATCGTCACGACGCGAGGCTCGTCGCGCTGCGACGCCTCGCGAACGGGCCGTCATGTTAGCGGCTCCCGCACCATCGCGGCCGGCGAAAATGCACGATATGGCGCAGTAACGACCGCGCCGCGGCGATCCTGTAGGACAGAAGCCCGCAAGCCCGACGGCGGGACCGCGGAACCAGCCGACAAAATTCAGCGCACGGCGAATCTCGCGGATTCGTCGTTTATCCGCTGGAACGCCGATGTGCGCCGTAGAGCGTCCTCCAAACCACGACGCCCGCGTCGCTCGACGACGCGGTCGAATTTCCCCACTGCATGCGCCATAAATGTCGACCATGAACGTGCGCGACACCCTCTTCCCCGACGAGCCCGCGCTTGCCGAGATCGTACGACGGTTGGTCGAGGCTTACGAGCCCGAGCGAATCTACCATCGCTTTCACGCCCAGCAGGCCACGCGGAAGGTACTCAAGGCGTTTCTCGCCTGGCACGATGTGCCGTTCCGCAAGACGCACAACATCGAGGCGCTGGGCCGAACGTGCGTCGAGATCGACGCCACACTTCGATCGGTCGTCGACCCGGCGGTGCCGCTCGCGGCGTATGCCTGGAAGTTCCGCTACCCGGGCCAGGTCGCGCAGCCGGGGCCCGGGGAAGCCGCGCGAGCGCTGGATCTCGTCCGGGATGTCTATCGGGCAGTCCTCGAGCGTCTGCGCGGGCTCGTGCGGCCGTGACTGAAGCGCGCGGCGAGGTGCCGCCGCCGCGATGCACCGCCGCGATGCGCCGGTCGGCGCAGGGCGCGCAAGCCGGTTCGCCGAATCGCGCCGCCGAGGCCTACGGCCGCCGTCCCTCCCCCCGATCGGCGAGGGCGACCACACGCTTGTAGGCATCCTCGGGCAGAAGCGCCGGCAGGAGGTACTTGAGATCCTTGACGCCCCAGAAGCCGGTGCGCAGCAGCATCCGGAAGATGTGCCGCGCCGACACGAGATCGCGGCGCCAGTAGGCGCGGTAGGCGCGATGGGCCAGCCCGCCGTCGATCAGCTCGCGCAGGCGCCGTTTCGGAAGGGCCGCAACCGCTTGCGGGTTCTGGGCGACGAACTTGCGCTTGACCAGCCAGACGTTGCGCGCCTGGATCCATTCCTTCGAGGTGATCTGCCCGCCGCCGTGGAAGCGGTAGAAGGCGAGCACCTCGGGCACCCGCACGATGGGCCGCGTGGCCGCGAGGCGCAGCCACAGGTCGTAGTCCATGCAGCTATGGAGCGAAGTGTCGAATCCGCCGACCGCCTCCAGCGCTGCGCGCCGCACCAGCGCGGCATGGATCGGCCACGGCGAGGCTGCCCGCAGGAAGGCTTCCAGCTTGTCGCCCGCCTGGTAGTCGGGCGGCACGAAGGGCTCGGTGCTGCGCTCGGTCGCGCCCACGTTCTGCCAGCCACAGTAGGCGAGCGCCGCCTCGGGGTGCCCGACCAGCGCACCATGGAGTTTCTCGAGGAAATCGGGGCTCCACCAGTCGTCCGCATCGAGGAAGGCAACGAATTCGCCGCGCGCGATCTTCAGCCCGGCGTTGCGTGCCGGATACGGCCCCCGGTTCGCCTGCTCGATGACGCGGATGCGATCGCCATAGCCCCGCAGGATGTCCCTCGAATCGTCGGTCGAGCCGTCGTCGACCACGACGAGTTCGCCCTCAGGGCAGGTTTGTCCCAGCACACTGTCTACGGCCTCGCGCAGGAAAGGCGCCGAGTTGTAGCAGGGCATGACGACCGAAATGGAATTCACGACAGGTCCCCAGGCGGCGGCTTCATCAACCATACCCCACGGTCGCTTCGGTGCACTCGGCAATGTGCCGCACTCCTGCCGTCGACCCGCACTCGGGCGTCGCTCGCAGGCCCGGGCCGGACGGTCTGACCGCAGCGCCTTCCCGCCTCACTCCGCCCACAGACTGCCGAGCGAAAACGCGATGGCATCGAAGGGCGGCTGCGAGACCTGCGCATCGTCCTTCGGCACCGCGAGCAGCAGCCACCTTCCCTCGCGGTTCTCGAACACTTCCAGCGTCCGGGCATCCGGATCCACCAGCCAGGCGTGGGCGACGCTGTGCCCGGCGTAGATCGCGAGCTTCTCCGCGCGATCCACCCTGGCGGTGGCAGGCGAGAGGATCTCGCACGCCCAGTCGGGCGCCAGCTCGAACCAGGCGGTCTCGGGCAGCTTCGGCATGCGGGCACGCCGCCATCCGGCCAGATCGGGCACCAGGATGTCCGCACCCAGATGGCATTCCGGCTCGTCCAGGATCCACCAGCCGCCGGGGCCGTTCGTGCCGTTGTCGAACGGATCGACCAGCTTTCCGCCGAGCATCGAGTAGGCACGCGCGTGCCTGGGCGCCGGGCGCGGATGGGTGACCAGGCGGCCGCACAGGATCTCGCCCACCACGTTCTCGGGCACGGCGAACAGATCCTCGTAGCTGGCAGGTCTTTCGGCAGGCAGGCCCATCGGGGTTCCGCGCCTTCGATCAGGATGCGGGAAACACCAGCACATCATGCGCGCACTGGTGCAATCGACGCGGCAGTCTCGGCCGGCGTCAAACCCGATCGGTCCGGCGCTCCCATCGTTGAGCTCGGCATGGACAATTCGTCGCGCAACGCTTCGAGGTAACCGCGGCCGAAACGCAGATCGGGCTCGACGTGATTGCCTTCCGCCCACTCGTTCCAGGCTTTCACGAACAGGATGCGCTCCTCGTCGGGGTAGTCGGCCACGAGATCGAGGCCTTTGCGGATCAGCCGCCGGAACAGCGCCGGGGTGGAACCATGGAAGACGAGGCCTTTCATTCCCGCACGCGGCGTGTTGTCCCAATTCGGCAACAGGCAAGGGAAATCCGTCCACTCCGGCCTGTTCTTGCGCAGCAGGAAGTTCAGCATCTCCTCGTAGTCGTAAACGCTCAGGACGTGCTCGCCCCGGCTCGCCGCCACTTTCAGCTTCGTGAAAAGGTACCGTGCGGGAATCCGGCCGTTGCGCTCCGGCAGCTTCTGCATCATGCACGCATCCAGCCCGCGCGGGCGCGGATCCCAGTGGGGCGCGAAGTGGGAAATGCCGGCGAGATACAGACCCTTCAGTCCCGCCTTCAACGCCAGCTCGCGCCAGAAATCCGCCACCCGTTCGAGCTCGGGCACGTCGTCGGGCTTGTAGATCAGGAACAGCGGCTTGCCATCGACAGCGACGTAGCGTGGATCCGAGAACGCCCTGAGCAGGAAACGGAAATGCTCCTCGTGATCCTTCATGCCGGGGTAGGTCTGTTCCGCCAGGGTGCGATTCGCGATGCCCTGCCAGATGTTGTTCCAGCTATGGTTGGCCCAGCACAGGCAGAAGGGGAAGTTCGGCTCGCCGGAAGCGAGCACCTCGTTGAACGGGCGCTCGATCAGCCTGCGCCCGCCGCCGAGCCAGTAGTGGTAGTAGCAGAAGGCTTCGATCCCGTATTCGCGCGCCAGCTCCGCCTGAGCCGCGCGGGTCTCCGGACAGCGCAGGTCGTAGAAGCCGAGATCGGCGGGGATGTGCGGCTGGTAGTGCCCGCGGTATAGCGGCTTCGCCTTCGCCACGTTGGTCCATTCCGTAAACCCCTTTCCCCAAAAGGCGTCGTTCTCGGGGACGGGGTGGTACTGCGGAAGGTAGTAGGCGATGACGCGGGCGTTCCGGCGCATGCAAATCCGTTCAGTAAGTGGCTGTCAGGCAGGCGCGTCTTTGGCCGCGACTCACGCGGCATCGGACAGCGTCGCCAATGGCAAGGCCGCGTGGCATGGACCCGGCGCATTATATCTGCGGGTGCCGGGCCGCGACGTGACGGCAGGCACGTTTGCGCCCGGTACCCGTCCGGCCGACAGCACCTGCCAATGCGACGTGCAGAGGAGCAGAATCAGCGAGGCTGCCAGAAATGTGACGGCAGGCAATACGGGCGCTGTTTCGGGAATGGCTCAGCCGGCGGCCGGCACCTTCGCGGTCAGCTCGATTCCCAGGGCCTTCATGACGGCCAGGGTCGTTTTCAAGGTCGGGTTGCCATTCTCGCTGAACGAGCGGTAGAGCTGCTCGCGGGAAAGGCCGGTTTGGCCGGCAATTTGGGCCACTCCCTTTGCGCGGGCCACGACACCCAGCGCGTGCGCAATGTAAGCCGCGTCGCTCGTTTGAAACGCTTCGGCCAGGAAGGTCGCAATCGCTTCGTCGGTAGTCAGATCCTCTGCGGGATCATAGGTGGTCAATCTTTGAACCATCTCATTCGCTCCATTCGTCAGCCAGGCGCTTTGCGGTCTTGATGTCCCTTGCTTGCGTGCTCTTGTCGCCACCGCACAGCAAGACGATGATCGTGTCCCCCGCTTCTGGAAGTAGACGCGGTACCCGGGGCCGTAGTGGATGCGCAGCTCGCTGATCCCCTCCCCGACCGGCTCCGCATCCCCGGCGTGCCCAAAAGCCAACCGGTCGAGGCGTGACGCGATCAAGGCTCGCGCCCGTTCATCCTTGAGCCGTCCGGCACTTCCTAAATGTCTCTGTTTGTTTTAGCTCGATCATCGTTGGGCCAGTGTAGTTTCTACACTACTGGCCGTCAAGGCTTCAGCGGCGGAGCCCCGGCGTTCGTCGAGGTCGTATCCATCCGGCCGACAGCACCCTCAATCTTCGCCGCCGGGGGCACCGTGACGGCTTTTCTGACGGAGAGCGCCTGCGATCGGCGACACAGCACCCGCTCCCAAACCTCGACCAGCTCTCGTTCCTCGCGCTCGGGCGAGTAGGTCTGCCGGATGAACTCGGCGGCGCGACGGCCTCGGCCCAGCACCGCCGCTGGGTCGCCTCCCCTCGGTCTGATACGGGCTGGGAGGATGCGGGCCAGGCTACCCTGCCTTTCTTGCGATGGCGAAAATGTCCCCGAGATTGATTTCGAAACTGATCTTGCGCAGCGCGGGTTCCAGCACTTGAAGTGGCACACCGGCGCCGCGAAACACCACGCGCAGGATCTCAGCCATGCTACGTCCGTAGCCGCCGGTGCCCAGGTAGACGGGTTCGAATCCGGCTTTCTCGAACATGAGTCGCATGCTCTTCGGGGTGAAGTAGAAAAGGTGCTCCTCCGGCAGCAATAGATGCGCCTTTCCAGCCACGCGCACGATTGATTCGCTGGGC
>MNXU01000009.1 GCA_001872285.1 Betaproteobacteria bacterium CG2_30_68_42
GGGTAGGCAGGCCGAGGAAGGATGATAAGGATAAAGATAATGGGGTCAGACACCATTATGTTGCGAAGCGGGTAGGCAGGCCGAGGAAGGATGATAATGGTGTCTGACCCCATTATCGACATTATCGAGGAAGGATGATAATGGTGTCTGACCCCATTATCGCGCTGCACAGCGAAAGCCGACCATGTCCAGGCCGATGTCGGGCGGATTGCCGTGGCGGTAGCTGGTGCGCAGGCAGTAGGCATCGTTGCCCCAGCCGCCGCCGCGGATCGCCACCTCGCCGCTCCCGGCGGCATAGGCGCTCGATGTCCATTCCCACACGTTGCCGGCCATGTCATAGAGCCCGAACGGCGACACGCCGGCGGGAAAACTGCCCACCGGAGCGGTGCGCAGAAAACCGTCGGCGGCATCGGCGGCACAGCAGCGCTCGGCGCCGTAATTGGCCCGCCTCGATCCGCCTTCGGCCGGGACCTCGCGCCCCCAGGGATAGCGCCTGCGGTCGGTGCCGCGCGCGGCGAATTCCCATTCTTCCTCCGTGGGCAGCCGCAGTCCGCGCCAGGCACAGTAGGCCTGCGCGTCGCGCGCGCTCACCTGCACCACGGGGTGTTCATCGAGCCCGCCGATGCCGGCGCCCGTGCCCTGGGGATCGAGCCAGTTCGCGCCGGCCACCGGGCGCCACCGGTCGGTCCACACGTGGCCGATGCGACTGCGCCGCGCATCCGTCACATATCCGGTGGCCGCGACGAACTCGCGGAATTCTCGGTTGGTCACCTCCCGGGGCATCATCCGGAACGCCTGCAGGCTGACCGGACGCGGGACCTCGTCGCTCTCGCCGTGTGCATCGCCCATCGTGAACATGCCCCCCGGCACGGGCAGCAGCTCGGCCCGGCCTGTGAGGGCGTCGCAGGCCGCAGACCGGTCGCGGAGCGCCACACGATGCGAGCGCCAGGCGCGCCAGGCGTGCGCGTCGTAGCCGAATCGGCATCCGCTCAACACCGTCAGCGCGCCGACCAGATCGCCCGCGAGCCAGTCGGGATCGCCCGCGCGCCCGAGCCGGCCGACCAGGGCGGAGACCGTCGCGTCGTCGGCTTGGCGGGACTCCGATGCTGCCCATGCCGCCGCGGCTACCGGCTCGACGTACTTTTCGCTACGATGCCGCGCCGCGCGCCAGGGGCGGGCGAGCAGCGACAGCGGCACCTCGCCACGCGCGGTTCGCGCAAGCGCCCACAGCAGTTGCCAATCGGCCTTGTCGGCAGCGGGCACGCGCCTTCCGGCGAAGCGGGAGGTGCCGGCGCCCGGCGCCGCGCGTCCGATGCGCGAGGCCAGCGCCTGCGCGGCCCGTGCCGTTCCGGAAGCGATGAGGGGCTCCAGGAGTTCGATCGGCACGCCGCCGCGCTGCTCGAACTTGCCGGGATCGGCCAGTGCCGCGTCGAGCACGGCGAGCGACTCGTCGAGCGGTTCGCCGTCGCCGGAAGAGGCCGGCGCGGGCGGCAGGCGCGCGGTTGCGGCGGCACGCTCCACCGGCGCGGGCACCCGCGGGCCGAACAGCACCCCGCGCCCGTCGGCACCGATCGCACCGACGTAGGGCCGTCCCGCATGGACCGCCACGTCGACTGGTACGTCGCCGTCGAAGGTTTGTACGCGCTGCCATGCGGCTCCGTCAGCGCTCGCCCACAGCTCGCTGTGGCTGCCTCCGGTCACCGCCCACAGCGCGTCGGCGGCGGCCGCCATCGCTTGCACCTCGCGGCCGGCCAGGGCGCGCACCGGCTCGGACGTGCGTCCGTCGGTGCGCCAGACCGACCGGCCCTGTTCGTCATGATGAACGGCGTAGAGGTGGCGCCGATATGCCGTCAGCGCGCCGGCACCGGTGCCTCGCGGCCAACCCGGCACCGGCACCAGCCGGTCGCCGTCGAGCCGCCCGAGCGCAACGCCGGTCTCGCCGGACGTTTCGATGCCGGCGTAGAGACGACCGTCGAGGACTCCGAGGCTCACCAGGCGACTCAAGGCGTTCGGCGCGTTGCGATGCCGATAGACCGCTTGCCAGTTCCGGCCCTGATCGCCGGAGCGATACAACGCGGCGACGAAGCCGCCGGTGGCCGCATACAGATGGCCGTCGTGCGACAGCATGGCATGGAGGTGCAATACCCGTGGAAAGGGAAGAGTGCGCCACTGCCACTCGCGGCCGTCGGTGACCATGAATTCACCCCGGCCGACCGAGAAGCGCGCATCTTCGAACGGCCAGTACAGCAACCCGTCGCCGACCGTGGGCTGCCCGACGTCCTGGCTGAACAGATGGCGCTCGTAGCGCACGCGCCCCGATCGCGGGTCGTAGCTGTAGAGATCGGCCGAGTTGTGATCGACGAACTTGACGCTGTTGGCGAACCACAAGCGCTCGCCGTAGCCGATCAGTCCCGAGACCGCCGGCCACGGGCCGATTCGGACCAGCGCCGCGAGAGGCTCGAATTCGCCGGCCCAGGCGGCAGCGCCGCACAGGGTGCAGAGCGCGACGGCGAAAGGCCGGGTCAGCGCCGACATGACATTGGGGTGTGGCACCACATGCGAGGACGAGAGCCGCCGGCGGGAAGCGTAGCATGGCCGCCTGGCGGTGGCGTGGGAGCGGCGCCGGGCCGCAACACCTGCCGGCGCGACGGCGAGCAGTCGCCACGAACAAACCCGACGCGCGCTCCTGTTCCCCCAACCGCGAGCCGATCCTCGCGGTGCTGCGCGAACGTTTCGGCTCTTCTCGCCGAGCGCGACGAGGATCGGATGACCGCGAAACGCTACCTCATCTTGAAAGACGGATCTCGCCGTACCGATGCAATCGCCTGGGGAGTCTTGCGGAAGAGAAGTTGCGCAATCCGCTGGGGTGCACGGTCTGTGCGCCGAGCACGATGGCGCGGGTGAGCACCTTGTCGTGTTCGCTCGGCGTGACGTTGCCGTTCGGGTGGTTGTGAGCAAGCACGAGCGCCGCCGCGCCGCGCTTCAGCGCCGCCTCGATCACCCTGCGCGGGTAGACCGCCGCCCGGTCGATCGTGCCCTCCTCGAGGGTCTCGACTCCGTCGCGCACGAGGCGGTACGATGAATCCAGATAGGCCACTTCGAAGACCTCGTTCCGGAGCGCCCCGATTCGCATGCGCCAGAACTCCGAGAGCCGGGCGGGATCGGCGAGGCAGTCGCGGCCTTCGCCGCTTTGTTGCAGGTGGAGCGTCGCTGCCGCCTTGACGATCTTGAGGGCAACCGGAGTGACCTTCCCGATGCCCGGGACGGCGCGAAGCTCGTCGACCGGCGCATCGAGGATCCCGCGCAGATTTCCGAATCTCGCGATCAACGCCTTCGCGGGCCGTTTCACGTCCGAGCGCGGAATCGCCGGGGTCAGCAGCAGCTCGACCACCTCGTAATCGGCGAAGCGCTGGTACCAGTCGACGCGGCGCAGGAAGGCTTCGACCGACTCCGCGACGAGCCCATCGGGCGCGGGTGCATCCAGTGCCGCGCGCGGCGGCCGGTGTTTCTAGTTGCCGACCGCGTCCCGGACGATCTTGTCGAACACCGGGTCGAGTTCGCGCGCCATCGCATCGAGGGCCGCATTGCCGTAGGGGGCGAACACGGCGGACGGCGTGCGCCAGGTGATGGCGGTCTTGCCCGCGCCGTCCTCGGTGACATAGATGCGGATGGGCGCCTCGATGCCGGCCGGAACGCTCGCCGCCAGCATGCGCACCGCATAGTCGTTGCGGAACACCATGAGCACGATGTTGCCGGCGATCTTCACGCCGCGCGCCGCCGCACCCGCGCTCGCGCTCGCCTTGGCGACCAGCCCCATCTTGTTCGCGGCGACCGCCTGTTCGACACGCTTTGCGGTATCGGCGAAGCCGTGCGGCGAGGCGACCGTGATCGTTCCGGGATAGGGCGCGTCGGCGGCCTGCGCCACTGCGCTGGTGGCGAGGGCCGCGATCAGTGCCAGCGCGGTTCCGAGGCGGCGGGCTACGCTTTCATTCGTTGTCATCGTGAGGCTCCCTGGGCGATTTCGCCGGTCAGTTCGAACTGGCGGTCGGCCGGGGACACCGCCTTGATGTGCAGCGTGCCGGCGCCCTTCAGTCCCTTGAGCGAACCGGAGGTCCCGGCGATCTCCCAGAAGCCGTTGTCGAGGAGCTTCGGCTTGCCGTCGGCGCCGGGAATGAATACCGCGCGCACCTGCCATTTTACATAGGCGGTGCCACCGTCGGGCCGCGCGAACACGAGATAACCGCGCGGATCGCCGCTCTGGCCGGGAACCAGATCGTGGAAACCGTATTCGGTGACGGCCGCGCCATCGAGCGGACCGTTGCCCTGCGCCTTGCCCTCGCGCCGGACCATCAGCACGAAGTGCTTGCTGCCGTCGGCGAAATCGAGGCGGATCTGCTCTTTCGGTGTCATCACCGCGTTCAGGGAAACTTCGGCGGCGGCGGCCGGAGCCGCGGCCGCAATGCCGACCAGTGCTGCTGCGAGGGACTTCCGGATCACGGTTCTCTCCATGGTTGGGTGCTGCACGCCGCGAGACGTGCCGCGGCCAGCCCCCTTGGACGGAAGCTTTCCGGCTTTCTTACAGGGGCTTGGCGAACCCGCGCGATCGCTCAGGCAAGCCGCCCCGGAAGCTCGGAAAGCGTCGCGATCTCGGCGTCGGGCGTGGCCGGAATTCGCTCGGGCGCCTGGCCGAACCGGTTGCACCACAGCACGCGGAAGCCGAACGCCTTGGCCGCGTAGGCGTCCCAGCCGTTCGAGGACAGGAAACAGATCCTCGATCGCTCGATGCCCAGCCGCTTCTCGGCCAGCGCATAGACCGAAGGATGGGGCTTGTAGACGCCGACCTCCTCGACCGAGAAGACCCCGTCGAGGAGCTCGGTCAGCCCGGCGTTGCGCACCACCGCTTCGAGCATCGCGGGCGAGCCGTTGGAGAGGATCGCGAGCTTCATTCCGCGCCCCTTGAGCGCGCGAAGCGTCTCGGCCACTTCGGGGTAGGCGCCCAGCGCGAGGTAGAGGTTCATCAGCCGGTCGCGCAGTCCGGGCCGGTCGAGCTTCAGGGTGGCGAGCGCGAAATCGAGCGCATCGCCGGTCACCTGCCAGAAGTCGGCGTGATGCCCGCCCAGCCCGCGCAGCCAGGTGTATTGGAGCTGCTTCTGGCGCCAGAGCTCCGACAGGCGTTGCCAGTCGTCGCCGAGTTCGTCGCGCGCGAGCGCGGCAGCGGTGTTGAAGTCGAACAGCGTGCCGTAGGCGTCGAAGACGCATGCGGAAATCGCGGGAATGCGTTGCGGGTCCATCGGGTCTCCTTGGTTGCGCCCGGACGGGCCGGGCGCACGACGTTCGATCGGGACTGCGCCGGCCGCCCGCAGGCCGTCAGCGCGCCTCGGTCCAGCGCCGCGGCGCGAACACCGCATCGAGCGGCGTGTGGAACAGGTGATTCACGTAGTTGCTCAGCGTCTTGACCGAGATCGCGAGGATGATCTCGAGGATGTGACGCTCCTCGTATCCGGCGCCGAGGAAGGCCTCGACGTCGGCCCGGCTCACCAGGCCGCGCTTGGCGACCAGCGCTCGCGTGAAGGTCGCCAGCGCGCGCAGTTTCGGATCCGGGATCTCGGTGTCGTTGCGTACCGCATCGGTCACCTCGGTCGGGACGCCCGACTTCTTGTCGCCGAGGAAGCTGTGCGCGGAGACGCAGTACTCGCAGCCGTTCTCGCGGCTGATCGCGAGCAGGATCAGCTCGCCCTCCTGCGTGGAGAATCCCGACTGGCCGCGGAATGCGGCGTAGCCGTGCAGGTAGGTGTCGAGCAGGCCCGGCGAGTGGACCATCCGGGCATACATGTTGGGAATGAAGCCGACCTGGGCGAACGCCTTCTCGAGCACCGCCTTCGCAGCGGGATTCGCGTTCTCGATCGTCTGGGGGGGGAGGGTGATCCGGTATTCGGCCAGCATGGTGGTCTCCTCGGTGGTTGGTGCAACAAATGGACCGAACGGTCCAAAACAAAAACAAACAATCAGCGCAGGGCGCCCAGCGCGACCTCCGCGATGCGCTCGATGGTGCGCGGGCTCGCGCCGGCCTTGAGCATCGTCTTGAGCCCGCTGATCGTCGACACGACGTAGCGGGCCAGTGTCTCGGCGCTGCGGGACGCCGGGACGTCGCCTTCGCGCTGCGCGCGCCGGATCGCGGCCCGGAACACCCCGGAGAAGTCGCCGACGCCCAGCGCGACCAGACGGGCGATCGCCGGGTCGCGGCCGGCGAATTCCGTAGCGCTGTTCATGATCAGGCAGCCTTTGGGACAGCGCTCTCCGCGCGCCTCGTGCGCCACCCCGCGCAGCATCCTGCGCAGGAACGCCAGGGCCGAGGGCGCGGCGGCCAGCGCCTCGGTCATGCGGATCGTCTGGCGCCGGCGGAAGTGCGCGAGGCAGGTCTCGAACAACTGCTGCTTGCTTCCGAACGCGTGGTAGAAGCTGCTCTTCGAGAGCTTCATCGCCGCCAGCAGGTCGGCGAGCGAAGTCGCCTCGAAACCCTGCCGCCAGAACACCTCCATGGCGTCCTCGATGGCTTGCTCGCGGTCGAACTCGATCGGGCGTCCGGGGCTCATGGCCGTATTATGGACCGATCGGTTCAGAAGTCAAGCCGGTGCGGGCTGCGCCGATTCTGGAATGGCCTGTAAGCACAGCGGGGCCTGGCGCGACCAAGCAGATGCTCCGGAACACAGACAACCCGGAGGGAGGAAATCAGCTGTGTCTGCACGCCCGGCCGGCAGCACGACCGCGATGATCGACTCGCCGCCCGGCGTTTGCCGCCCGCATTGGTTCCGGGCAGCGGTGCTCACCGCGGTGGCGTATTTCGCCGCGGGGCTGCTGGCGTTGGACGGCTTTCCGTTAGATGGCGGTCTCGCCGGAATATGGCCCGCGGCCGGAGTGGCCGTCGCAGGTGTCCTGATCGCGGGACCCCTGGCGGCGCTCGGCGTGTTCGCCGGCGATTTCCTGGTCGAACTGCAAGCCGGCTTCGTTCCGTCTTCGGCGCTGGCGCTTGCGCTGGGCACCGTCGTCGAGTCGCTGGTCGCCTGGCTGCTGCTCACGCGTGTGCGTCCCATCGATCTGCATCTTGCCCGGATACGTGACGTGACCCGCTTCATCGCACTGGGTGCGGTACCAGCCGCGGTGTTGTGCGTCGCAAGCCGGCTGTTTGTCCTCGCCGTGATTGGGCAGGGTGGGCTCCCCACGGCGGATCAGTCCATGGGTCTGTTGGTCGGCTTTCTCGGGCACGGGTTGGGCGTGATGATCGTTGCGCCCGTCATCCTGACCTGGTACATGCGACATGCAGCGCCGCAGCACGTGTTCGAGTTCGCGTCACTCCTGCTTACTGCGGTCGTGCTGAATGCAGGCGCGTTTACGGCGACTCCCATCGCCCCCGGCTCGGCACCGCTTTATGCGATCTTCGCGGTCGTACTCTGGGCAGCGCTGCGCTTCGGTCCGCGTGAGACCTCGACGGTGATGCTCGTGACCAGCGGCTTCGCCACCTGGTCTGCGAGCAGCGGCAGCGGCCCCTTCCTGGTGGCCAGCCAGAGCGACGCGCTGTTCTCGCTGAGCCAGTTTCTGCTGGTCGTCGCGGCGACCGCCCTGTTTCTGGCGGCAGCGGTCTGCGAACGGCAGCGCTACCTGCGCCGCGTCGCGGAGAGCGAGCAGGCGCACCGGACGCTCATCGAGCAGATGGCCGAAGGCGTGGTGACGCTCGATGCGCATGGGCGGCTGAATTACGTCAGCGAACGTTTTTGCGCGATTCTCGGGCAGGCGCGCAGCCGCCTGCTCGGGCTGCCCCTGACCGACGTCGTCGTCGCAGGCGAGCGTGCCGCCCTCTGCGCGGCGCTCGAAACCTGCACGGCCGCCAGGGACGTCACCCGCGAAGTCGCCCTGCAGACCGGCGCCGGCATCCCGCTCAGGGTGTCCGTCGCGATGCGCCGCCTGGGCGACACGCCGAGGCGACCGGCCGGGATCATGGCGGTGGTCGCCGACATCACCGAGCGGCGCCGCGCGGAGGAGCTGGCGCAACTGCACCTGCAACAACTGGCGCACCTCGGCCGCGTCAAGTCGATGGACGAAATGGCGACGGCTTTCGCGCACGAGGTCGCGCAGCCGCTCACCGCCATCACCAGCTACGCGCAGGCAGCACAGCGCTTCCTGCGCGCCGGGCGGGCCGCCGACCCCGCACTCGCCGAAGCGCTGGAGGGCGCGTACAACGAGGCGCGTCGGGCAAGCGTAATCGTCCAGCGCATTCGCGGCTTCGTCCAGGACCGTGCCGCGCAGATGGTCGAACTTCCGGTGGAATCGCTGATCGGCGAAGCGCTGCACCTCAGCGCACCCGAGGCGCACCAGCATGCGGTCGACCTGCATGCCGGCGCATGCCCCGGCGATTGCAGCGTCCGGGCCGACCTGGTGCAGATCCAGCAGGTGTTGCTGAACCTGGTGCGCAACGCGATCGAAGCGCTTGCCGGGAGCGCGGTGGCGCAGCGCTGCGTCTCGCTGAATGCCTATGCGCGCGAGGAAGGACTGATCGAGTTCGCGGTGGCCGACAACGGCCCGGGAATCCCGGCGGAGAACCTCGAGCGCATCTTCGATCCGTTCTTCACCACCAAGAGCGAGGGCGCCGGCATCGGACTCGCGCTGTGCCATTCGATCGTCGAAGCGCATGGTGGCCGTCTGTGGGCGGAGTCTCTCGCCGGAAGCGGCGCGGTCTTCCATTTCACACTGAAAGCTGCCAACCATGAATAGTGAGCCGAAGAGTGCGGCACCGATCGTCTATGTCGTCGACGACGAGCCCGCCGTGCGCGATTCCCTGCGACTGCTGTTTCAGTCGGTCGGACTGGCGGTGCAGGGCTTCCCCGATGCCGCGTCGTTTCTCGCGCAGCCGCTGGGCGAGGGGCCGGCGTGCCTGGTGAGCGACCTCCGCATGCCGATGACGAGCGGCATCGATCTCCTCGAAGCCCTGCAGAAGCGTGGCACGCGAATTCCCGCGGTGATGATCAGCGGACACGGCGACGTGAAGCTCGCCGTTCGCGCGCTGAAAAGCGGCGCGATCGATTTCATCGAGAAGCCCTTCGACGACCAGGAGCTGCTCGACGCGGTCAACGGTGCGCTCAAGAACGCGCAGCGCTCGCCCGGCATCGAGCCCGACTCCGCGGAATGCGGTCGGCATGTGGACCAACTGACGCCGCGGGAGAAGGAAGTGCTGCAACTGGTGGTTTCCGGAAAGCCGAACAAGCTCATTGCGCGAGCGCTCGACATCAGCACGCGCACGGTCGAGGCGCACCGGGCGCATCTGATGGAAAAGCTGGAGGTGGGCTCGCTCGCCGAGCTGGTCAGACTCGCGCTCCAGTGCGGCATTGCCGGGGTGCCGGAGGATGGGCAGGCAGGTAATCTCCGCAACCAATCTAGGTAACCATGCGAATTTCGCCGCAGGCCCGGGATGAGTACATTGCAAGCGTGGGCGGAAGTCTGGTTGGAACCGCCCCCGAGACGGGCAGGCGAGCGGAGCACGACGAGTACGGCGCACG
>MNXU01000037.1 GCA_001872285.1 Betaproteobacteria bacterium CG2_30_68_42
CCTCCACCAGCATCGCGCCACCCAGCCCGCCGCCGATGCAGATCGCGGCGACCCCCCGTTTCCCGCCTTCGCGCTCGAGCACTTCGAGGGTGTGAAGCACGATGCGTGCGCCCGAGGCGCCGACCGGATGGCCGAGCGCGATCGCGCCGCCATCGGCGTTGAGGCGGGCCGGGTCGATCTCGCCCAGCGCGCCCGCGCAGCCGAGCTCGGCCTCGCAGTAGCGCGCGTCCTTCCATGCGGCCAGGCAGGCCAGCACCTGGGCGGCGAAGGCCTCGTTGATCTCCCAGCAGTCGATGTCGGCGAGCCCGAGCCCATGGCGGGCGAGCAGCGGCGTGGCCGCATGCACCGGGCCGAGACCCATCTGCGCCGGATCGAGCCCCGCCCACTGCGTATCCACGATGCGCCCGCACGGCTCGAGCCGGTGCCGGGCGATCGCCTCTTCGTCGGCGAGGATCAGCCAGACCGCACCGTCGGTGATCTGGGAGCTGTTGCCCGCGGTGACCGTGCCATAGCGGTCGAAGAACGGTTTGAGCTTCGCGAGCTTCTCGATCGAGGAATCGGCGCGCACGCCGTCGTCCGCCGCGTACAGCCTGCCACCCTCGTCGAACAGCGCCAGGATCTCACGCAGCCGCCCTTCGGCCTGCGCCCGTGCGAGGCGCCGGTGGCTCTCCACCGCGCAGGCGTCCTGGGCTGCGCGGCTGATGCCGAAGCGTGACGCCAGGTTCTCCGCGGTCTGCCCCATCATCAGCCCGCAGACCGGGTCGGTCAGCCCTTTCATCAGCGCGATCACCGGGGCCGCCATGCGCGGGCGGAACTTCGCCGCGGCCGCGAGCTTTTCCAGCGCCTTGCGCGCGCCATACCAGCCCGAGAGCCAGTCCACCGCCTCGTCGGAAAACATCAGCGGTACGCGGGACAGCGCATCCACGCCGCCGGCGAGCACGAGGTGCGAGCGGCCGCAGCGGATGTCGCTCGCCGCCGAGTCGATCGCCTGCATGCCGCTCGCGCAGTTGCGCATCACCGTCCAGCCCGGCACCCGCAGCCCGCAGCCCATGCGCAAGGCCGCCACGCGGCCGATGTTGACCTCGTCGGCCGCGGGCGCCGCGCAGCCGAGGATGACCTCGTCGAGCTCCTCGGGCGCGAAGGGCGCTCGGGCGAGCAGTTGCTTGCCGCACTGGGTGGCGAGGTCCGAGGCCGAGAACGCCCCGCGCCTGCCGCGCGCCTTGAGGAAGGGCGTGCGCGCGCCATCGACCACATACACCGCGCGCTCGCTCATGCGCGTGAGGGCTTGCGCGAGAAGTTCGCGAATCGCATCCCTGCCCCCGCCGCCCGCGTGACCGCCATCTCGCTACGCGGCGGCACGACGGCGGGAGGCATCGTCCGAGGCGGCGCGCGCGAGACCGAAATCCGGCGGGAAGTCGTCGACGCGGATCACCTGGTCGCGCAGTGCGTCGCGGCGCGCGAGGATCATCCGCTCCGCCGCGCTCGGTTGCGGGACCGTATCCCCGCCGGCCTTGCGCGCCGCGCGCAACCTCGCCTCGATCGGCTCGGCCGCGATCGCCGCCTCGAGCGCGAGTTCGAGCACGCCCACCGGATCCTCCTCGCCGCGCGGCAGGAACATGCCGGCAGTGAGCCGGTCGCGGGTCGCGGAAGGCTCGATCATCCGTTCGGCCAGCTCCGATCCCAGCCGGTCGGAGGGCACCACATAGGGCCGGCCGAACGGGAAGATCACGAAGTGCAGCCACTTCGCGAGCGCGCGCAGCGGGAAATTGGAGATCACGCCCTCGAAGGCGTTCTGGGCCTTGAACATGGCATCCCAGATCGCCCAGTGCATGAACGGTGCGTCCTGCGCCTGCCTGCCCTCGGCCTCGTAGCGCTTGAGAACGGCCGAGCACAGGTAGAGCATCGCCAGGATGTCGCCCATGCGCGCGGAGAGTTTCTCGCGGCGCTTGAGATCGCCGCCGAGCGACAACATCGCGAGATCCGCGAGATACGAAAATGCCGCCGAGAAGCGCGTGAGCTGCTGGTAGTAGCGGCGTGCTTCGGGCGCGACATCGCGCGGCACGCGCACGAAGTGCGAGCCAGTCAGGCCCATCACGAACGCGCGCGCACCGCTGGAGACCACCAGGCCGACATGCTCCCGGATTGCGGCGTCGAACGCGCGCAGCCCGCGCGCGCGGTCGGCATCCTGCGCCGCCCGCATCTCGCGCAGCACGCAGGGGTGACAGCGGATCGCGCCCTGGCCGAACACGATCAGGCTGCGGGTGAGGATGTTGGCACCCTCCACGGTGATGCTGATCGGCATCTGCATGTAGGCGCTGCCCAGGAAGTTGCTCGGGCCCATGCAGATGCCCTTGCCGCCGACGATGTCCATGCCGTCGGTCACGACCTGCCGGCAGCGCTCGGTGAGGTGGTACTTGACGATGGCCGAGACCACCGAGGGCTTCTCGCCGAGGTCCACCGCGCCGGCGGTCATCACCCGCGCCGCATCCATCAGGTAGAGGTTGCCGCCCATCCGCGCGAGCGGTTCCTGGATGCCCTCGAAGCGCCCGATCGGAGCCTTGAACTGGCTGCGTACCCGCGCATAGGCACCGACCGTGCGCACCGCGAGCTTCGCCATCCCGGTGGCACCGGAGGGCAGCGAGATCGAGCGCCCCGCTGCCAGGCTCTCCATCAGCATCCGCCAGCCCTGCCCGGCCATCGCGGGCCCGCCGATGATCCATTCCACCGGCATGAAGACCTCGCGGCCGCGGGTGGGTCCGTTCTGGAACACGGCATTCAGCGGCATGTGCCGGCGCCCGATCTCGACGCCCGGATGCGAGGTCGGCACCAGCGCGCAGGTGATGCCGGCGTCCTCCACCGGCCCGAGCAGGTGGTCGGGATCGTGGAGCCGGAAGGCGAGCCCGAGCAGGGTGGCGACCGGGCCGAGCGTGATGTAGCGCTTGTCCCAGGTGACCCGCATGCCGAGGACTTCGCGCCCCTCCCAGATTCCGCGGCAGACCACGCCGCGGTCGGGGATGGCAGCGGCATCCGAGCCGGCGAGCGGGCTGGTGAGCGCGAAACAGGGGATCTCGAGGCCGCGCGCGAGCCGCGGCAGATAGCGGTCCTTCTGCTCTTCGGTGCCGTAGTGCAGAAGCAGTTCGGCCGGACCGAGCGAGTTCGGCACCATCACCGTGACCGCGGCGGCGCTACAGCGCGTGGAGAGCTTCATCACGATCTGGGAATGCGCGTAAGCCGAGAACTCCTTGCCCCCGTAGCGCTTGGGGATGATGAGACCGAGGAATCCCTCGTCCCTGATGAACTGCCAGGCTTGCGGAGGCAGGTCGCGGCTGCCGTGCTGGGTCTCCCATTCGCTCACCATCGCGCACAGGCGTTCGGTCTCGTCGTCGAGGAAGGACCGTTCCTCGGCGGTGAGCCGCGGCACCGGATAGGCGAGCAGCTTCTCCCAGTCGGGCCGGCCGTTGAACAGCTCGCCGTCCCACCACACGGTGCCGGCTTCGAGCGCCTCGCGTTCGGTCTGCGACATCTGCGGCAGCAGGCGCCGGACCAGGTCGAAGATCGGCCTCGTGAGCAGCGCGCGGCGCAGCGGCGCCACCAGGAGGAGCGCGGCGGCCACCGCCCACACGAGGCCCGCCGCGAGCACTGCCGCCTCGCCCCATCCGCCGAGCCAGGCGAAGCCGGCGAGGTAGCCGGCGGCCGCAAGCATCCAGGCCACGGCCGGCGCGCGCAGGTAAGCGGCCGCGAGGACCGCGAACGGCAGGGACAGCATCAGGATCGTCATCTCGCCACTCCTTTTCGTGGGCCCGGCGAAGGGCCTCGCAGACTTTCGACGCCCTGCGGGGCGCCCTCCTTACGCGGCCCGCCGGCTTCGCCTCACCTTCGCGTCGGGCTTTGCGCGCTGCGCGGTGCATCCGGCGGGCAGCGGCGCGCGCAGCCCGCCGAGCAGGAAGGACATCAGCCGCGGTGCGAGCGCCGCGGCCGGGTTGGCCTCGTCGAGCTCGCAGTGCGCGATGAGCTTCAGCGCATCGGTGCCCGCGATCGCATAGGACATCGCACCCAGCATGAAATGCAGGCGCCAGACGATTTCCGCCTCCGGCACCGCGGGCAGCGCGCGGAACAGGGCGCGCTTGAAGCGTTCCAGCACCGCCGCGTATTCCTCGGCGAGGAAGTTGCGGATGAACTGCGAGGGCTCGGCGTAGGTGCGCCCGAGCAGGCGCATGAAGGTCGCGCCGCCGCCCTCGCTGTCGGCGGCCATGCGCAGGGCCACTCCGAAAAAGGCCTCGAGGATGAGGTGCGGCTTGAGCGGGCGGCCCGTGGCGGCGGCCTCCATCTCGTCGAGCACGCGCAGGCGCTCGCGATTCAGCCAGGTGAGACGGCGCCGGAACACCTCGCGGATGAGGCCCTCCTTGCCGCCGAAATGATAGTTGGTCGAGGCGAGGTTGCAGCCGGCCGCGGCGCTCAACATGCGCATCGAGGTCGCCTCCAGCCCATGCTGCGCGAAGAGCCGCTCGGCCGCATCGAGGATGCGGCCGCGGGTATCGACCACGCTCGCGATTTCGTCCGCCATCACGCCACCCGGATCAAACGATCGTTTGAATCATACGTTCATTTCCGTCCGCGTCAACCTTCGCGTTAGGCGGCGGGCTCTACGCTTGTTCGGGTGTCGGGTTCCAGGTTCCAGGTTTCGCGGTGCGGGGTGCGTGGGGCAAAGCGCACAGTTCATTGCGAGGAGCGAAGCGACGAAGCAATCTCGATCCCCGACACGCGCCGCCCGCGCCAACGCGAACCCTGGAACCTGGAACCTGAACCCCGAACCCTGGAACCCGAAACCGTTCGTTGCGCGATTCAGCGCCGATTGACAGCGTGCGCGCCGCGCAACACCATCCGTGCGACATCGTTCTCCGGAGGCGGCTTGGCTTCGAACGACAGCACGGCGCGCACTGCTTCGCCCGCGCTCGGCCTGCGCCCGCTGCTCGCGGCCGCCCGCAATCCCTGGGATGTGGTGCTGCTGCCGCTCGCGATCGCGGCGATGTTCCTGTTCGCCTGGGGCGTCGGACAGATGGCGGTGCCCTACGTGCCGGGCGAACGCCTGGCGGTGTCGCTGGATGCCGCCGAACTGCCCTACTACGCGCTTCGCACCAGCCTGCGCATGGGCATGGCGCTCGTGCTCTCGCTCGTCTTCACCGTCGTCTATGCGCGCTGGGCGGCGGCGAGCGGCCGGGTGCTGCGCAAGGGCCGGCCGCTGCGTGGGCCCGAGCCGGGCATCGCGATGGTGTTCCAGAGCTTCGCGCTGCTGCCGTGGCTCGATGTGCTGGGCAACGTCGAACTGGGACTCGAGGCGCTCGGCGTGGCGGCCCGCAGCCGGCGCTCGCGGGCGCTGGCGATTGGGACCGTTATGCCGAGATCATCGCCTACGACGATGCTTCCGGCATCTTCAGTTACGATGATCCGGCGCCCGAGCGCTGACCAGGCCGCGGCGGTACTGCACCGCTTCGGCCACATGCGCGCTCGCCACGTGCGCCGCGCCGGCGAGATCGGCGATCGAGCGGGCCAGCCTCAGCACGCGGTGATATCCGCGCGCGGACAGCCCTAGCCGCACCAGCGCCTGGCGCAGCAGCGCGGCCCCTGCCGCGTCGGGCGCGCAGAACGCTTCGACTTCGGCGGGGCCGAGCGCGAAGTTCGGGTGTCCCTGGCGCGCGATCTGCCGCTCGCGCGCGGCCTCCACGCGTGCCCTCACCGCGGCGCTGCCTTCGGCCGGGGCGCGCCGCGCGAGTTCGTCCTCCGCGACCGCAGGAACCTCGACGCAGATGTCGATGCGGTCGAGCAGCGGCCCCGACAGCTTGGCGCGGTAGCGCTCGACCTGCTCGGGGGTGCAGCGGCAGCGGCCGCCGCCGAGGTAGCCACAGGGACAGGGATTCATTGCCGCGACGAGCTGGAAGCGCGCCGGGAAATCGCTTCTCCGGGCCGCCCGCGAGACCGTGATGCGCCCGCTCTCCAGCGGTTCGCGCAGCGCTTCCAGCACGCGGCGGTCGAACTCGGGCAGCTCGTCGAGGAAGAGCACGCCGTTGTGCGCGAGCGAGATCTCGCCCGGCCGCGGAACGGCGCCCCCGCCCACCAGCGCCGCGGCCGAGGCCGAGTGATGCGGCGCGCGAAACGGGCGCCGCCGCCACTCCTCGACCGGGAAGCCGCCGCAGGTGGAGCGCACCGCCGCGCTCTCCAGCGCTTCTTCCTCGCTCATGGCCGGAAGCACGCCGGGGAAGCGCGCCGCGAGCATCGACTTGCCCGTCCCCGGCGGGCCCACCATCAGCAGGCTGTGCCCGCCCGCGGCCGCGACCTCGAGCGCGCGCTTGGCGTGCGCCTGTCCCTTCACTTCGGCGAGGTCGGGGAAAATGGCCTCGGCGACCGGCGCCTCGCCGCGCCAGACCTCGAGTTCGCCACGGCCCGCGAGGTGGGCGCAGATCTCCAGCAGCGAGGCGGCCGGCAGGACGACCGCATCGCGCACCAGCGCTGCCTCGGCGGCGTTGCCTCGTGGCACCACCAGACGGTGACCGGCACGTGCCGCACGCAGGCACATCGGCAGCATCCCGCTCACCGGCCTCAGTTCTCCGGAGAGCGAGAGTTCGCCGGCGAATTCGCATCCCGCGGCCGCAGCCCCCGGAAGCTGGCCCGATGCGATCAGGATGCCGAGTGCGATCGGCAGGTCGAAGCGGCCGCCTTCCTTCGGCAGGTCCGCCGGGGCCAGGTTGACGGTGACGCGCCGCGACGGGAACTCGAAGCGTGCGTTCTGGATCGCCGCACGCACGCGGTCGCGCGCCTCGCGCACTTCCGTATCCGGGAGCCCCACCAGCGTGAAGCTCGGCAGCCCGTTGGCGAGGTGCACCTCGACCGCGACCTCGGGCGCTTCCATGCCGGCCAGGGCCCGGCTGCGCAGCACCGCCAACGACACCCGCGTCCTCCCTCTCCCGTCGCCAGCGAACTGTAGCACGGGGCAGCAGCGCAGCGCCTCCCGGCGAGGCGCGAAGCCGCGGGTCCGGTGCGGCGTCAGTCCTGCTCGTCGCTGCGCAGCCTGGCCTCGAGTTCCTCCAGGCGCGCCTCCATCACGCCCAGCCGCTCGCGGGCGCGCGCGAGCACCTCGCGCTGCACCTCGAATTCTTCGCGCGTGACCAGATCGAGCCGTGCGAACAGGCTGGCAAGCAGGGCGCGGGCGTTCTTCTCGATGTCGCCCGCGGGACTCGCCGCGACGAGTTCGGAGATGCGTCTTGCGATGTCGTCCAGGATGTTGGGATTGAGCATGTCGAGGCCCGCTTCGGTCGGGATTCCCTTCGGTCGGGGGCGAATCGGTCCCCTTCGTTCGCGTTCGAGTGTAGCATGCGCCGGGCGACCAATCGTCCGGCGCGGCCGATCGGCTACCATGCGCTCCGTTCGCAATCGCACACGAGGAGGATCGCCACGCGCACCTGGTTCGCAGTACTGCTGATCGCGCTCTGTCCGTTGCCCTCGGCTGCCGGTCCGCTCGATGCCCTGAGCGAGGGCGACGCCGCCGGCGGCCTGCGGCAGGCGCTCACGCAGGGCGCCGCGGCGGCGGTCGAGAAACTCGGTCGCGCCGATGGTTTTCTCGGCAATCCGAAGGTCCGCATCCCCCTGCCCGAGGGGCTGCGTCAGGCCGAGGGCCTCATGCGCGCGCTGGGCATGGGGAAACAGGCCGGGGAGCTGACCCTGGCCATGAACCGCGCCGCGGAGGACGGGGTGGCCAGGGCCAAGCCGATCCTGGTTGCGGCGGTGAAGAAGATGACCGTCGACGACGCCCGGAGAATCCTCACCGGCGCAGACGATGGCGCCACCCAGTATTTCCGCCGCACGACCTCGGCGCAGCTCACCGAGCAGTTCCTGCCCATCGTCACCCGGGCCACGGAAAAGGTCGGTCTGGCCGCGAAGTACAACGAACTCGCCGGCCGCGCGGCGAAGTTCGGGCTGCTCGAGGAAAAGGACGCGAAGATCGAGCGCTACGTGACCGGGAAGGCGCTCGACGGACTGTTCCTGATCATCGCCGAGGAAGAGCGCGCGATCCGCACCAACCCGCTCGGCGCGGCCGGCAACCTGGCGAAGAAGGTGTTCGGTCTGCTCAGATAGCGGCGCACGCGCTCACTTGACCTGAGCGACCATGTACTCGACCGCGGCCCTGATCTGCGCATCCGAGAGCGCGGGATTGCCACCCTTGGGCGGCATCGCGTTCTTGCCCGTGAGCACGGACTTGGCGAGGCCGTCGATGCCGGCAGGAAGCCGCGGCGCCCACGCGGCCTTGTCGCCGAATTTGGGCGCTCCCGCGACACCGGCCGCGTGGCAGGCGATGCAGACCGAGTCGTAGACGGCCTTTCCATCTGCTGCCGCGGGGGCGGGAGCCGCCGCGGCAGTTGCGTCGGCGGGGGTGGCCGCCGGAGCCGCTGCAGGAGCTGCTGCAGGAGCGGCACCCAGCTCGATTTTCGCGACCGGCTCGATCAGCTTGTTGGTCTGTTCCTCGGTGGGCTTGTCGCCTCCGCGCCCGCATCCGGCCAGCGCCAGTACCGCGGCCGCGAGCACGGACGCCCCGATCACCGGCGCCCTGCGCCGCATCCCTGGATTCATGTCGTGTCCCTGCGTGTAGGAGAAAGTCGAAGACAGCCGTGCAAGAATCGCTCGGACTCGCCCGGATTATAACCGCGCGCCGCGCCACGGCCCGCCTCCGCGCGCATGGACGATACTGCCGAAAACCGCTATTCTTCTGCTCCCCGCGCCTGTAGCTCAGTTGGATAGAGTACAGCCCTCCGAAGGCTGGGGTCGCACGTTCGAATCGTGTCAGGCGCGCCAGTCCCCCTCAAGAATTCCCGGCCGACCGACACGCGCCCTCGGGCGCCGCCGGACGAACGATGGCCGGCCGCAAAGCCCGGCGAGACGGTCGTGCCGGGCGCGGCTCGGGCTGCGGCGAGTCGGTCGCGCGGTCTATTGCGCTTCGCCTTTCGCCCTGACCCCGAGCCGCCGCAACTTCTCCCAGAGGGTCTTGCGGGTGATGCCGAGCGTCTCGGCGGCATGGGTCATGTGTCCGCGATGCCGATCGAGGATCATCGAAAGGTATTCGCGTTCGCAGGCCATGAGATATTCGGCAAGAGACTCCGAAACGGGCGGTTGCGTGCCGGCGTCGCTGCCCGGACTGCTCTCGAAGAATGCCTCTGCGTCGAGCAGGGGTCCGGTGGAGAGGATGCAGGCGCGCTCCACGGCATGCTTGAGTTCGCGCACGTTGCCGGGCCAGCCGTAGCGGATCAGCGCCTGCTCGGTGCGCGGATCCAGCCGCCGCCGCTCCTCCGGGTGCGCGTGATTGAATTCCTCGACGAAACGGCGCACGAACCAGCGGATGTCCTCCGGCCGCTCGCGCAGCGCGGGGATGCGCAGGTGGATGACGTGGATGCGGTAGTACAGATCTTCGCGGAAGCGGCCGTCCTCCACCATCGCTTTGAGGTCGCGGTGGGTGGCGCACACCAGACGGAAGTCGCAGGCGAACGGTTTCTCGCCGCCCAGGCGCGTCACCCGGCGATCCTGGATCGCGCGCAGCAGCTTGGCCTGCATCGAGGGCGGCATCTCGCCGATCTCGTCCAGGAACAGGGTGCCGCGATGCGCGAGTTCGAAGAATCCCCGCTTGGCCCGGACCGCCCCGGTGAAGGCCCCGCGCTCGTAGCCGAACAGTTCCGCCTCGATCAGGGATTCGGGGATCGAGGCGCAGTTGACGGCGACGAACTCGGCGGCGGCGCCCACGGCATGGCGATGGAACAGCCGCGCCACGTGCTCTTTGCCGGAGCCCGATTCGCCGGTGATCAGCAGGGCCGCGGCATGGCGTGCCAGGCGCGGAAGGGATCCGGCGATGTGCCGCATGGCGGGCGAGACGCCCAGCGAATCGTCGCCGTCCTCGCCGCCGCCGGATCCGTAGCTCTCGGCGAGCGTGCGCACCTGCCGCACCAGCGCGTCGACGTCGAAGGGTTTGGTGACGTAGTCGGCGGCGCCGGCCTTGAGCAGCTCGACCGCGCGGTCGATCGTCCCGTAGGCCGTCATGAACAGGAAGGGCGGCAGGCGAGGCTGCTTTTCCCGGAGCTCCAGAAACAGCTCGCCGCCGTTGCGGTCCGGCAGGCGGATATCGCTCACCACGACGTCGAAGCGTTGCGCCCCGATGGTGCGGGCGGCCTCCGCCGCCGTGCGGCACCAGATCACTTCGAATCCTTCCAGGCTGCACAACCGGACCAGGGATTCGCCCATGATCTCGTCGTCCTCGACGAGGCACATGCGCATGCTTCGCGCGCTACTTTGTGCCATAGGGGACCTCGGCCTTGAAGGTGGTGCAGTCCGGTTCGCTCTCGACCGAAAGACCGCCGTTCAATTGGTGCACGATCTGGTAGACGACCCACAGGCCGAGGCCGTGTCCCTTCTCTCTGCCGCTGGCGAAAGGCTCGAACAGGTAGGCCATCTGTGCATCGGGGATGTGCTGCCCGTCGTTGCACACGGACAGCCGCAGCCGCCCCCCGTTGTCCGAGATGCCCACGCGCACCCGGCCGGACAGCTCCGCTGCGGCGATGGCGTTGAGCAGCAGGTTCAGCAGGATCTGCCGCAGAAGCGTCGCCGGCAGGGGCACCGGGCCGTCGAGCGCGCCTTCGACGTCGACATGCACGGCCCGCGCCTGGGCCTCGGCCTCCACCAGGATCAGGAGGTCGTCGATGTCCGACGGATCGAACGGCCTGTCTTGCGTCTTGGTCTCGACCAGCAGCGCCCCGACGGTGTTGCGGATCTGGCTCAATCCGCGTTCCAGCAGGGACATGGTCTGGCCCGCCAGCGGATCGGCCTGACCGTGGCGCTGGTAGGTCTTGATCGCGGTCAGCATGCCGCCCAGCGGATTGTTGATCTCGTGCGCGATGCCTGCCGCCAGCCGGCCCACCGCCGCGAGCCGCTCGGAGACGAGCATCCGGCTTTCGAGTTCCTGTTTCTCTTTCAGTTCGACCACCATGCGGCGAAAGGCGTCGCCGAGCTGGCCGATCTCGTCGCGGTTTCGCGGCAGTTCGGCGAGCCGCGCAGACTCGAGTTCGCCCGGCACCCGGCGCATCGCGCCGGCCAGCGCGATGAGCGGCGCCCCAGTGCGGCGCGCCCAGAACCAGGACACCGGCATGATCACGATCAATACCAGCAGCGTGACGAGCGCCGCCTGTCCGACCAGATCGAGGAAGCGCGGCAGGAAGGAGATCTTCGAATAGCCGAGGATCACATGACCGAGCGCGACGCCGTCGGCGACCAGCGGTGACATCACGAAATACTGGGGCGATTCGCCGGGATCAATGATGCGCTGCTCGCCCGCCTCCCCCTGCATCAGTGCTGCGCGCAGCCGCGTGTACGTTCCGCCGCGGCTGGCTGGACTGCTGCCGATCGGGAACTCGCGCGGGCGGCTGGACACGAACACCCGGAAATCGGCGTCCGTCACCAGCACGATGTCGGCCTGCAGTTCGGGAGCCACCGCGACCGGATCGCGCGCCGACTGAAGGATCTCCCAGGCACGCCAGATGTCGTCGTGCAGCACCGGACCGACCAGCGTGTTGGCCATCACGCGCGCCAGGCTCTTCGCATGCCCTTCCAGGTTCTGCCGCATGCCGTCGTACTCGCGGGTGACCAGGGCCGCGGTCACCGCGAGCGCGGTGCCGATCACCGCCCCCAGCACGCGCAGCGGAATCTTCCAGCGCAGCGAAAGATCATCGAGCATCGTCACGCCCGGCCCACGCGCGCCGCCATGCGCGCGATGCCGTCGAACATCGCCGGCGTTCCGGCGACGAAACCGTCCAGGCGCAACTCGTGCAGCAACTGCGCGCCCTCGGGATCCGCGGGCATGTCGATCAGCAGCGCGCGGAAGCGATCGAATTCGGCCGTGGAGATGTCCCGGCGCGCGACGAAGGGCGTGTGACCGAAGTCGGACGATCGTTCGACGACCCGCGTGGTGCCGGTGATCCGCGGATTGATCTCCGCCAGCGTCGCCCAGACATAACCGTCCACTGCCCCGCCGTCGGCGAGACCGACGCCGACCGCCTCGATCACCTTGCGGTGCGCCCAGGTGAAGAAAGTGCGGGAGAAGAAGGTCGCGGCGTTCTCGCCGGCCATGACGAGGCGATACTGCGGATAGAGAAAGCCCGAGTTGGAGTCGGGATCCGAATAGGCGAACACCTTGTCCCGCAACTCGAGCAGGTTGGTGGTTTTCCGGTCGCCGGCGGGCACGATCAGGTAGGACTGATAGACGGGCCGCCCCCGCCAGACCGGCACGGCGACCAGGAGCAATTCCCGCTGGTAGCGCACGTAGGGATAGCCACAGACCCAGGCGAAGTCGATCTTGCCGCCGCGCACCAGGTCCAGCACTTCGCGGTAATTGCCCCGCTGCACGAAGACCACCGGACGATCGAGGCGGCGCTCCAGCCATGCACGCAGCCGGGCGAGGAAACGGACCTGATCGTCGAGGAACACCGGCGTCAGCCCGATGTGCAGCGGCGGATTCGCGCTTCGCGCCGGCAGGATGGGTGAAGTGGCGAGCGCCAGCGAAGCGCGCAGGAATCTGCGCCGCATCGTATGGCCGCCATTGGCGGCGATCGTTTTCATGGCTTCGATGATCCTGGCAAACGCACTTGCCGCAAAGGACGCAAAGCAACGCAAAGACCGCAAAGGATAGACCGGGAGAAGGCCCATTCATCCATCGAGTCAGCATCTCGACACATCTTTGCGCCCTTTGCGTCTTTGCGCTGTCTGCGTTGAAGGAGGTTCATATGCGGAAGTGACGATGATAAGCGCGTCCGCGGCTTTGCGTCAGCATCGATTTTCCGGACGTTACGCCGGCGTAGCACCTTGCGGCGCAACAACCGGGGCGACCGTTACTTCGGCGTAACGATCGAGTGCAGGCCGGCGTCATGGCCCCAGGCGAATTCGCCTGCCGGCAAGCGGGGTTGCGCGATCCGGCGCAGTTCTGGCCCGGATGTTGCCTAGGGAAGACGTGCCCCGCCGCCGCGCTGGTCCGCGCAGCCCGGCGGGTCGCCGCAGGCACCGAAGAACGCATCGTTGCAATCAGAGGAGGCAAGGCAGATGAGTGAAGAACTGAGGGTCTCCCCCATCGAGACGCGCGGGGTGGCCGGCAAGAAGCGCTATGCCATGGTCGTCGACACGCGCCGCTGCATCGGCTGCATGGCCTGCCAGGTCGCGTGCAAGGCCGAGTACGACACACCCCTGGGGGTCAATCGCACCTGGGTGCCCTACAAGGTCGTAGGCAAGTATCCGGCCGTCAAGAAGCAGTTCCTGCCGCGGCTGTGCAACCACTGCGACGACCCGCCCTGCGTGCGCAACTGCCCGGTGGAGGCGACCTTCAAGGTCGAGGACGGCGGTTTCGTCCTGCAACGATACGAGCGCTGCATCGGCTGCCGCTCGTGCATGGCGGCCTGCCCGTACAACGCGCGCTTCATGCTGCCCTCGCACCGCACCTACACCCCGATCACCAACGTGGTCGACAAGTGCACCTTCTGCTTCCATCGCGTGACGCAGAACCTGGTGCCGGCCTGCGTGCAGACCTGCATCGGCCGCTCGCGCGTGTTCGGCGACCTCAACGATCCGGCGAGCGAGGTTTCCTATCTCGTGGCGACGAACGCCACCCAGGTGCTTCGTCCCGAGCAGGGCACCAAGCCGCACGTCTTCTACATCGGCGCCGACCGCAACGCGACCGAATTCGGCCGCGACGCCTATCGGAAACCGGATGTGATGGAGCTCGAACGGGCTGCCTTCAAGAACCACTTCAAGATCTGAGAGGAACATCATGGGTGACTACGTCTGGTTTCACGATGTGTCGTGGCATGCGAGCTACGCCGTCTACTTCTTCATCATCGGCATCGTCGCGGGGCTGTCCTTCCTGTCCTACGGGTCCTGGATCACGCCGGCACTGCGTCCGCTGCGCGAGAAGGCGGCGTACGGCTCCATCGCGCTGTTGGCGCTGGGCAGCCTGCTGCTGATCGCCGATCTGTCGCAGCCGCTGCGCTTCCTCAACATCCTCAATCCGGCCTACCTGCACTTCACCTCGCCGCTGGCGTGGGGCTCGCTCAACATCGTCGCCTTCGGCGTGGTCTCGGTGCTCTACATCCTGGCGCTCGTGAAGCGCGACGAGTCTGCGCGCACGAAGCTGCTTGCCACCGCGGCGGCGCTGCTGGCGCTTGGACTGCCGGTCTATACCGGCTACGACCTGACGGTGCACCAGTCCCGGCCGGTGTGGAACACGCCAATCATGCCGGTGCTGTTCGTCGCCCTGGCGATTGCTTCCGGCTCAGCCGTGGGCTCGCTGCTGGCCGCCGGCAACGAGGCCGCGCGCAGGGTGCTGCACCAATACCTGCTGTGGTCGACTGCCGCGGTCGGCGTGATCCTGATCTCCATCCTGGGGACCACCAACTATGGCGGCGCGGCGGAGGAGCTGACCTTCATCATCCTGACCACCGGCACGATGGGCCTCGTCTTCGTCGGCATCGGCATCCTCGCCGGCACCGCGGCCCCGGTGGCGCTGCTGCTGGCGCCCTTCGGCAAACAGCAGGGCGGCCTGATCGTCGCCTCCGTGCTGGTGCTGGTGGGCAGCGCCGCGCTGCGCTACGCCCTGCTGATGGGCCCGCAGCAACTGCAAACCCTGTACTGACCGATCACGAGGAGAGAGAACATGGAAATGCCGAAAGTCACGCGTCGCACCTTCCTCAAGGTCAGCGCCGGCACCGGCGCCGCCGCGGCCGCCGCGCCGCGCCTGCTGCGTGCCATGGAGACCGAGCTGGGCGGAAAGGATTTCGGCCCGGTCACCGGCGCCGAGCGCAAGGCCATCCCGATCAACTGCCACGTCTGCAACATCCAGGACGGCGCCATCGCCTACGTCGAGAATGATCGCGTCGTGAAGCTCGAGGGCAATCCCGAGCACGTGTCCACCCGCGGCCGCCTGTGCGCCAAGGGCAACGCCGGCATGTGGTACAGCTATGACCCGGACCGCATCCTCTATCCCTTGAAGCGCGTCGGCGCCCGCGGCGAAGGCAAGTGGAAGCGCATCACCTGGGACGAGGCGCTGACCGAACTGGCCGCCAAGCTCGATGCCGCGCTCAAGGAAGATCCCAACACCATCATGCTGAAGTATGGGCGCCAGCGCACCGGCGGCGTCATCGACCGCTTCATGCAGACGCTGGGGTCGGCGACGGTGCTGAATCACACCTCCGTGTGCGAGTCCTCCAAGAAGATCGCCATGGAGCCCACCTGGGGTCCGGACATCGAGACGCCGGACTTCGCCAACACCAAATACGTGCTGAACTTCGGCTCCAACATCCTGGAAGCCGCCTACTTCCATAACCCGCTTTCGCAGCGGATCACCGAAGGGCGCGTGGACAACCACATGAAGATCGTCACCTTCGATGTGCGGCTGTCCAACACTGCGGGCTTCTCTGACGAGTGGATTCCGGTGCATCCGGGCACCGACGGCGCGGTGGCACTGGCGATGGGTCACGTGATCCTGCGCGACAACCTCCAGGACTCGGATTTCATCAATACCTGGACCAACGTCACCGTCGACGAGCTGAAGGCCCACTACAAGCAATACACGCCGGAGTGGGCCTCCAAACTCTCAGGGGTGCCCGCGGAGACGATCGAGCGCATCGCCCGCGAGTTCGCAACCACGAAGCCGGCCACCCTGTTCACCTATCGCGGCCCGTGCAAGCACCTCTACGGCTCCTACAACGAGAAGTCCTGCATGATGCTGCCGATCATGACCGGAAACATCGAGAAGCCGGGCGGCTACTGTCTGCCGCGCGGCATGGGCTGGCCTCAGCCGCAACCGCAGCCGCCCAAGCCGGCGCACCGCTCGTATCTCGCCGACCATCCCGACTATCCGCTGGCCGGCCACAAGGTGGCCCATCTCGTTCCGTTCTGGATCGCCGACGGCAAGCAGAAGATCAACGTCTATATCAGCTACCAGGACAATCCCGTCTACACGAATCCGGGGTCGGTGGCGGTGTGGGGCAAGTTGTTCAGGGACGAGAAGCTGATTCCCTACTACGTCTCGATGAGCCCGTTCATGGGCGAGGAGACCGCGCTGGCCGACCTGATCCTGCCCGACTGCCCCTACCTCGAACGCTGGGAACCGGAGTCCATGCCCAACTCGCTGTGGCCCTGGCTCGGCATCCGCCAGCCGGTGCACAAGTCGCTCGGCGAATCGCGCGAGAACCGCGTCATGATGCGCGACATCATCTGGAAGCTCGACCCCGACGGCAAGCGCGGGATGAAGCAGTACTGGAACTTCAAGGACGGCGAGGACTACATGCGCCATCACTTCGACAACGTTCCCGGACTGAAGGAAGCCGGCGGTCTCGACTTCCTCAAGAAGCATGGCGTGTGGCCGATCTACGGCAAGCTCGACCCCAGGACGGGCAAGGTCAACGACAAGACCGGGCGCGAGATCAAGGCCGAATACGGGCTCTACATGAAGGAGCTGTCGGCGGCCGACATGACCGGGACCACGGTCGAGAAGGACGGCGCCATCCACAAGAACGGCAAGGCCATCGGCGTGCGGCGAAACGGCAGGAACTACGTCGGTTTCCCCACCGGCAATCGCCTGATCAATATTCGCGTCGACGCATGGGCCGAATACGGTTTCAACCCGATGCCGACGTTCAAGCGCATCCCGTCCCACGAAACGATGAAGGACGACGAATTGGTGCTGGTCACCTTCAAGCTCAACGTGATGAAGCAGTCGCGCACGGCGGCGGTGAAGTGGCTGGCCGAGATCGCCCACAGCAACCCGATGTGGATCAACACGGCGACGGCGGCGAAGATCGGCGTCAAGACCGGCGATCTGGTGCGCGTCGAGTCGAAGGTCGGCTACCTCGTCACCAAGGCCTACGTCACCGAGGGCATCCACCCGCGCACGGTGGCCATCCCCACCGGCTTCGGCCACTGGGAATACGGCCGGCTGGCCACGCTCAAGCTCAAGGAGAAGAAGGGCGCTGCGGGTCACGGGCAGGACGATCCGGATCTCGAGAACGTGTGGTGGGAGGACAAGGGCGTGCATCCCAACAACATCATCCCGGCGGTCGTCGACCCCATCGGCGGCTCCCAGGGCTGGTACGACACCGTCGTCAGGGTGACCAAGGCGGGGCCGAACGACAAATACGGCGACACGCAGGGCGACTGGCAGAAGCACTACGAGGCGTACAAGGAAACCCTGCGCTATGCCTATACGGGCGACCTGCACCGCAAGATGCACCCGGAGATGGCTTCCTGGGGCGGTCCCGAGAGCGTCGAGCACAAGGCGCCGAGCGGCCACTGACACCGGCAAAGCGAATCCCCCGAGGAGAGGGATGCCCCCGGCCGCCATCCGCCCTCGGTGGCGGCCGGGTAATTCGGGCCCGGCCGGTGCGGCGGGCCGGTTTTTTTCGGAGCGATCATGATCAGGGATCTGCTGGGAATCGAGGAAGTCGAGGCCGCTGCCGGCGAAACGTCGGTGCCGGTCGCATCCCCCGCCGCCACGGCGGCCGAGGTGAGGGAACGCGCTGCCGTCTATCGGCTGCTCTCCGGCGCCTTCGTGGAGGAGCCGTCGCGCGAATTTCTCGACGCAGTGAGGACACCGGATGCGCAGCGGCGATTCGCCGAGGCCGGACTGCGCTTGGATGACGACTTCACCGGCGCGCCGTTCGATGAGCTGGCCGAAACGCTGGCAGTGGAATACACGACGCTCTTCGCCGCCTCCGGCGGCTTCCCGCCGGTGGAGTCCGTCCGCCTCTATGGCCGCTTCAAGCAGGAGCCGAATTTCGACACGATGCAGCTCTACAAGCGCCACGGATTCGTGCTGCAACCGGGGCGCTTCGAGGTCTTCGCCGACCAGCTCGGCGTCGAGCTGATGTTCGTCGCCGAGCTGCTGGAGCGCCAGGCGGCGGCGCTGGATCGGGAAGACGCGAAGGGGAGCCGCCGGCTCGACAAGGACATCAAGCGTTTCTGGGTCCAGCATCCCGGGCGCTGGGTGCGCGGGTACGCGGGACTGGTGCAACGGGCTGCCCACCACTCCTTCTATCGCGAAATGGCACGCCTGCTCGATGGATTCGCGGCGGAAGAGATCGCGGCGATGGGCCTCGCCGTGGAGGACGCCGACCAGGCGCGGCTGGTCGTGCCCAAGGCCGAAATCAAAGTCGAGTTCGATCCGAACGAGCCGGTGTGCAACGGCTGCGTCGGCGAGGCGTTGGCCGCGCAGGAGAAGGTACAGACACTGCACGACCTGCGATGAAGATCCTCGACCTCGCGCCCAGGAAGCTGCCGCCCCCCGACCGGGGGGTGCTCTCTGCGATCGACTGGAGCGAGGTCGCGGCGATGTGGAACGGCAACCAGCTCGGCCAGCTCCACGACTGGCTCAACGAGCGCTGGGCGCGGCTCATCCGCAACAGCCTGCTCGGCACGAAAGACCCGGAGGCGGAGTTCCTGCAGGGCCTCGCATTCGCCACCCTGGCGCTGTTCTTCACCCAGAACGCAAACCAGGAGGGCGCGCTGCTGATGATCGACGACGCGCAGATGGCGCTTGCGAAGTACAGTCCGCGCTTTCTCGGCGTGCATGTCGAACCCATCCTCGGGGCACTCCGGGAGTTGCGCCCGCTGCTGGCCGGTCTCGCACCCGACGACCCTTGTCCGCTGTATCCTTTCACCTACCCGAAATTCGAATACACGGGGTAGGGCCATATGGACCGCGCATCCCCTGAAACGCAGGCACTGGCGATGCGGTGCCTGCGCGCATTCGACCCGGCTGCGGCCGATCCGGGCGCGGAGGATTTCGTGTTCGACGCACACGGGGTCGAAGCCATCGCCTCCCGATGCGCGGGCATCGTGCTGGAAGCAGGCGACGAGGCGCGCGCGGCAGCCCTGCTCGCGGCCGGTGCGCCCTGCGTTCTCATCGGACAGGCGGCGCTGCGCGACGGCACGGTGGTGCAGCGCCTCGCCGCGGGCTACGGCGCCGAGCGCATCGGCATCCACGCTTGCGTGAAACGCCAGAGCGTGAGCTGGTCGCTGGAGACCACATCGAACGCCGATTTCAAGACCGTCACGCCTTCCCTCTGCGAGCCCGCGTGGGAGGTGCTCGACGGCGAGGGCGACGGCACCGGGACCCTCGCCGCGTGGTGGCTGCCCGCGATGCGCGATCTCGGCGCGAGTCGCTTCCTCGTGCGCGTCGATGTGGTCGACGACACCGATCTCAATCTCTGCGCAGGACTCGTCGAGACCCTGGGCGAGGCGCTCTGGCTGGGCCCACTCACTCACGAACGACCGCGGATCGCCGACTGGGTGCGTTACGGGCACGCGAGGCGACTCGCCCTGCCGGCAGGGGTTTTCGCGCTGCGCGACGAGCTGCTTGCGCAGGCGGAGGATGCGACATGAGGCGGAGCGTCGTCGCGCTCGCACTGTCGTGCGGCCTCGCCGCGCCGGCTCACGCCGGCGCAACGCTCGCGGACCAGAACCAGTTGCGCGATGCATTGATCGCCGGCGAACCCTGCTGCGTCATCGACGCTCGCAGTGCCGCGAACCGCAAGAGCAGACCGCTGCCCGGTGCGCTCCTCTGGCGTGCCGACCTGAAGATCCGGCCGACCGCAGCGGCGGTGATCGTCGGCGACCGGGACGCGGATAGCCTGACGATCGCGAACACCCTCGCGCGCTGGCATCCGGGCAAGACCATCATCGCGGTCAAGGGCGGCCTCGCGACCTGGCAGGCGGCATCGGCCGCAGCGGCCAATGCCGGCGCCGTGCCCGGCGGGAGTGCACAGAGCTTCGTCATTCCCAGGAACACCTGCGAGTCCGGCACCACCCTTCAGGAATTGCAGTCCGGTCCGACGCGGTGAGCCTCGCCTATCCGGAATTCCGTGCCGAGCGCTGCACGCGCTACCGGTTTCGCTACAGCGAGTGCCGGCGCTGCCTTGATGCCTGCCCGCACGAGGCCGTCACGCTGACCGACAGCGGCGCGCAACTCGACGCCGCGCGCTGCCAGAACTGTGCGCTGTGCGTCACCGCCTGTCTGACCGGTGCATGGGCAGCCGACGCCTTCAAACCCATCGAGCTGCTGCGCCAGGCCATCAGGCAGCCGCGCTTCAGCATCGCCTGCACGCCGTCCGGCCTTGCGGCGGATGCCATCGTCCCCTGCCTCGGCGCCGTGGATGGCGGCAGCATCGCCTATCTCGCCAAACGCCGCATCCCGCTCACGCTGCTCGGCAGCGCGCATTGCGGCTCCTGCGCGCACGGTGCACGGGGCGCCGTGCAGCTCGCGGACAACCTGGATGCGGCGCGGCAGTTGCGCGAGGCGGAAGGTGGCGGTGACTGGGCGGAAACCGAAGTGCCTGCCGACATGGATGCGCCGCCAAAGCCGCGCACCGGTTTCGCCGCGGGCCGGCGCCAGCTCTTCCGCCGCCTGCTCGGGCGAGGGGCCGATGCGGTTTCCGGCGCCGGGAAGCCCACCGCTGCCGCACCCGTACCGGAAAAAGCCATCCGGCCGGGTGCCTATGCGGGCACCGAGCGGCGCGAGTTGCTCCAGATCGTGTGCTCGCGCAAGGAAGACCAGCCCTTCCTCGTGCGCTGGCACGAGGCGCTCCCGCTCATGCAGCTCAGCCTGCACACCGGCTGCACCGCCTGCGCGGCCTGCTTCCGCGCCTGTCCGACCGGGGCGATCGGGATCGTCGAGAATCCCGGCGACTGGGCGCTCACTTTCGCGACCGACCGCTGCGTGGGCTGCGCGGTCTGCCTCGAAGTGTGCCAGCCGCGGGTGCTCGACGCCGAAGCCGAATTTGATGCCCGGCCGGAGCGGCCTCTACGCGTCCTGCATAGCCTGGTCAAGCAGCGTTGCGCGCGCTGCGACCGTTCGTTCGTGTCCCCTTCCCCCGAGGAAGTCTGTCCGATCTGCCGCGACGACCAGGACGCCTTCGCGGCCATCTTTGGTTGACCAGCATGGAATGGGAATTCACACCGGATGACGTCGTCAAGGGCCGCTCGGCCTACGGGCTGGCCGAGTTCCGCCGCGACCTGGCAGAGGAGGTGCGGGCCAACACGGGCGGCGACGCGCAGCGCCATGCCCGCACCTTCCATCTGCTCTACGACCTGTGCCACGCGCTCGCCACCGACAAGGACATCGAGGCCCACCTCGGCGCCTATGCCTACGATCCGCCCACGGTGCAGTTCCTGCGCGAGATGCTGGAGCCGATGGCCGGAAACGCCGCGATGCTCGGCGCCGTCCTGCAGCGCCAGATCGTGGATCGCGTCGAGGCCGGCATGCCGCTGCAAGCGGCCATCGACGATGTGGCGGCCTGGCACCGGAAGATGGTGTCTGGCGAAACGCTGCCGGCGCACTGACCCGGCCCCTTCACCGCATCCGCGCTCAGGCCCGTCTGGCCACCCTTCGCGGGCGGGCGCTCACCTGGGCGATCAGCGCCGCCAGCACCACCGCGCCGCCGAGCATCGCGTTGCGGGACGGAACCTCCCCGGCGCCCAGCCATGCCCAGAACGGTCCGAACACGTTCTCGGACAATCCGATCAGCGCCGCCTCCGCTGCGCTGATGTGGCGCGCCGCAACCACTGCCAGCGCGCACGGAGCCGCGAGCTGAAACGCTCCGAGCAGCGCCAGCAGCGCGAGATCCTGCGCGCTCGCACGCAGCGGCAGGGCAAGCGGCAGCATCGCAGCCGCGGACACCGCGCCGCCGACGAGCACGGCGGGGATCAGGTCGACCCGGGTGCGCGCGCTGCGCAGCAGCGCGAAGTTCAGCCCGGCGGCGACCGGGACCAGCAGGGCGATCAGGTTGCCGGTCATGCGGGCACCTCCGGCATGCAGGTCGCCGCCGAACATGATGGCGATGCCCGCGAGCGCGAGCCCGGTTGCCGCCCAGGTGCGCGCCGCCAGCCGTTCGCCGAGCAGCAGCCATCCGAACAGCGCCGCGGCGAGCGGGGAGAGGCTGGTGATGATCAGCGTGTTCGCGGTGCTGGTACGGGTGAGCGCGAGCATGAAGCAGGTGAACATTACCGCCCACATCGCCCCCGAGAGTGCCCCCGCGCGTCCGATGCGCAGCAACCGGGCCGCCGCCTCGCCCCGGTGCAGGATCGTCACGATCGCCACCATGGCGAGCGCGCAGAACGCGGAACGCCAGAAGGTGATCTCGGCCCCGCTCGCCCGATCGATGTGGCGCGTGACGACGCCGGCCGTGCTCCAGAGCAGGCCGGTGCACAGCATCAGCACGATGCCGCGGGCGCGGCTCGCCGGTTGCGGGGTCATAGGCCGCGCATACTAACGCGGCGGGCCCGAAAAACCCAAACTGACCGGCCCGCCTGCGCGGCCCGCGCCGCGCCAGACTAGCGGGAACGCGGGGTCGTGGTCTGCGTGCGCTGCTCGCGCGGAACTTCGCGAGCTTCGGAGCCGGCCTCCTGGCGCAGATCGGGCGGCGCATCCGCCGGTCTGGGAGTGACGGCCTTTCGCCTGAGCGGGCGTTGCATTCTCAGATACCGCATGATCTCGATCTCCGCAAACCGGGCCACTGCCGGCCCGCATGTCCTTTTGAGGGCCACCGCGGCGAAAGAGTTCATGCGCCCCGTGCGAGATCGCAGGCGGACATGCGGCGCACTGCCTTGCGGTTGCACGTTCGGCGCAATGCCCTGCGGTTATTGGGTCCTACGGCGATGTCGGCCTCGGCGCTCGGCGCAACAAGCGAAGCGCATTGCACGGGCTGACCGTTGCACGGGCGCGGATGACAAGCGGGAAGGCTTTGGTTATGCTGGACGCCGATTCCATCTTCCGCCCGCGAGCGCATGCAACTCGTCCTCATCAGCGGACTGTCCGGCTCCGGGAAGAGCGTGGCGCTCAACGTGCTGGAGGACGCCGGCTTCTTCTGCGTCGACAATCTCCCGGCTACGCTCCTGCCGCAGCTCGTCCGGCACCTGCGCGGTGCGGGCTACGAGCGCGCCGCGGTCGCGGTCGATGTGCGCTCGGGGGCGAGCATCGCGGCGCTGCCGGAGCAGGTTCGCGAGCTGAAATCCGGTGGCATCGACCTGCGCTTCATCTTCCTCGATGCGCGCGACGACACGCTGATCGCGCGATTCTCGGAGACGCGCCGCGCGCACCCGCTTGCGCGCCGCGACGTCACGCTGGCGGAAGCGATCCAGCGCGAGCGCGATGCGCTCGCCGAGGTCGCCGAGATCGGCCACCGCATCGACACCAGCGATCTTCAGGCCAACGCGCTGCGCGCCTGGGTCCGGAAATTCGTCGAGTCGGTGAGCCAGGAAGGGATCACACTGCTGTTCGAGTCCTTCGGTTTCAAGAACGGCATCCCGCTGGATGCGGATTTCGTGTTCGACGTGCGCTGCCTGCCCAACCCCCACTACGATCCGCAGTTGCGCCCGCTCACCGGACGCGACGATGCGGTCGTCGCCTTTCTCGATGCGCAGTACGAAGTCCAGCGCATGCGCGAGGACATCCACCGCTTCGTCTACGAATGGCTGCCGTGCTTCATCCGCGACAACCGCAGTTATCTGACGGTCGCGATCGGCTGCACCGGCGGGCAGCACCGCTCGGTGTACTTCGCCGAATGGCTCGCCGAGCGTTTCCGCCACTCGACGCACGTGATCGTCCGTCACAGGGCGCTCGCTTGACCCGCGCGAAGGCAGGCGCGCCGCGGGACGCCGGGAAGCGCACTGGGCTGCGCGCGTGGCTGCCTCTGCTGCGCCCCGGCGACTGGCTCACCGTCGGCTCCGCAGCCGCCGGCGTAGCGCTCCTGTGGCTCGCGCTCGGGTCTTCGGGCCCGGCGCAGCGTGCCCAGATCCGCGCGGGCGGCAGGCTGGTTGCGGAGCTGCCGCTCACGATCCGCAAGACGGTCGAAGTCGCAGGGCCGCTCGGCCTCACGCGGATCGAGGTCGAAACGGGCCGCGCGCGCGTCGCCTCCGATCCCGGACCGCGCCAGTACTGCGTGCGGCAGGGCTGGCTCGACCGTCCAAACGCGATCGCGATCTGCGCACCGAACGAGGTCAGCCTGACGCTCGCCGGAACTTCCGTCCATGACACGGTCAACTATTGAACTGATCGCGACCGAGCAGGACCAGCGCATCGCACGCTACGCCGCGGCGGCGATCGCGCTCGGTGTCGCCGAGGCTGCGATTCCCTCTCCGCTGCCGGGCATCAAGCCGGGACTCGCGAACATCGTGACGCTGGTGGTGCTGGCGCGGCACGGCTGGCGCGAGGCGGCCTGGGTGACCGGCCTGCGAGTGCTGGCCGGAAGCCTGCTGCTCGGCCAGTTCCTCGCTCCCGGCTTCTTCCTGAGCCTCGCCGGGGCGCTGGCGAGCCTCGCCGCGCTCGCCGCCTGCGTGCGGCTGCCCTCGCGCTGGTTCGGGCCGGTGAGCATGAGCGTCATCGCAGCCTTCGCGCATGTCGGCGGCCAGCTCGTGCTGGCACGCCTGTGGCTGGTGCCGCACGATGCCGTGTTCCTGCTCTCGCCGCTGTTCGCGACCGCGGCACTGCTGTTCGGCGTCGTCAATGGGCTTGCCGCGGCACGCTTCCTGGAAGGCGACGCGGCCGGCGAGGTGCGGCACCCGAGCTGAGGCCCGGCAGGGTCTCGAGCAGCCGGCGGACCGGAGCGGGCAACGCCGCCGCGGCGAGTTCGCCCCGCGACAACCACACGCAGCCGTCCTGCGCGCAACGCATTCCGCGCGTCCGGACCAGGCACAGCAGCGGCTCGATCACCAGACGGAAATGGGTGAAGCCGTGGCGGATCGCGGGAAGTCTCTCCAGCTCGCCGAGCTCGCAGCCGAGCCGCTCGACGCAGAACGCTTCCGGACTGCCGTCCTCGGGAAGCTCCGGCAGGCTCAGCAGCCCGCCCCAGATGCCGGCCGGCGGCCGGCGCTCGAGCAGCACGCGGCCGTGATCGAGCAGCACCAGCATCCTCGACGTGCGCTCCGGAAGCCTGGCCGCCGGGCGCGGCGCTGGCAGCTCGTGAGTGCGCCGCTCGATGGCCGCGGCGCAACCGGAGACCAGCGGACAGCGCCCGCAGGCCGGACGCGCGCGCGTGCATACGGTGGCGCCCAGATCCATCAGCGCCTGGGTGTAGACGCGGATCCCGCGCGCCGGCACCAGCCGTTCGGCGAGACTCCAGAGCCGCCGCTCCACGTCGGGCCGGCCCGGAAAGCCCTCGACGCCGAAGGCGCGGCACAGCACGCGCCTGACGTTGCCATCGAGGATGGCGACACGGCTGCCGAAGGCGAAGGCGGCGATCGCCGCCGCGCTCGAGCGCCCCAGGCCCGGCAGCGCCGCGATGCTCCCGGCATCCCGTGGAAAACGCCCGCCGTGCTGCTCGACGATGCGGCGGGCGGCCTCGTGCAGGTTGCGCGCACGCGCGTAATAGCCGAGCCCGCTCCACAGGCCCAGCACTTTGTCGAGCGGTGCCTGCGCGAGCGATGCCAAGTCGGGGAAACGCGACAGGAACCGCCGGTAAAAGGGGATCACCGCATCGACGCGGGTCTGCTGCAGCATGACCTCCGCCACCCAGATCCGGTAGGGATCGCGCGTGCCCTGCCAGGGCAGATCGTGGCGACCGGCGGCCCGCTGCCAGCGGACGAGCCTGCGCGCGAAGTCATCCACGGCCATCGCCGGTGCCTGCCCGGCGGCCCACGGCGCTATACTCGATCGGACGTGAGGCGGCGACAGGGAGGAGGCGGCATTGGCGGATTTCGATGGGCAATCGGGAAACCAGTTGCCCGAGCAGGGGCTGGTGGCGCTCACCCACGCGATCTACGCCCTGCATGCGCTCACGGTGATCGCCGGCCTGATGACCTCGGCACTGATCGTCACCGCCTTTCTGACCGGCTGGCCCTCGATCCTCGCAGTGATCCTGAATTACCTCAAGGCATCCGAGGCGCGCGGGACGTACCTCGAATCGCATTTCCGCTGGCAGATACGCACGTTCTGGTTTGCGCTGCTCTGGGTCGCCGTCGCCGGCCTGCTCGCGGTCACCATCGTCGGGCTGCCGCTCGCCTGGGCGGTGGCGGCGATCGCCGGGCTGTGGGTGCTCTACCGGGTCACGCGCGGCTGGCTGCGACTCTCCGGCGCCCGTCAGGCACCGATCGCGGCTCAGTGATCGCCGTGGCCGCCGATGCGCTCGGCGAGCGTGCGCATCGCCTCGCGCAGGAAGATCATCTGCTTCTGGAACGCGCTGCATCCCGAGCACATCAGCAAATGAACGCGGATGCGCATGCGCTCGCTCCAGGTGAGCTCGCGGTCCAGCCCTTCCGAGATCATGCCGGTGATCTTCCTGCAGTCGTCCATCATCTCCCCTGTATGGGTCTTGCTCAGCCGCGCCCCGTCCCGGCGAACCACTTCGCCTCCAGACAGATGCGCAACTGCGCGCGGGCGCGAAAAAGCATGACCGAGCAATTGGTCGCGGTGATCTCCAGGCCATTACAGATGCTTTCGATGGACTCCCCCATCACCTCGCGCAGGTAGAAAGCCTCGGCGATGCGTCCGGGCAGGCGTTGCATGCACAGCTCCATGACCTCCCAGAACTGGCGGTCCTCGAGCGCGGCGCGCGGGTCGCCCCAGCGCTGCGGCCGCGCGTTCTCGCCCCAGTGCCCGTTGCGGGCGAACAGGGCGTCGAGGGCTTCGTCCGCGGTCTCGCCGTCCAGCGTCTCGATCTGGACCTCGTTCGCACGCGCGCGGGCGCGCAACTGATCGGCGATCTTGTTGCGCAGGATCGCCACCAGCCAGGTGCGCAGCGAAGAGCGCCCGGCGTAGCTGCCGAAGTTCTGGACGGCCGCGATGAGCGTCTCCTGCACCGCGTCCTCGGCCAGCTCCGCATCGCGCAGCCGCGCGAGCGCGTAGTAGCGCAGGTACTTGCGCTCCTGCTTCAGGGTCTGCTCGTCGAGCCTGGCGTCCATAAACGGGGCCATGCCGCGGCCCGAAACCTCGAAAAGTCTGGAGCGGGTGAAGGGAATCGAACCCTCGTATGCAGCTTGGGAAGCTGCCGTTCTGCCATTGAACTACACCCGCGCGCGCTGCGGATTCTACCGAAGGCGCGGAAGAACTTCAGGCTTTCTTCCTGCCGCGCGCGGCAGGCTTCCCGGGCTTCGGGGATGCCGCAGGCTTCGCCCTGGCGCTCGCGCGCGGCTCGAACTCGAAGCCCACCTTGCCGTCGGCACCGCGGACGAGATAGGCGGAGAAGCGCCGGCGCGTGCGCGCCGAGACGAAGCCCCGCAGCAGGTCGGTGCGCCCGTTCTCTAGCAGCCGCCGGATCTGCGCCGCATCGACCGGCTGCTGGAGGATGACCGTGCCAGTCTTGAAATCGCAGCTTCGCCCTAGTCCCACCGCGCGTTCGCAGACGTAGAACCTTCCGTGCTCGTAGACCGCCGCGCCGCATTTCGGGCAGGCGCCGAGCGATTGCCTGCCCGAGAAGTCGGGTTGCTCGGCGCCTTCCTCGTCGGCACGATCCTGTCCGAAATCGAATTCGGGTTGCAAGTCCTCCTTCAACCGCACCGCGGCCGCGAACGGCCGCCCCATCTTGTTGCGGAAGCCCGCGAGCGGTCCGACGCGCCGCTCGCGCAGCAGGGTCTCCATCTCGCCCACTTCGAACTGGCGCCCGGCCACGATCTTCCACAACGCATAACCGCAGGACTGGCACTGGAAGTTTCGGTAGCTTTCCCTCATCTCGCCGCCGCACTTCGGGCAGGGTGTGGCGAGCGTGGCGAAATCGCCGAGGATGTCGTCGTCCTGGTGGGCCTTGATGGTCTCGACCACACGGCGCGTCGTGTCGGAAATTTCGCGCATGAATGCCGGGCGGCGGAGCCGGCCGTGCTCCATCTGCTTGAGCTTGAACTCCCAGTCCCCGGTCAGCTCCGGCGAGCACAGCTCGTCGATCTTCAGGCCGCGCAGCGCGGTGAGCAACTGGAAGGCCTTGGCGGTCGGCGCGAGCTCGCGGCCTTCGCGCACGACATATTTCTCGGAGATCAGGTTCTCGATGATCTGCGCGCGCGTGGCCGGGGTGCCCAGGCCCTTCTCGCTCATCGCCTCGCGCAGTTCCTCGTCCTCGATCAGCTTGCCCGCGCCCTCCATCGCGGTGAGCAGGGTGGCGTCGCTGAAGCGCGCCGGAGGCCGGGTCTCACTCGCGAGCACCGCCACGTCCAGGGTCTGCACCTTCTCCCCCGAGTGCACCGCTACGAGCTCGCCTTCCTCGCCTTCCTGGCCCTTCCTGCCATAGACCGCGAGCCAGCCGGCGTTCACCAGCACCTTGCCTTCGGTGCGGAAAGCCTCGCGGGCGACGCGGGTGATCCGGGTCGTGATGCGGAATTCCGCCGCGGGATGGAACACCGCCAGGAAACGGCGCGCGACCATGTCGTAGAGCTTCGCTTCCGGCTCGCTCAGATGCCTGGGCGCAAGCCCAGTCGGGACGATCGCGAAGTGATCCGAAATCTTCGCGTTGTCGAAGATGCGCTTGTTCGGCTTCACCCATCCCGCCTCGAGGATCGCGGCCGCGAAGCCTGCGTACGCATCGAGCGGCGCATGCTCGGCGGGCTTGAGACCGGAGCGCCCGGCGAACACGCCGAGGGTCGCCTTCACCGCCCCCAGGTAGTCCTCGGGCAGCGCGCGCGAATCGGTGCGCGGGTAGGTGAGGACCTTGTGCTTTTCGTAGAGCGCCTGGGCGAGCCCGAGCGTGGCCTTGGCCGAGAAGCCGAAACGCCCGTTCGCCTCCCGCTGCAGGCTGGTGAGATCGAAGAGCAGCGGGGGCGCCTGGGTCGAAGGCTTGGACTCCTCCTCGACCTTGCCCGGCCTGCCCAGACACTTCGCGCGGATCGCCTGCGCCCGCGCCTCGTCCCACAGCCGCTCGGGGCGCTCGTGCTCGCCGGCGGCTGCGCGCTCGAAGGCCTCGTCGAACCACTTCCCGGCGTACTCGCCCGCGGCGGCGGCGAAACGGCCCTGCACCTCCCAGTACGCGCGCGGCACGAAGCGGCGGATGCGCTCCTCGCGCTCGACCATGATGGCCAGCGTCGGGGTCTGCACCCGCCCGACCGTGGTGAGGTGGAAGCCGCCCGCCTTCGAATTGAACGCCGTCATCGCGCGCGTGCCGTTGATGCCGATCAGCCAGTCGGCCTCCGAGCGGCACACCGCAGCCTCGGCCAGCCCGCGCATCGCCTCGGCATCGCGCAGCCGCGCGAAGCCGTCGCGGATGGATTGCGGCGTCATCGACTGCAACCACAGCCGGCGCACCGGCTTCGTGCTGCGCACGTGCTGCACGATGTAGTTGAAGATCAGCTCGCCCTCGCGCCCGGCGTCGCAGGCGTTGATCAGTCCGGTGACGTCCTTGCGCCTGATCAGCCGCGAGAGCAGGCGCAGCCGCTCGGCCGTCTTCTCGATCGGCACCAGCGTGAAATGCGGCGGAATGACCGGCAGGTGGGCGAGCGACCACTTGCCGCGCTTGACCTCGAATTCCTCCGGCACCGTGAGTTCGAGCAGATGCCCGACGGCCGAAGAGAGCACGTAGCGCTCGGCTTCGAAATATTCATCGTGCCGGGTGAAGCCGCCAAGCACGCGCGCGATGTCCTGGGCGACGGAAGGCTTTTCGGCGATGATGAGTTGCTTGCTCATGGGTCGGGGTCCGGAATGCTCGCGATTCGCCGCCGGGCCGCTGCGAATCGCGAGCGCGGCATGCTAGAGCACAAGGCATGCGGCTGGCAAGCCGCGCCCTCCGACAGGCTGCTAGCGCAGTCGCTGGTAGCGCCCGCCCGGCAGGCTCGCCACGCGTCCCGCCAGCTCCAGTTCCAGCAGCCGTGCCGAGAGCTGCTCGGGCGGCAGCCCCGCGCGTGCGGCCAGCGTGTCGGCATCGCAAGGATCGAAGCCCAGCGCCGCGAGCAGCGGATCCCCGGCGTCCTCGCCCTCGGGCGGCACGGGGGCGGCGGCGGGTGCGAGGCGCAGCTCTTCCAGGATGTCGTTCACCGCCTCGACGAGTTTCGCCCCCTGCTTGATCAGCCGGTGGCATCCCTTCGAGTGCGGCGAGTGGATCGAGCCGGGCATGGCGAACACCTCGCGGCCCTGTTCGCCGGCCAGCCGAGCGGTGATGAGCGAACCGCTCTCCAGCGCCGCCTCGACCACCAGCACCCCGCGCGCGAGCCCCGAGAGGATCCGGTTGCGGCGCGGGAAGTTCGCCGGCCGCACCGCGGTTCCGAGCGGGAACTCGCTCAGGATCAGGCCCTCCGCGGCGATGCGGTGCGCGAGCGCGCGGTTCGCGGCCGGATAGACGCGGTCGATCCCCGTGCCCATCACCGCGATCGTGGAGCCGGCTTGCCCGAGCGCGCCGCGGTGCGCGGCGGAATCGATGCCCAGCGCGAGACCGCTCACCACGGTGAGTCCCGCAGCCGAGAGTGCGCGCGCGAAGCGCTCCGCATTCTCGATGCCGCCGGGCGTCGCGCTGCGCGAGCCGACCACCGCCAGCGCCGGGCGCGTAAGCAGCTCGCTGCGCCCGCTCGCGTAGAGCAGCGTGGGTGGATCCGGGATCTCGAGCAGCGCGGCAGGATACTCGGCGTCGCCGAGGCAGACGAGCCGGTTGCCCGGCTGCTCGCCCCAGGCGAGCGCAGCCTCGATTCTCTCGCGCGCATCGTGCGAGAGGATCGTCACGGCCAGCGCGCGCGCCACCACGCGGCCGAGCGCCGCGGCCGATGCGGCATAGATGTTCGCGGGCGGCCCGAAGGCCTTGAGCAGGGCCCGCTGGCCTTCTGCGCCCAGACCGGGCGTGAGCGTCAGCCGCAGCCAGAGCGCACGATCATCCACGACGTCAGTTCGAAGTTCCAAGTTCCAGGTTCCAAGTGGCGCGCGAGCAACCTGGAACTTGAAACCTGAAACTCAGGGCTGGGTGACGGTGTCGCCCGGCTGGACCGGCCGCGACGCGTTCATGACGAGCGCGTAGGACAGGCGCTCGAAGGTGCGGAACACGAACACCAGTCCATAGCGCTCGCGCGGCAGGCGATGCACTTCATTGCCCTCTTCCGCCTTGTAGGTCACGTCCTGCGCGCTCCGGTGCAGCGCGAGCACGTGCCCGATCTCCATGCCGTCGCGGCGGCCGAGGTTGACGGTGACGACATAGCTGCGGCCGGTCTCGCCGACATTGACACCGGCATAGATGGCGACGATCCGCCCGCTCACCGCCTTGTCCGGCGCATGGGGCGCGTAGGTCGGGAGCTGCGGCCGGGTGAGGGGAACGAGGCGATCGCCAGCGCCGATCTCCTGGCGGGCCGAGGTGATCTCCACGGTCGCCGGGTCGCCCGGGCGAACCACGCGCGCGGTACCGAGGAAGAACGCTTCATGGCCGAGGATCTCGCCGGTGACCGGATCGGCGAGCGGTTTCGCCGGGCGATAGACCTGCCATTGCTGCGCTTGCTGCCTGATCCCGCTGACATAGGCCACGTTGCCCTCGCCCAGATAGAGCCGGCCTTCCTGCGTCGCGACGATCTTCGGAGCGCTGTCCAGCCCGCCGGCTTCGACGACCAGCGGTTGCGTCAGGAACGGTTCGATCGCCTGCGGCGGAATGCTTGGAACCGGCTCCACGCTGGGTTCCGAATAGACTTTCGGCTCCAGCCTGAGTGGCTCGCCGAGCCTCAGGCGCGGCTCCCCGCCGCTCGCATCGAGGATCACGACCTGCCCGGGATAGATGCGGTGCGGATTGCGGATCTCGCTGCGATTGAGCCGCCAGATCTCCGGCCAGCGCCAGGGCTGCTGCATGAACTTTCCGGCGATGCCCCAGAGCGTGTCGCCGCGCTGGACCGTGTAGCGATCCGGCGCCTGCGGGGCGAGCTGGATCGGGTCGGCCGCCTGCACGACGGCGCAGGCGCTTGAGAAACCCAGGATCAGCGCAGATATAATGCGGGCGATCATTTGGTCCTCTCCAGCGTTTTCTCGACAGTGATCCTGCCCCGGTCAAGCGTGCGCGGGAATTCGGGGCACGAGGTTCGGTCGAAGTGTAGCACGCGCACCGCTACTTCTCGGAAACGCGTGAGATTGTGCCCGTAATTATCTAAATCGGCAAGATTTTTCATGGCCCTGCTACCCATTCTGAGATATCCCGATCCGCGCCTGTACAAGAAGGCCGCGCCGATCGAGCGGGTCGACGAGGCCGTGCGCAGGCTCGCGGCCGACATGGCCGAGACCATGTATGCCGCGCCCGGCATCGGGCTCGCCGCGACCCAGGTGGATGTGCACATCCAGCTCGTCGTCATCGACGCCAGCGAGGACCGCAGCCACCTGCTCACGCTGATCAATCCCCGCATCCTGTCGGCCGAGGGCGAGCAGCTCGGAGAGGAAGGCTGCCTTTCGGTGCCCGGCATCTTCGACAAGGTGCCGCGTTTCGCCAAGGTGCGCGTCGAAGCGCTCGATACGAACGGCTGCCGCATCGAACTCGATGCCGAGAGCATGCTCGCGGTGTGCATCCAGCACGAGATCGACCACCTCCAGGGCAAGGTCTTCGTCGATTACCTCTCCCGCCTCAAGCAGACCCGCATCCGCCTCAAGATGGCAAAACAGGCGCGTGTGACGGCGTGAGCAGGGAGCAGGGGCCCCGCGCAGCGGGGATGCGACCGCCCGCGAACGCCGTCCAGTCGCCGACCCCGCCGAGGGTCGATGATCGACGAGCGCAAGGAGGCGACGGCGTGAGCAGGGAGCAGGGGCCCCGCGCAGCGGGGATGCGACCGCCCGCGAACGCCGTCCAGTCGCCGAC
>MNXU01000036.1 GCA_001872285.1 Betaproteobacteria bacterium CG2_30_68_42
CGGGGGCGAAGCGCCCGCGAGCGCCGCCAAGCCGCCGACAGCGCGCAGGTCGATCATCGACATGGGCCCGGAGCCGGCGGCGTGAGCAGCGGAGGGGGCCCCGTGAGCGAAGCGAACGGGGGCGAAGCGCCCGCGAGCGCCGCCAAGCCGCCGACAGCGCGCAGGTCGATCATCGACATGGGCCCGGAGGCGGCGGCGTGATCCGGGCAGCAGTGGGCATCGGCTCGAACCTCGGCGATCCGCTCGCCACCGTGCGCGCCGCGCTCGGCGAGTTGGCGGACCTGCCCGAATCGAGGCTGCTGGCGCGCTCCTCGGTCTATCGCAGCGCCCCGGTGGGTCTCAAGGACCAGCCGGACTTCATCAATGCCATTGCGCTGATCGGGACGCGGCTGGGTGCCCACGCCCTGCTCGACGCGCTGTTCCGGATCGAGGCCCGGTTCGGCCGCCGGCGCGATTTCCGCAACGCCCCGCGCACGCTGGATCTCGACCTGCTCCTGTACGGCGACCGGATCGCAGCCGGCGAGCGCCTGATCCTGCCCCACCCGCGCATGCACCTGCGTGCCTTCGTGCTCGCGCCGCTCGTCGAGATCGACCCCGGCTGCGTCATCCCAGGCCACGGACCGGCGGCCGCGCTGCTTTCCGCCTGCGCCGGACAGCGCATCGAGCGGGTCCATGATCCGGTCGCCGCGCTCGCCGCAACCTGAGTCCGGAGTCCGCGCATGATCGTACATCCCACCATCGCCGGCCTGCGCGAGGCGCTGGCGGCGCAGCCGCGCATCGCCTTCGTGCCCACGATGGGCAACCTCCACGAGGGCCACGTCGCGCTCATGCGGATCGCGCGCGAGCATGCGCCCTGCGTGGTGGCGAGCGTGTTCGTCAACCGGCTCCAGTTCGGGCCCAACGAGGACTTCGACCGCTATCCGCGCACCTTCGAGGAGGACTGCGAGAAGATGCGCGAGGCGGGCGTGGATCTCGTGTTTGCGCCCGGCGAACGCGAATTCTATCCCGCGCCACAGTCCTGTTTCGTGCAGCCGCACCCGGCGCAGGCCGACATCCTGGAAGGCGCGTTCCGGCCCGGCTTCTTCCGCGGCGTGGCGACCGTGGTGACGAAGCTGTTCAACATCGTCCGGCCGCAGGTCGCGGTGTTCGGCAAGAAGGATTACCAGCAGCTCATGATCGTGCGCAACCTCACCCGCGAGCTGGCGCTGCCGATCGAGATCGTCGCGGGCGAGACGGTGCGCGCAGCGGACGGCCTGGCGCTGTCCTCGCGCAACCGCTACCTGTCGGCTGGCGAGCGCCTGCAGGCCCCGCAGCTCGTCCGCCTGCTCCGAGAGATGCGCACTGAAATCCTCTCGGGTGCGGGCGATTACCCGCGCATGGAGCGCGAGGCGCTCGAAAATCTCACGGCGCAGGGCTGGCAACCGGACTATATTGCAGTGCGGAAACGACTTGATCTACAATCGCCCGCAGCTCACGATTCCAGCCTGGTGATTCTCGCGGCGGCCCGCCTCGGGCCGACACGCCTGATCGACAATCTGGAAGTTTAGGTCACCGCGATGCGCTCAGTCCCGTGGTGCTCCAGCAGCGCGAACGGCAGGCTTCGGCCTGCGGCCTGGCTTTGACGCAAACGGAGGGAACGAGCGATGCAACGCACGATGCTGCGGGCGAAGATCCACCGCGTCACGGTGACGCAATCCGAACTGCACTACGAAGGCTCCTGCGCGATCGACGAGGATCTGCTGGAGGCGGCCGACATCCGCGAGTACGAGCGAATCGACATCTACAACGTCAGCAACGGCGAGCGCTTCTCGACCTACGCCATCGGCGCCGAACGCGGATCGGGCACCATCTCGGTGAATGGCGCGGCCGCGCGCCGCGCCGCTCCCGGCGATCTGCTGATCATCGCGGCATTCTCGACTTATGCCGAGGCCGAACTCCAGCGCCATGAGCCCAAGCTGGTCTATGTCGACAGCCGCAACCGCAAGCTCGGCGAGTCCAGCCATCTGCGGGCGCAGATGTCCGCCTGAGCACGCTCCTTCCGTCGCAGGGCGCGACCCGTGATCCGGCCGTGAGCCAACGGCCGGAAGCCGACCATGGCGGCGGGCTGCTGCCCGAAATCGACGCGCTGCGGCTTCCGGCCGCCGGCGCGCGGCTCGAACTGCCGCGGCTCGCCGGCTCCGCCGATGCACTCGCGCTTGCCCTGCTGGCGCGGCGCGGCCGGCCGATCTGCGCCATCCTCGCCGCCCCGGCCGACGCGCAGCGTCTGAAGGAAGAGGTTCGCTGGATCGCCCAGGAGCTGCGTGTGCTCGTGCTTCCCGACTGGGAAACCCTGCCCTTCGACAGCTTCTCGCCCCACCAGGATCTGATCTCCGAGCGGCTGGCGACGATCTACGAACTGACCCAGGGGCGCTGCGACCTCCTGCTGGTTGCCGCCGGCACCGCGCTCTACCGGATGCCGCCCCGGGAGCACATCGCCGCCCGCAGCTTCCTGCTGCGGCAGGGCGAGCGGCTCGATACTGCGCGGCTGCGCGCGCAACTCTCCGTGGCCGGCTACCAGCAGGTCACGCAGACCGTGGCGCCCGGCGAATACAGCGTGCGCGGCGGCCTGATCGACCTGTTTCCGACCGGCGCCGCGCTGCCCTTCCGCATCGACCTCTTCCACGACGAGATCGAGACCATCCGCACCTACGACGCGGACACCCAGCGCAGCCTCTACCCGGTGCCCGAGATCCGCCTGCTTCCGGCGCGCGAGTTCCCCTTCGACGAGACCGCGAGAACGCGCTTTCGCGGCCGCTGGCGCAGCCGCTTCGAGGGCGATCCCTCGCGCAGTACGCTGTATCGCGACGTCGGCAACGGCATCGCGCCGGCCGGCATCGAGTATTACCTGCCGTTGTTCTTCGAGAGCACGGTGACGCTGTTCGACTACCTGCCCGAAGGAGTGCTGATCGGCCTGCATCACGACGTCGGCGCCGCGATCGGCGAGTTCTGGCACGAGGCGAACGCGCGCCACGGACTGCTCGGAGGCGACGCGACGCGCCCGCTGCTCGCGCCCGGCGAGCTGTTTCTCGACGCCGAGGAGTTCTTCGGGCGGGCGGCACGCTTCGGGCGCGTCGTCTTCGCCGCACCGGACGGCAGCGAGCGCGCGGCGGTCCCCTTGCCCGATCTCGCCGTACAGCGCCGCGCGGAGGATCCGCTCGCGCACGTGCGGACCCTGCTCGCGCAGACGACGGAGCGCGTCGCACTGGTGGCCGCCTCGCCCGGCCGCCGCGAGACCATGAGCGAGTATCTCGCCGAGTACGGCCTGCATCCGGCGGCCGTCACAGGCTTCCAGGAGTTCGTCGCGGGCGCCGAGCGCTTCGCCTTGATGGTCGGGCCGCTCGCCACTGGCTTCCGGCTCGCCGCCGCAGGCATCGTCTTCGTCACCGAGAACGAACTCTATCCGACCACCGCGCGCGCACCGCGCCGGCGCGCCGAAGCGGGGCGAGCAGGGGCGGATGCCTGGCTGCGGGATCTGACCGAGCTCAAGATCGGCGATCCGGTGGTGCACGAGAACCACGGCATCGGCCGCTATCTCGGCCTCGTGCGCATGGATCTCGGCGAGGGCGAGACCGAGTTCCTGCAGCTCGAATATGCGGACGCCGACAAGCTTTACGTGCCGGTGTCCGCCCTTCGGCTCGTGAGCCGCTACAGCGGTGCGCCCGGCGACCAGGTGGTGCTGGAGAAGCTCGGAAGCGGCCACTGGGAGCGCGCCCGGCGCAAGGCCGCGGAGCAGGTGCGCGACACCGCGGCCGAACTGCTCGCCCTCTACGCTCGACGCGCCGCGCGCCCCGGACATGCCTTCGGCATCCGCCAGCACGACCTGGAGGCCTTCGCCGACGGCTTCGGTTTCGAGGAGACGCCCGACCAGCTCGCCGCGATCGATGCCGTGCTCTCCGACATGCGGTCGGGCAAACCGATGGACCGGCTGGTGTGCGGCGACGTGGGCTTCGGAAAGACCGAGGTCGCGCTGCGTGCGGCCTTCGTCGCGGTCGCCGACGGCCGCCAGGTGGCGGTGCTCTGCCCCACCACCCTGCTCGCCGAGCAGCACTACCGCACGTTCTGCGACCGTTTCGCGGATTTCCCGGTGCGCATCGTCGAGCTGTCGCGCTTCCGCACCGCGCGCGAGCTGGGCGAGGCGCTGCAGGAACTCGCCACCGGAAAGATCGACATCGCGGTCGGAACGCATCGCCTGCTCCAGCACGACGTGCGCTTCGCCCGCCTCGGGCTGGTGGTGATCGACGAAGAGCACCGTTTCGGCGTCCACCAGAAGGAGCGACTCAAGGCGTTGCGCACCGAGGTCGACGTGCTCACGCTCACCGCCACTCCGATCCCGCGCACGCTCTCGCTGTCGCTGGAGGGACTGCGCGACTTCTCGGTCATCGCCAGCGCGCCGGAACGCCGGCTCGCCATCAAGACCTTCGTCACCCGCGCCTCCGACGGCATCGTCCGCGAAGCCTGCATCCGCGAGTTCAAGCGCGGCGGCCAGGTCTTCTTCCTGTACAACGAGGTCGAGACGATCGAGCGCATGCGCGAAGCGCTCGAGCGCCTGCTGCCGGAAGCGCGCATCGCGGTCGGCCACGGGCAGATGCCGGCGCGCGAGCTCGAGCGGGTGATGCGTCTGTTCACCCAGCAGCGCGCCAACCTCCTGCTGTGCACCACCATCATCGAGACCGGCATCGACATCCCGACCGCGAACACCATCATCATCCATCGCGCCGACCGCTTCGGACTCGCGCAGCTCCACCAGTTGCGGGGGCGGGTGGGCCGCTCCCATCACCAGGCCTACGCCTACCTGCTCACCGACCGCGAGGCGAAGCCCTCTGCGCAGGCCGCGAAGCGGCTGGAGGCGATCCAGAGGATGGAGGAGCTCGGCTCGGGCTTCTTCCTCGCCATGCACGACCTGGAGATCCGCGGCGCCGGCGAGGTGCTGGGGGAGGCGCAAAGCGGCGAGATCCAGGAGATCGGCTTCGGCCTGTATGCCGACATGCTGAAGGCCGCGGTGGCCGCGCTCAGGCAGGGCCGCGAGCCCGACCTGACCCGGCCGCTCGAAGTCGCCTCCGAGATCAACCTGCACCGGCCCGCGCTGCTTCCGGAGGAGTACTGCAGCGACGTTCACCAGCGCCTCACGCTCTACAAGCGGCTCGCGAACTGCGCGAACGCGGACGAGCTTCGTAGCATGCAGGAGGAACTGATCGACCGCTTCGGGCCGCTCCCGCCCCAGGGTCAGGCGCTGATCGCCACCCACCGGCTGCGCATCCAGTCCGAGCCGCTGGGCGTGGCCCGCATCGATGCCACGGACGCGCAGGTCCGGCTCCAGTTCGTTCCCGATCCCCCGCTCGAGGCGGCGCATGTGCTGGCGCTGATCCAGCGCGACCGCAACCTGAAACTGGCGGGACCGGACAAGCTGACCTGGAAGCGTGCGAGCGCGAACCTCGCGGAGCGTGCCGCCGCGGTGAGCGAACTGCTGAAGCGGTTAGAATCACCCACCGGCACGGCGCGGACGCAGGACGCGACGGCCTGAATCGCCGCAGCGGAGACCCCTCATGCCCCACAGACGACTGGACGACGTCAATGTCGCCACCTACTATCCGATGCCCACGCCGGCCGAGATCCGCGCCAGACAGCCGATGAGCGAGGCGGCCGAACGCACGGTCGCCGAAGGGCGCGAGGCGATCCGTCGCATCCTCGAGCACAGCGACCCGCGCCTGTTCATCGTCGTCGGACCCTGCTCGATCCACGACCCGGCCGCCGCCTTCGACTACGCCCAGCGGCTCAAGCGGCTGGCCGACGAGGTGGCCGACACGCTGTTCCTGGTCATGCGGGTGTATTTCGAGAAGCCGCGCACCCAGACCGGCTGGAAGGGCTTCATCAACGACCCGCGCATGAACGATTCCTTCCGCATCGAGGAAGGCATGGAACGGGCGCGCGAGTTCCTGGTCCGCCTGGCGGAGCTCGGGCTGCCGGCCGGCACCGAGGCGCTCGACCCGATCACCCCGCAGTACCTCGGCGAGCTGGTGTCCTGGACCGCGATCGGCGCGCGCACCGCCGAGTCGCAGACCCACCGCGAGATGGCCTCCGGGCTGTCCACGCCGGTCGGGTTCAAGAACGCCACCGACGGCGACGTGGATGTCGCGATCAACGCGATGATCTCCTCGGCACGCGCGCACAACTTCCTCGGCATCAACGAGGATGGCGATACCGTGGTCGTGCGCACCCGCGGCAACCGGACGAGTCACATCGTGCTGCGCGGCGGGCCACGCCCCAACTACGATACGGTGAGCATCTCGATGGTCGAGCAGGCGCTCGCCAGGGCCGGGCTGCCGGTGAACATCGTCGTCGACTGCTCCCACGCCAACTCGTCGAAGCGTCCCGAGTTCCAGCCCAGGGTGATGACCGACTGCGTGCACCAGATCGTCTCGGGCAACCGCTCCATCGTCGGCCTGATGGTGGAGAGCTTCATCGAGGGCGGCAACCAACCCATCCCCAAGGATCTCGGCGAGCTGCGCTACGGCTGTTCGGTCACCGACGCCTGCGTCGACTGGGCGACGACCGAGAAGATGATCCGCGAGGCGCGCGCGGCGTTGAAGGACGTCCTGCCGGCGCGCCTCGGTGCGCCGGGGGCGGGCGAACGCTAGCGCCCTACCCGGCCTCTTCGATCCAGGCCGTCTGGATCGCTTCGAGGATCTTCTCGCCGCAGTGCTTCGGGTCGTCGTCGAACTCCGGCAGCGCGACCACCCAGCGCATCAGGTCGACGAAATTGACCTGCTCGGGGTCGGTCCCGGGATGCGCCTCGGAGAGCGCGATGGCGATCTCGCCGATGTCGGTCCACTTCATGTCAATGCTTCTCGCTTGCGAGGTTGATCGTGTATTTCGGGATCTCGATCGTGAGGGGCGCATCCTTCACCCGCGCCTGGCACGACAGGCGCGAGCACGGCTCCAGCCCCCACGCCTTGTCCAGCATGTCCTCCTCGTTTTCCTCGGGCGGATCGAGCGAGGACAGGCCTTCGCGCACCAGCACGTGGCAGGTGGTGCAGGCGCAGGACTTCTCGCACGCATGCTCGATCCCGATGCCGTGATCGAGCAGGCTGTCGAGAATCGAAGCGCCGGGGTCGGCCTCGATCAGCGCGCCTTCCGGGCACAGTTCCTCGTGGGGGAGCACGACGATGCGGGTCACAGTTCGATCTCGTCGAGCCGGTGGCCGGCCAGCGCGGAGCGGATGCTGCGGTTCATGCGCTCCTGCGCGAAGGCGGCGGTCGCCGCGCCCAAAGCCTCGATGCCGTCCTTGATCGCGCGGTGATCCTCGCCGCGCGAGAGCTCGCGCAGGCTCGCGACGCCTGCCTCGATGCGCGCGCGCTCGGCCTCGCCCAGCATTGCGCCGTCTTCGCGCAGCGCGCTCTCGGTCGCATCGAGCACGCGCGCCGCCTCGACCTGCTGCTCGCGCAACGCGCGCCGGTGCATGTCCTCCCCGGCGTGTTCGAACGATTCGCGCAGCATGCCTGCGATCTCCTCGTCGCTCAGGCCGTAGGAGGGCTTGACGATCACGGACGCCTCGATGCCGGTCGACATCTCGCGCGCGGACACCGCCAGCAGGCCGTCGGCATCGACCTGGAAGGTCACGCGGATGCGCGCCGCACCTGCGGCCATCGGCGGGATGCCGCGCAGTTCGAAGCGCGCGAGCGAGCGGCAGTCGCTCACCAGTTCGCGTTCGCCCTGGACGACATGGAAACTCATCGCGCTCTGCCCGTCCTTGAAGGTGGTGAATTCCTGGGCACGCGCGACCGGAATCGTGGAGTTTCGCGGAATGACCTTCTCGGTCAGCCCGCCCATCGTCTCGAGACCGAGCGACAGCGGGATGACGTCGAGCAGCAGCCAGTCGTCCTCCGCCCTGCGGTTGCCGACCAGCACGTCGGCCTGGATCGCCGCGCCCAGCGCGACCACCTTGTCGGGATCGAGATTGTTGAGCGGCTCCTGCCGGAAGAACTCCGCGACCGCCTGCTGGACATGCGGCATGCGCGTCGCGCCCCCCACCATGACGACGCCCTTGATGTCCTCGACGCGCAGATGCGCATCGCGCAGCGCCTTGCGGCAGGGCGCGAGCGTCTTCGCGATCAGGTGCGCGGTCATCTGCGCGAACTCTTCGCGCGCGAGCATCAGGTTGATCGTCCCGCCGCTCGCGAGCCGCGCCACCACCGCGGTCTCCTCGTGCTGCGTGAGATCCTCCTTGGCCTCGCGCGCCTTGATCAGCAGCCGGCTCGAATCTCCGGCATCGAGCGGGGCCGTCGCCGCGTGGTCGAGAATCCAGCAGTACAGCCTCTGGTCGAAGTCGTCGCCCCCGAGCGAGGCATCACCGCTCGTGGCGAGCACCTCGAACACGCCGCGCGACAGGCGCAGGATCGAGATGTCGAAGGTGCCGCCGCCCAGATCGTAGATCGCGTAGACGCCCTCGGCGGCGTTGTCCAGGCCGTAGGCGACCGCCGCCGCGGTCGGCTCGTTGAGCAGCCGCAGCACGTTCAGTCCGGCCAGCCGCCCCGCGTCCTTGGTCGCCTGGCGCTGCGCATCGTCGAAGTAGGCGGGCACGGTGATCACCGCCCCTGCGAGATCCCCGCCGAGACTCGCCTCGGCACGTGCGCGCAATACCCGCAGGATCTCGGCCGAAACCTCGACCGGGCTCTTCACGCCCGCCGCGGTGCGCAGCCGTACCATGCCGGGAGCATCGACGAAATCGTAGGGCATGGTCTCGACGTGGGCGACGTCCTTCAGTCCGCGGCCCATGAAACGCTTGACCGAGACGATGGTGTTGCGCGGATCGGTGGCGCGTGCGGGCGCGGCGACGTGGCCCACGGCCACCTCGCCATCGGCCCGGTAATTCACGATCGAGGGCAGCAGCGCGCGCCCGCGCTCGTCGCTGAGCACGACCGGGACGCCGTTTCGCACCGTGGCGACCAGCGAGTTGGTCGTACCCAGATCGATCCCGACCGCGAGCCGGTGGTCGTGCGGCGGCCTCGACAGGCCGGGTTCGGAAATCTGCAGCAGCGCCATCAGCTCTCCAGCACCGCCGCCGCCTCGCCGACGTCGTGTTCCAGCTTCTCGATGAACATCAACCGCCGTGCGGCGTCCGCCGCGGCATTCCAGTCTTCGGCTTCGTCCAGCGCGCGCGCCAGTTCCCCGGTGAGCGTGCGCGCCTCGCCGTCCAGACGCTCGCGCAGCGCGTCCAGCGCCGCGAGGTCCGACTCGCCGCGGGCCTCCGCGAGCGCCTCGCGCCACTCCATCTGCTCCGCCAGGAAGTCTGCGGAAACCGCGGCCGCGGCCGGATGATCGATGTCGATCCCGCGCAGGCCGAGCAGATAGCGGGCGCGCGCGAGCGGCGCGCGCAGCGTGCGGTAGGCCTCGTTGACGCGGGTCGCCCATTGCATCGAAAGGCGCTGCTCGGTCTGTGGCCGGTGGGCGTAGCGGTCCGGATGGACCTCGGCCTGGAGCGCGCGGAAGGCACGCTCGAGCGCCGCCTCGTCGATGCGGAAGCGCGGCGCGAGCCCGAACAACGCGAAATAATCCTTGCCGAATTCCATTTCAGGGGACAGGGGAAAAAAGCCGGTTTTCGGGGCCGGGTGCGAACCTGAGTCCATACCGCGATTCACTCGCCCTCCGCGCCCGGTTCCCGGTCTCCCAGGTTTTCCGTTCCGCGAGAATCGCCCGGCAGAAGCGCAATCCGACCAAGCTCTGTCCCCTGTCTCCCGCCTACACGTTGAAGCTCTCGCCGCAGCCGCACTGGTCCTTGACGTTGGGGTTGTTGAAACGGAAGCCCTCGTTGAGCCCCTCGCGAACGTAGTCGAGTTCGGTGCCGTCGAGGTAGGCGAGACTCTTCGGATCGGTGATGACCGTCACCCCGTGGCTCTCGAAGCTGATGTCCTCCGGATACAGCTCATCGACGAACTCGAGCTTGTAGGCCATCCCGGAGCAACCCGAACTGCGCACCCCGAGCCTCACCCCGGCGCCCTTGCCGCGCCTGGCGATGAATCCCGCCACATGCTTCGCGGCCCTCTCGGTCAATGTGATCGCCATCTTCTTCCCTTCCGCCTTCAGCCTTCCGCCTCTTCGGCGGCTTCCCGCATCATGCCGTGCTTGTGCTTGTAGTCGGCCACCGCCGCCTTGACCGCGTCCTCGGCCAGGATCGAGCAGTGGATCTTCACCGGCGGCAGCGCGAGTTCCTCCGCGATCTGCGTGTTGCGGATGGTGAGCGCCTCGTCGAGCGTCTTGCCCTTGACCCACTCGGTCACGAGCGAGGACGAGGCGATCGCGGAACCGCAGCCGTAGGTCTTGAAGCGCGCATCCTCGATCAGCCCGTCCCTGCCCACGCGGATCTGCAACTTCATCACGTCGCCGCACGCCGGGGCCCCGACCATCCCGGTTCCGACCTGCGCGTCGGACTTCTCGAACGAACCGACGTTGCGCGGATGCTCGTAGTGTTCCAGTACCTTGTCGCTGTATGCCATGGTGACTCCCGGGTTTCAGGTTTCAGGTTTCAGGTTTCGGGTTTCGGGTTTCGGGTTCTTCAGTGCGCCGCCCATTGCACCGTATTCAGGTCCACGCCCTCTTTCACCATCTCCCACAGCGGCGAAAGCTCGCGCAGCTTGTCGATCCGACGGTGCAGCAGATCGACCGTGTAATCGATTTCCTCCTCGGTGGTGAAGCGCCCGATCGTGAACCGGATCGAGCTGTGCGCCAGCTCGTCCGAGCGCCCCAGCGCGCGCAGCACGTAGGACGGCTCCAGGCTCGCCGAAGTGCAGGCCGAGCCGCTCGAGACCGCAACGTCCTTGATCGCCATGATCAGCGACTCGCCCTCGACATAGGCGAAGCTCAGGTTGAGGTTGTGCGGCACGCGCCGCTCCATGTCGCCATTGACCTCCACCGCCTCGATGTCGGACAGCCCGTGCAGCAGCCTGTCGCGAAGCCTGCGAATGTGCTCGTTCTCGCTCGCCATCTCCTCGCGCGCGATGCGGAAGGCTTCTCCCATGCCGACGATCTGGTGGGTGGGCAGGGTGCCCGAACGCAGCCCGCGCTCGTGCCCGCCGCCGTGCATCTGGGGCTCGATGCGGCAGCGCGGCTTGCGCCGCACGTAGAGCGCGCCGATGCCCTTAGGCCCGCAGGTCTTGTGCGCCGAGAACGCCATCAGGTCGACCTTCAGTTCCTGCAGGTCGATCGGCGTCTTGCCGGTCGCCTGCGCCGCGTCGACATGGAAGACGATGCCGCGGCTGCGGCAGATCTCGCCGATCTCGGCGATCGGCTGGATCACGCCGATCTCGTTGTTCACCATCATCACCGAAACCACCGTGGTGTCGGGGCGCAGCGCCTGCTCGAAGCGACCGAGGTCGATCAGCCCGTTCTCCATGACATCGAGATAGGTGACCTGGAAGCCCTGGCGTTCCAGCTCGCGGCAGGTGTCCAGCACCGCCTTGTGCTCGGTCTTGACCGTGATCAGGTGCCTGCCCTTGCCGCTGAGGAAGTGCGCCGCGCCCTTGAGCGCGAGGTTGTCCGACTCGGTCGCCCCGGAGGTCCAGATGATCTCGCGCGGATCGGCATTCACGAGCCGCGCGACCTCGCCGCGCGCCTCCTCCACCGCCTTTTCCGCCTCCCAGCCGAACGGGTGGGAGCGGCTCGCCGGATTGCCGAATTTCTCCGTGAGGTAGGGAATCATCTTGTCCGCCACGCGCGGATCGACCGGGGTGGTCGCGGAGTAATCCAGGTAGATCGGCAGCTTCGGCATCGTCTTGCTCTCCATGTGCGTCGGGGATTGATCGAGAATCGCGTTCCTCAGGCGGAGACCGCGAGCATTCCTTTCAGTCGCGCGGCCGTATCGGCGAGCGCCGCGAGGAAACGCTCGACGTCCCGCGCGTCGTTGCCGCGTCCCAGGCTCACGCGCAGCGCCCCGCGCGCCACATCCGCCGCCACCCCCATCGCGAGCAGCGCGTGCGAGGGCTCGGGCGAGGCGCTCGAACAGGCCGAGCCGCTGGCGCAGGCGAAGCCCGCGCGGTCCAGTTGCGCGACCAGCGTCTCGCCGTCGATTCCCGGCAGCGCGAAGAACACCGTGTTGGGGAGCCGCTCGGCGCCGGCCCCGAACACCCGCGCGCCCAGGCTCGCGAGCCCGCGCTCGATCCGTTCGCGCAGCTCCCGCAGGCGCGGCGCCTCCTGCGCGAGCGCATCGACCGCAAGCTCGCAGGCCAGGCCAAAGCCGACGAGGGCCGCGACGTTCTCCGTGCCCGAACGCAGCCCGCGCTCCTGGCCGCCGCCCGCGATCAGCGGCGCGAGCTCGATGCGCTTGTCCAGCACCAGTGCGCCGGCGCCCTGCGGGCCGCCGATCTTGTGCGAGGACAGGCTGAGCGCACTCACGCCGAGCGCGCGGAAGTCGACCGGGATGCGGCCCAGCGCCTGCACCGCGTCGCTGTGCAGCGGCACCCGCAACGCGCGCGCACGTTCGGCGAGTGCGCCAGTGTGTTGAATGACGCCGGTCTCGTTGTTGGCGAGCATCACCGAAACCAGGCGGGCGCCGGCCAGCGCCTGTTCGAAGGCGTCCGCGTCGACGCGTCCGAGGGGATCGACGCCGATCTCGCGCAGCCGCCAGCCCCGGGCGGCGAGCTGGCGCGCGGGCTCGCGCACGCTCGGGTGTTCGATCGCGGAGATCGCCACCACGCCGGGGCGCAGGCAGGCTGCCGCACCCTTCAGGAACAGGTTGTTCGCTTCCGATCCGCCACCGGTAAACACGACCTCGGTCGGATGCGCCCCCACCACCGCCGCCACCTGGCTGCGCGCCGCGTCAATCGCCCTGCGCGCATGGCGGCCGTACTCGTGCCGGCTGGACGGGTTGCCGAAGCGGCTGCGCAGGTACGGCAGCATCGCCTCCAGCACCCTAGCGTCCAGCGGGGCGGTGGCGTTGTGGTCGAGATAGGTAGGAGCGAACATGGCCGTGGCGCGCCCTCAGACCGGCACCGGCTGCGCCGTCGAGGCGGTGCGGCGCGTGCGGGACTTCGCGCGCCGATCCTGCATCGCGACCGCGTGCAGGCGGCGCCCGCCCGCCTTGGTGAGCTGGGCCAGATTGACCGAGTCGAGATACGCGAACATGTGGCGGTTGAGATTTTCCCACAGGTCGTGAGTCATGCAGCGGTGATCGTCCTGGCAGTTCTTCTTGCCCCCGCACTGGGTCGCATCCAGCGGCTCGTCGACGGCAGTGATCACATCGGCCACCGAGATGCTCTCGGTCGGCCGCGCGAGGGTGTAGCCGCCGCCGGGGCCGCGCACGCTGTTCACCAGCCGGTGGCGGCGCAGCTTGCCGAAGAGCTGTTCCAGATAGGACAGGGAGATGCCGTTGCGCTCGCTGATCCCCGAAAGCGTGACCGGCCCCTCGTGCTGGCGCAGCGCCAGATCGATCATCGCCGTCACCGCAAACCTTCCCTTGGTCGTCAATCGCATGTTTTCACCCCCGCATGACGCGCCGCGCGGCGCGTAGTCGTAGTCCCTGAACCACGCGGCCGAGTATACGAATCCCGACCGTTTCAGTCAACTATTTTTCCCAGGTAATCCGGATCGAACTTGTCCGCGGTGGCCAGCTCGTCGGAAACCGATACGCCGCCGCGCTCCAGCAGCTTGAGGACGATTTGCAGCCGGCGGTCGGTCTCGACCGCGTGGTCGAGCAGTCCGTGGATCGCTTCCGCGACCGGATCGTCCACACCGCGCACGATGGCGTAGGCCGAGAAGCCGAGCTGCTCGGCCTTCTCTTCGCGGCGCTGCGCCGCGCCGGCGTCGATGATGCGCGCCGGGATGCCCACCGCGGTGCCGCCCGCGGGAACGTCGCGCACCACCACCGCGTTCGAGCCGATCTTGGCACCTTCGCCCACCGTGATCGGCCCGAGCACCTTGGCCCCGGCGCCGATCACCACGCCGCGCGCGAGGCTCGGGTGGCGCTTGCCGCGGTTCCACGAGGTACCGCCCAGCGTGACGCCGTGATACAGGGTGCAGTCGTCGCCCACCACCGCCGTCTCGCCGATCACCACGCCCATGCCGTGGTCGATGAACACGCGGCGGCCAATCTGCGCGCCGGGATGGATCTCGATGCCGGTCAGCCAGCGCCCGAAGTGCGAAGCGAAGCGCGCGAGCCACTTGAAGCCCTTCACCCACAGGCAGTGGGAGAGGCGATGAAGCTGGAGCGCGTGCAAGCCGGGGTAGCAGGTCAGCACCTCCCACCGGGTGCGCGCGGCCGGATCACGCTGGAAGACGCAACTGATGTCTTCGCGCAGTCGGTCGAACATGGTCGGATCCGGATTCCATTGTCAAGTCGGGGGATGCTACAAAGTCCCAGTGTTGCGGTCAACTTTGACCCGCTCCGGCCAGGCTTCGGGCGAACGGCCGCGGCCCGTGAGCGCAGCGCCGGATGCTACATTGCTAGACCTGACCCCGCATTCTGATGATGCCGCGCAGGATGTTGACTTCCTCGCGTTCGAGCCCGGCGCGGGCGAACAGGCGGCGCAGGCGCAGCATCATCCTGCGCGGATTGCGCGGATCGAGGAAGCCGGTGGCGATCATCGATTCCTCGAGTGCGGCGAGCAGCCCCTCGACCTCCTCGAAGCTCGCCGGGGCCGCGGCGCCCGCCGGCGCCACCTGTGCACCGAGCGCCGCCAGGCGCAGCTCGTAGGCCATGATCTGGGCGGCGGCCGCGACGTTGAGCGACGAGAAACCGGGATCCGCCGGGATGGTCACCGGGAACCGGCACAGCGCGAGGTCCGCGTTCGTGAGCCCGCAGGTCTCGTTGCCCAGCACCACCGCGACGTCACCGCCGCGGGCGGCGTCGAGGAGCTCGGCCGCCGCTTCCCGCGGCCGCCGAGCGCGCACAGCGAGGTCGCGCCGGCGTGCGGTGAGCGCAGCGGCAGAGACCGTGCCCGCGAGCGCCTCGGCGAGGCTGCCGCAGACCGTGGCGGCATCGAGCAGGTCAACCGCCCCGCGTGCGCGCGCTCCCGCATCGGGATGAGGAAAAGCGCCGGGGTTCACCAGCCTCAGATGCGCGAGCCCCATCGCCTTCATCGCGCGTGCGGCCGCGCCGATGTTGCCCGGATGGACGCTCTCGCACAGAACGAAGCGGATGCGCCCGAGCGCCTCGACGCCCCGCAGACTACAATCGCCCTTTCCCATCCGAGCGCACCATGCATCCCGCCCTCAATTTCGCCGTCAAGGCCGCGCGCCGCGCGGCGAAGATCATCAACCGCGCCTCGCTGGACCTGGACCGCGTCAAGGTCAGCACGAAACAGCACAACGACTTCGTGACGGAGGTGGACAAGGCGGCCGAGGAGGCGATCATCGGGATCCTGCACGACGCCTATCCCGACCACGCGATTCTAGCAGAGGAATCCGGTGCTGCCGGCCGGTCGGACTTCCAGTGGATCATCGATCCGCTGGACGGCACCACGAACTTCATCCACGGCTTGCCCCAATATGCCATTTCGATCGCTCTCGCGCACAAGGGCGTGATCACCGAAGCCGTGATCTTCGATCCGAACCGCAACGAACTCTTCACGGCCTCGCGCGGCGCAGGCGCCTACCTCAACGACCGCAGGATCCGGGTCTCGCGCCGCCCCAGGCTCGCCGACGCGCTGATCGGCACCGGCTTTCCATTCCGCGTGTTCGAGCATGCGGAGGCCTATCTCGCCATGTTCCGCGAGTTCATGGTCAAGGCCTCCGGCGTGCGCCGCCCTGGCTCGGCCGCGCTCGACCTCGCCTGGCTGGCGGCGGGGCGCATCGACGGCTTCTGGGAGATCGGGCTCGCGCCCTGGGACATGGCCGCGGGCTCGCTCCTCATCACCGAAGCCGGCGGCCTGGTCGGCGACCTCGAAGGCGAGCCCGGATTCCTCGACAGCGGCAACATCGTCGCCGGCAACCCGCAGGTCTTCGTCCAGGTGCTCCAGGCCATCGCGCCCCATCTCACGCCCGGATTGCGCGCGAGCCGCACGGCGAAGGGCGGCTGAGGCCCGCCGTTGCCGGCGCTCAGGTTCCGGTCGCGGCGCTCGCCGCCTGATCGAGGGCCTGCGCGAGCCGCGCGCGTACGCGCAGGAACGCGATGCCTGCCGCGATCGTGGCGAGCGCTCCGAGGGCGAGCGTCGCGCGCACGCCCAGGTGCTCCGCGGCTGCCCCCGCAGCGAGCGCGCCGAGCGGCGCGATGCCGAGAAACGACATGGTGAAGATCGACATCACCCGCCCGCGCAGCTCGTCGCGCACCAGGGTCTGGAGCGCGGTGTTGCCGCCGGCCACCGCGCTGATGATGCCGAAGCCGACCGCCATCAGCGAGGGCACCGCCAGCCAGAGGCGGCCGCTGGCGGCGAAGGCGAGCACCCCGGTGCCCACGACGAAGGGCGCGGCGGCGATCGTCCGGTCGAGCCCGCGCGCAGAGCGCCTCGCCGCCAGCACCACGGTCCCCACGACCGCACCGCCGCCGGCGCAGGTCATGAGCAGGCCGAAGGTGGCGGCGCCGCCCGCGAACACGTCGCGCGCGAACGCCGGCATCAGCACCGCATAGGGCGTGGCGGCAAAGCTGACGGCGGCGATCAGGCCGAGCAGGCCGCGCACTGCGGGCGTCCCGAACGCATAGCGGAAGCCGTCGGCGAGCGCGCGGCGCAGGCCGCTCGCGGCGCGCTTCGCGCTCCGGGTGCGGATCGCGGCCAGTGCGAGCAGCACCGCCAGATACGAAGCCGCGTTGAGGGCGAAGCACACCGCCTCGCCCACCGCGGCCACGATCAGCCCGGCGGCCGCCGGACCGACCAGCCGTGCGCCGTTCATCGCGAAGGAATTGAGCGCGATCGCGTTGGGCAGGTCTTCGCGACGCTCGACGAGCTGGACGAAGAACGACTGGCGCGCAGGAACGTCCACCGCGTTGATGCAGCCGAGCACGAGCGCGGCCGTGACCAGATGCCACGGCTGGACCGCACCGGTGACCGTCAGGCCCGCCAGCGCCACGGCCTGCGCGAGGGCGCACGCCTGGGTTCCGATCAGCAGGCGGCGCCGGTCGGCGCGGTCCGACCACAGCCCGCCCAGAGGAGCGAGCAGCAGGATGGGGATCTGCCCGGCGAAGCTCACCACCCCGAGCAGCAGGGTCGAGCCGGTGAGCCGCCAGGTGAGCCAGCCCATGGCGATCTGCTGCATCCAGGTGCCGACGAGCGAGAACATCTGCCCGGCGAAGTACAGGCGGTAGTTGCGGTGCCGCAGGGCGCGGACGATCTCGGGCATCCGCGCGATCATACGGCCTCGCCGCGCGATGGTGGGGTCAAGGTCAATGCTGGCAATGCTGGGGTCAGGTCTTGACATCACGGTTCCCGGGTCCGTCCCCGGCGACCGCGCGTGCGCAATGCGTGATCACCGACCGCCGTGACGCCGCGCGCAAGCCCGACACCGGCGGCCGCTGCTGGGCGCGGTCTGCCCCGGCTCGTCCTCCGCCCCGGGCGACGAGCCCCATCGCGATCACAACCGTGATGTCAAGACCTGACCCCGCTGTTGCCGCTGTTGCCAGTCGCGCAGTGCGCCGAGGATGGTCCGGGAGAGATCGTCGTCGTCCCAGGGCTTGGTGAAGAACTTGCTGACCGCGCCGCGGTTGATCGCGCCGGTTACCGCATCCAGTTCCGTGTATCCCGAAAGCATGATCCGCACGACATCAGGATGAAGATCCTTGACCCGCCCCAGGAATTCGGTGCCGCTCATTTCGGGCATGCACTGGTCCGAGACGACCACCGCGATCTCGTGGAGCGCCAGCAGTTCGAGGCCCTCGCGCGCGCCGCTCGCCGAAAGCACGCGGCAGCCGCTCCCGTGCAGGGCGCGCCGCAGGGCGTTGCACACCCCCGGCTCGTCATCGACCACCAGCACCGCGGGCTCGCTATCGCTGCGCGCGTCATCTTCCGCATTCTGCCAGCGGTCCCCGCGGAGCCCGCGCTCGCACTCCTCGGCCGGCAGCGGCCGGCTGTAGAAATAGCCCTGGACCGCATCGCAGCCGTGGGCGCGCAGGGTGCGCACCTGCCCTTCGCTCTCGGCGCCCTCCGCGAGCACTTCGATGTTCAGGCTGTGGGCCATCGCGATCACCGCCAGCGCGATGCTGGCCTCGCCGGGATCGGTGGTCAGGTTGCGGATGAAGGAGCGGTCGATCTTGAGCCTGCCGACCGGCAGCCTCCTGAGATAGCCCAGGCTGGAGTAGCCGGTGCCGAAATCGTCCATCGCGATCTTCACGCCGATCGCCCGCAGCTCGTCGAGGGCCGCGGCCGCGATCTCGATGTTTTCGATCAGCATCGATTCCGTCACCTCGATCTCCAGCGATCCGGGCGGCAGTGCTGTCCGCTCCAGGATTCTGCGCACCGTCGCCACCAGCGTGCCGCTGCGAATCTGGGCCGCGGACACGTTGACAGCCATCACACCCGGCTCCAGGCCCGCCCCCGCCCAGGCCGCCGCCTGGCGGCAGGCACGCTCCATCGCCCACTCCCCCAACTGCACGATCAGGCCGCTCTCCTCCGCGAGCGGAATGAAGTCGCCCGGAGGGATCAGGCCTTTCGTGGGGTGCATCCAGCGCACCAGGGCCTCGAAGCCGATCACGCGGTGGCTGCGCAGGCTCACTTGCGGCTGGTAGTGCAGCACCAGCTCGCCGCCGGCGATCGCGCGCCGCAATTCCTGCTCGAGATCGAGCCCCTTGGCGAGCGCGTCCGGGCGGCTCATCGCCTCGTGGTAGCGCAGGCAGCCGCCGCGCCCTGCGCGCTTGGCCTGGTCCATCGCGAAGCCGGCATGCGTGAGCAGGGCTTCGGCGCTGTCGCCATCGCCGGGGTATACGGCCACCCCGGCGGTCGCGGTCAGCGTGACACACGATTCGCCGACGCCTGTCGGCTCGCCGAGCGCGGCCTGGAGCCTGCGTGCCATCTCCTGCGCATCGCCCGAATCGCCGATCTCCGCAAGCACGACGACGAACTCGTCCCCGCCCGGACGTGCGACCGTGTCGACCCCACGCACCGCGCCGGCGAGCCGCTTCGCCGCGACCTGCAGCAGGGCATCGCCGCGCGCGTGCCCGTAGCGGTCGTTGATGCGCTTGTAGCGGTCCAGATCCATGCTGAGCACGGCCATCTTGCGCGATGCGCGATTCGCGCCCGCCATCGCCTGAGCGATCCGGTCGAGCAGCAGGCGCCCGTTGGCGAGCCCGGTCACGCTGTCGTGGTTCGCGCGGCGCGCGAGTTCTCCCTGCATGCGCACCCGCTCGTCGATGTCCTCGAAGATGCTGACGAAATGGGTGAGGATGCCGGCCTCGTCGCGCACCGGCGCGACCGCGAGCCGGGTCCAGCGCACGCCGCCGTCCTTGCAGATCACGCGGATCACCGCGCGGCCCCCGGTGGCCTCGCGCAGCGCGCGGCGGATCGGGTCGAGCCCGGACTGGCCGAGCAGCCCGCCGAGCAGGAAGCGGCCGTTGCGCCCGAGCGCTTCCTCGCGGGCATAACCGGTCAGCGACTCGAAGCCGCGATTGACGTAGGCGATGGGGTGGTCCGCGGCGCGGGCGTCGGTGATCATCACCCCGCTGGGGATGTGTTCGAGGGCGCACTGGTACAGCCGCAGCGCCGCATCATCCGGGCTGCCGGCCTTCGCGGCCGATCGGGCGCGCCGCGCGAAGCGCATCGCGCGCGGCAGGAAATCGTCCGCGGCGTGCGCCGGCCCGACATCCGCGGGACGCAAGGCCTTCATCGCGCCACCGTTCCGGCTCGTTACAGGATCCATTCGCTGCCCCTGGAGGCAGGGCGTTTGCGACTGCAATGGCTGCAATCAACGGCCGCCGCGGCGCCCGGCGCATCGGGATTTCCCTGAGGCTGGCCGGTCCGGCTCACCTACGACGCGGTGGAGATCACTCCGTTGCGGATCGCCCAGCGCACCAGGCCGGCGACCTCGCGGATGCCCAGCCGGCTCATCAGCATCGCGCGATGGGTCTCGACCGTCTTGGGACTCAGCCCGAGCCGGAACGCGATCTGCTTGGTACTCTCGCCCTCGGCGATGGCCTGGAGGACCTCGCGCTGGCGCGGGGTCAGGATATCCGGCGCGGCGCCGCTTTCCGCGAGCCGATCGAGCACCGCCTCGACCGCCTCGCGCGAGATCCGAGGAGCGAGATAGCTGCCGCCCGCCGCCGCCTCGCGGATGGCATTCTCCAGTTCCTGCGGCGCGGCGTCCTTGACAAGGTAGCCGCAGGCGCCGGCACGCAGGGCCGCGCCGACGTACTCGGTTCCGGAATGCATCGACAGCGCGACGATCCGCACCGCCGGGTCGAGCGCGTGGATGCGGCGTATCGCCTCGAGGCCGTTCATGCGCGGCAGGATGAGGTCGATGAGCGCGACCTCCGGATGCAGCCGGCGCACGGCATCGATCGCCGCACGGCCGTCGCCGGCCTCGCCCACGACCTCGATGCCGTCCATCTCGCGAACCAGCAGGCGCAGGCCGGCGCACATCAGCGCGTGGTTGTCGACGACGAGCACGCGGATCATGCGCCGCCCTCCTTCACCGGGATGCGCGCCCGGACCGTGGTGCCGCCGCCGGGCTCGCCGAGGACGGTGAGGCTGCCGCCAAGCGCCGCGGCGCGCTCGCGCATCCCGATCAGCCCAAGCCCGCGGCGCGCCTGCTCGCCGGCAGGCACACCCGGATCGAAACCGCAACCGTCGTCGCGTACCGTCACGGCGAGCGCGTCCGCACCGATCTCCAGTCCGATCTCCACGCGCGAAGCCCCCGCGTGACGCATGACGTTCGCGACGGCTTCCTGGACGATGCGGAAGGCGGCGAGTTCGACCGGCGCGGGCAACCGCCTGCCCTCCACGTTCCCTGTCAGCGACAGCGCGATCCCGGCGCGCCCCAGATGGGTTGCGGCGTGCTCGCGCACGGCCGGCACGAGACCCAGTGCGTCGAGCTGCGCCGGGCGCAGACCCTGCGCGATGTCGCGCACCTGAGCGAGCAGCCGCGCATTGATCCCGCGCGCCTCCTCGATCCGCCTGTCGGCCGGCTGGATGCGCGCCTCGGCCAACTGCGAGCGCGCCGAAGCCAGCAGGATCTCGACCGCGCCCAGCGACTGGCCAATCTCGTCGTGCAGCTCGCGCGAGATCTGCGCGCGCTCCTCCTCCTGGACGTAGAGCAGCCGTTCGGTGAGCGCGGCGAAATCGGCCTTCGCGCGCTCCAGATCCACGCGGGCGCGTCCCAGGCCGTCGATGTCCCGGCGCATGCGCGCCGCCGCGCCATGGTCGCCGTCCTCGCCGCGCCCGCCGCGCGCGCGGGCCCGCGTGATCGCAGCCGAGATCGCACCGGGCAGCCGCCCGATGTAATCGGAATGGTCGAGCACGAAATCCTCGGCGCCGCGGCGTACCGCCGCCAGACCGGAGTGCTCCTCGCCCGGCCGTACCAGCAGCACGATGCAGGCGCCAGGGCACTTGGCGCGCACCGCATCGAGCGCATCCACCGCCGGCGATCCCGCGGCACCGTGGCCCAACACCACGCAATCGAAGCCACAGCCCTCCAGCGCACGGCCGAGACCCTGGTGGTCTTCGACGTAAACCAGTTCGAACGACCAGCCGCAGGCACTCTTTCCCGAGAGCACGCGCCCCACCCGCTCCCGGCTCTCCGGACCCGGATTCAGGTGTAAGACACGCGCGGTCACCATCGCAACCTCTTTTTTTTGACCCGCATAATGACGATAGTTCAAACTGTTCGACCTCTCCGTTTCGCCCGGAGCGGCCAAGCGCATTCTGCCCGGACGCCCGCCGCGCGGCATTGAGGGTTTCCCCTAGGTCGCGCGCGGCTGTGACGCAGGATGACACGAGCGGGGCTGCTCTGGATCGCCCCCCCGACCCGTTCCTCCGCATCCCGGCTCCCGGCGCGGGATCCTGCACCGTGTCCGCGCGCCGCCGTTCAAGCACCGCCAGCGGCCGCCGTTATCGCGGTTGCGATGGAACCGATCACAGCCGCTGCGCCCGCCCCGCCCTGCCACGAACCGGCGACGCTGCTCGTCGTGGACGACGAGCCCGGCGTGCTCGCCGCGCTCGGGCGCGTCTTCCACCAGCAGGGCTACCGGGTGCTCACCGCGAGCGGCGGCGCCGAGGCGATCGCGACGCTCGAGCGTGAGGCGGCCGACCTGGTGATCTCCGACATGCGCATGCCCGGCATGGACGGAGCCGGACTGCTCGAACATGTGCGCTCCCGGTGGCCGGGGATGCAGCGCATGCTGCTGACCGGATATGCCGATGTCGAATCCACCGTCGCCGCGATCAACCGCGGCGGGGTCGCGCGCTTCATCACCAAGCCGTGGAACGACGACGAGCTGCGCGCGCTGGTGGCCGAAGCGCTGGAGCGCGCCCGGCTGCGCAGGGAGAACGAGCGGCTCACGGCTCTCGCGCAGCGGCACAACGAAGAGCTCAGGCTGATGAACGAACGGCTCGAGGCCAGGGTCGCCGAGCGCACCGCCGAGCTCGAACAGGTGGTGGCGATGCTCGACGCCTCGCACCGGGAGGTCCGCACCAACTTCCTCGCCTCGATCCGCATCTTCTCCGGGCTGATCGAGATGCGCGCCCCGAGCATGGCCGGGCATTCGCGCCGCGTGGCGGAGCTCGCGCGCGCGGTCGGGCAACGGCTGGGATTCTCGCCCCCGCAACTCCAGGAGCTGGTCTGCGCCGCCCTGCTCCATGACATCGGCAAGGTCGCGCTGTCGGATGCGCTGCTCGAGAAACCCTTCACCCGGCTCGACGCCGACGAGCGCGCCGCGGTGGCCCGGCACCCGGCCAAGGGGCAGCATGCGCTGATGGAGATCGAGCAGCTCAAGGGCGCGGCGGAACTCATCCGCCACCATCACGAGCTCTACGACGGCAGCGGCTTCCCGGACGGGCTGAGCGGGCTGGCGATTCCGCTCGCCGCACGCGTGCTCGCCACCGTCAACGACTACGACGCCCTGCAGGCCGGAACCCTGGTCGGCCGCCGCCTCAACGTCGGCGAGGCGCGCGCCTTCCTCATGGCAAACCGGGGCAAGCGCTACGATCCGGCCATCGTCGACTGCTTCCTCGATGTGCAGCTCAAGTCGGCGAGCGCGAAAAAGGCGGCACTCGACGTTCCCTTCCGCGTGCCGGATCTCAGGCCGGGGATGATCCTCGCCCGCGACCTGCACCACCGCGACGGCTACCTCCTGCTGGCACACGGTTTCGCGGTCACCGAGGCCGTGATCCAACAGCTCCATCAGCTCGAGCGTGCGGAGGGCTGCACGCTCACCGTCCATGTCACCGTCGAGAGCGCCCGCGCGGCGCGCGCGGCCGAAACCGCGGAGGCCGCGGCCGATGCGGCCTGACGACCCGCCCTGCGGCCACGCCCTCGCGGCCGACGATGCCCTGGTCTGGGGCGAGAGCTATCTGACCGGCATCGACGCCATCGATGGCGAGCACCGCAGGATCATCGAGTTCGTCAGCCGCATCGCGCGCGCCCGGCACGGCAAGGCCGGCACGCACGACATCCGCGAGCTGGTCGCAGAGCTGCGTGCGTTCTGCGGCACACACTTCGCGACCGAGGAAGCGCTGATGGAGCGCTCCGGCTGTGCACTCCGGCACGTCCTCGGCCACAAGCGCGAGCATCGCGACTTCGCCGGGCACCTCGAGCTGTTCGGGCGCTGGCTCGACGAGGATCCCGCACTGGCGGCCGGGCCCACCCTCGCCTTCCTCAAGGACTGGCTGATCGACCACATCCTGCGCACCGACAAGTCGATGGCCCGCCAGGTCGAGGCCATCGGCCGCGGCGTCTCCCCGGAGCAGGCCTGCGCGGACGAGGCGCAGTTCGAGGCCGACAGTTCCGGAGTCCTCCTCGGCACCGTGCAGCGCCTCCACGCGGAGCTCGGCATCTACAACGCCCGCCTGCGCGAGCGCAACCAGGAGCTGGCAGAAGCCCGCGAGGCGCTCGCCCGCGTCAACGCGGAGCTCGAGGACCGGGTCGTGCGGCGCACCGCCGAGCTCGATGCCGCGAAGCGCCGGCTGGAAGACGCGCAGAGCCATCTCCTGCAATCGGAGAAGATGGCCTCGATCGGACAGCTCGCAGCAGGCATCGCGCACGAGATCAACAACCCGGTCGGCTTCGTGAGCTCGAACCTCGGGACGCTGAAAACCTATGCGCAGGCAGTGCTGTCCCTGATCGCCGAATATGAGGCCGCCGAACACCGCCTCGCCCCCGAGCATGCCGCCGCGCTCGCCGAGGCCCGGAAACGCAGCGATCTCGACTACATCCGGCAGGACATCCTCGGGCTGATCGAGGAGTCGCGCGCGGGCCTCGATCGCGTGCGCAAGATCATCCACGACCTGCGCGACTTCTCCCATGTCGGCGAGACCGAGTGGCAGATCGCCGACCTGCACGCCGGGCTCGACAGCACGCTCGCCGTGGCCTCGAACGAACTCAAGTACAAGGCGCAGGTCACCCGCGAATACGGCGAGCTTCCGCTGGTGCACTGCCTGCCCGGCCAGATCAACCAGGTGTTCATGAACCTGCTGGTCAATGCGGCGCAGGCGATCGCGACCCGCGGCACGATCCGCGTGCGCACCGGCTGCCGCAACGGCTGGGTGTGGGTGGAATTCACCGACGACGGACCGGGTATCAGCCCCGAAGTCCAGCGGCGCATGTTCGAGCCCTTCTTCACCACCAAGCCGGTCGGGAAGGGCACCGGGCTCGGCCTGTCGGTGTCCTACAACATCGTCGCGCGCCATGGCGGGCGCATCGAGGTCGAGAGCGCGCCCGGCCGCGGGACCACGATGCGGGTCGTCCTGCCGGTGGCCGGGCCGCAGGCGTCGCACTGAGGCGCTTTCGCGCGGCAACGGGGCGGTGGCCGGCCGCGGCCACGGCTTCCGACGAAACCCGGCATCCTGCGCCGTCCGTATCCCGAATCCGACTGGCACCAGTGCGCTGCGCCGTTCGCACCTCGCCTGGCACCACTGGCACCATCACATGGGACCGGGGCGGCCCTTTTCTCCCTGCATGGCGCGACTGATGATGCGCTGGCACGGAATCCGGTTTTCCGTGCACTACAAGGGAGGAGATCCTCATGGTCGCTAGACTGTGGCTGCAATTGCTCGCATTCGGCCTGGTGTTCGCGGCAACGGCGCGCGCCGAAATTCCGAAGGAGACCTACGACGCGCTGAAGCTCGACAAGTCCGCGACGTCGAAGCAGCTTTATGAAGCGCTGGTGAATCGCTACAAGGATCCGGCCGAGGGTGCCGGGCGCGGCTCCCACGCCAAGTACTGGGAGCCGATCGCGTTCGGCAAGTACCTGTACCCGGCCATATCCTACAAGCCGCCATCGTCGGTCAAGGACGTCGCTTCGCGCAAGGAGTGCGTGAAGTGCCACACGGACGAGACCCCGGTCTGGGTGAACGCGTGGAAGAAGAGCACCCATGCCAACCTGGACAAGGTTCGCAAACTGACCGCCAGGGATCCCGCCTACTACAAGAAGGCCAAGCTCGAGGAGGTCGAGAAACATCTGCGCACGCTGGGCAAGCTGGGTGCGGGCGAGCAACTCAAGGAAGTGGGTTGCATCGACTGCCACGTCGACGTCAACACCAAGAAGAACGCCGACCACCGCGCCGACCTGCGCATGCCCACCGCAGACGTGTGCGCCACCTGCCACCTGCAGGAGTTCGCGGAGCGCGAGTCCGAGCGCGACACCATCACCTGGCCGAAGAACCAATGGCCGAAGGGTCGCCCGTCGCATGCGCTGGATTTCAAGGCCAACGTCGAGACGACGATCTGGGCCGGCATGCCGCAGCGCGAGATCGCCGAGGGCTGTACCGTTTGCCACCAGAACCAGAACAAGTGCGACACCTGCCACACCCGCCACGAGTTCTCGGTGGTCGAAGCGCGCCAGCCGCAGGCCTGCGCCACCTGCCACAACGGTGTCGATCACAACAACTGGGAAGCCTACTCGCTCTCCAAGCACGGCAAGGTGGCGGAGATCATGGGAGCCAAGTGGAACTGGAACGTGCAGTTGAAGGACGCCTTCTCCAAGGGCGGCCAGACGGCGCCGACCTGCCAGACCTGCCACATGGAATACCAGGGCAAGTTCAGCCACAACATGGTGCGCAAGGTGCGTTGGGCCAACTATCCCTCGGTGCCCGGCATCGCCGAGAACATCGGCGGCGAGTGGTCCGGCAAGCGTCTGGAAGCCTGGGTGAAAACCTGCACCCAGTGCCACGGCGAAAGTCTCGCCCGTTCCTATCTGGACCTGATGGACAAGGGCACGCTGGCCGGACTCGCCAAGTATCAGGAGGCGCACAAGGTCGTGGCGAAACTCGCCGCGGACAAGCTGCTGCCCGGCCAGACCACCAACCGGCCGGCACCCCCGCCGCCCGACAAGGACGGGATCGCCCAGTTCTTCCAGCTCTTCTGGACCAAGGCGAACAATCCGTCGTCGATCGAGTTCGAGGCCATCGAGATGGGAGAGAATGACCTGGCCAAGCTGCATGTCGGCATGGCCCACGTCAATCCCGGCGGGTGGACCTACACCGAGGGCTGGGAACCACTCAACCGGGCCTACGCCAAGATCATGAGCGAGGACACCAAGCTGCGCGACATGGCGGCGCTGAGGGATCGCGTGGCGAAGCTGGAGGGCAAACGCGCCAGCCTGCTCGACCTCGACAACAACCACGCGTCGCTCGGCGGTCTCGGTGGCGCTCTCCTGCTCGCCGGCGGCGTAGCCCTGGCCGGCTGGCGCAGGCGCGGCAAGAGTGACCGCTGACGCGCTGCGGGCCGGAGATGATGGAAGCAGTGCTCGCGCGGCCCGCTAAGTGGCTCCTCCCATTGCTGGGACTCATCCTGGTGACGGGAGGGCTGCTGCTCCTCGGCTGGATCGGGTACTCGGCATGGAAACCCGGCCCGCCCCCTTATCGCTATCAGCTTGTGGAGGAAGGCGGGGCCGACAAGTTCGCCAAGCTGGGGCTGGAATCCTGGCCGGACCTGAAGATCGGCAAGTACGAAGTGCGCGTCGACGGAGTGGACCAACCGGTGGCCGTGGCGCATGTCGCACGCCGGGGCGACGCGGTGCCGGTCATGCTCGGCTGGGAGAACCGCAGCGACGAGCCGGTGGCATTCCTGGATGGCAGCCCGTCCGAGGTGGCCACCCTGGCGAAGGCGGTCGCCAAGCATGCCCCCAAGGAGGCCGTCATGCTCGCCTGGTGGGACACCTCGCGCCAGCTCCGCCTTCTTTCCGGCCGCGAGACCATATTTGCCTCGCATCTGGGCGAGCCCTTCATCGCGCCCGCGGCCTGGCGGGCGCGCAGCGGGCAGATCGGGAAATACGAGAACGAGTTCTGGAAGGCATCGGCGAATGCCGAGGAACAACGCAAGCTGCAGCGCTTCGCCGACGCGCTGACCGGAGAGGCGGAGGCAGGCGTGGCCGTCCTGCGCGAACTGGCGGGCGGACGCGAAGCCTATGTCGCGGTCCAGGTCTCGGACCTCTACAGGCTCGGGCTGATGCGCCCGGAGCGTCTCGGCGTCGCCTACAAGGACTTTCCGGTGAAGGGCGACATGCATGGGCCGATCGGCTTCGTGAAGCGATGGATGCGCGACCACAACTACACCGCTTACGCGCTGCACGAACTCGCCGACGGCCGGGTGCGCGTCTACTTCCTGGCCGATGCGAAGAGCGGCAAGACGCTTCTCGCGCAGATGCTGCCACTGACCACCTCCAGACCGGCCGAGCTGCAGGCCCTGCAACTCGTGTTCCGGCACGGCGGCTACTGGGTGTACAAGATTCCCTCTGCCCTGCCGTCCGGCGGCTGAACTGTCCGTTGGATGGGTTCTTGGTGGCACCAGCATCCGGTGCCCGGGTGGCCCTACCCCTTCGCCCGAACAGTCGATAGATTGCGACCAGAAAGTCGCCGGGAGACTCCGAAATGAATCTGCGCATTGCCCATGGATGGATCGCCGTTCTCACGTTCGCCGGCCTTGTTTCCATGGTCGCCGCCGAACCGTCCTACGAGGGGCGCAAGAAGTGCGGTTCCTGCCATCGCAGTCAACTGGACTCCTGGGAAAAGACGGCCCACGCCAAGGCGATCGATTCGCTGGCGCCCAAGGCCAAGGTCGAGGCCAAGAAGAAGGCCAGGCTCGATCCCGCCAAGGACTACCGGCAGGACAAGGACTGCGTCGGCTGCCACTCGACCGGCTTCGACCAGGAAGGAGGCTACGATCCCAAGGAGCCGAGCAAGTACCTGACCGGCGTCGGTTGTGAGTCTTGCCACGGCGCCGGTTCCGAGTACCGGCTGATCCATCGCAAGGCCGGCCAGGCGTTCGAAAAGAAGAAGCAGACCGCCGCGCGCAAGCAACTGGTCGACACCGGCCAGGAGTTCCAGTTCTCCGAGCGCTGCAACGCCTGCCACCTGAACTACGAGGGTTCCCCCTGGAAGGGCGCGAAGAAGCCGCATACGCCGTTCACGCCCAAGGTCGACAAGAAGTATGCGTTCGATTTCGACAAGGCCGTGCGCAACAACAAGGCGATGCACGAGCATTTCAAGCTCGACGGTACCTTCACCGGCGCACCGGTGCCCTCCTTCCGCGACGAATTTCAGGCCAAGGCCAAACCGGCGGTCAAGGGCAAGGAGGAGTGATGCCCGGCGGCATGCGTCGCCACCTCCGGGAACGCGGCGGCGCGCTACTCGCCGGCGCCGCCTGCGCGGTGCTCGCGATCGCGGCAGTGATCGGCGGCGAGGCGGCGCTGTCCACCACGCAATTCTGCGTGAGCTGTCATTCGATGTCCTACCCGGCGAAGGAACTGAAGAAGTCCTCGCACTATGGTGCGCTGGGCGCAAACCCGGGTTGCAAGGACTGCCACATCCCCCAGGGGCTGGAGAATTTCCATCTCGCCGTGGCGACGCATGTCATCGACGGGGCGCGGGAACTGGTCCTCGAGTTCAGGAACGACTACTCCGACATCAAGAAATTCAACGCGCGGCGGGCCGGGATGGCCCATGACGCCCGCATGAATCTCAAGCGCTGGGACAGCGTCACCTGCCGTTCCTGCCACCGGGATCCGCAGCCACCGGGCGCGGACGCCAAGGCCGCGCACGACAAGATGCGCACGAACAAGGCGACCTGCATCGACTGCCACCAGAATCTGGTGCATAAGGAGGTGCCCGAGACAGATCTCGACGCCAGTCTCGCTCAGGGCAAGCGGGTACTGAAAAAGGAGGACTGAAGCGCCACGGACCCCCGCGCAATCGGCGGGTGGTACCAGACAACGATCCGTCACTGGCACTATGGACTTTCCGAATATCGGTTCTATGATGGAACCAGAGGGTCGCGCACAGACCCGGACCGAAGGAGGAGTCCATGGAAATCCCCATCGAACTCGATCACGCCGGCCGGCAGTCGCTGCAATGCCAGTTGTATGAACAGTTCCGCCGCCTCATCCTGACCGGGCATCTGCGGCCGGGAGCGCCGGTGCCGGCGAGCCGTGCGCTGGCCGAACAGCTCAGCGTATCGCGCAATACCGTCCTGCTCGCCTACGATCGTCTGGTCGCCGAAGGCTACCTCCAGGCGCGGGAAGCCACCGGCACCTATGTGAGCTTCGAGTTGCCGGAAAACTGTCTCGCGGCAATGAGGCGGAGGGGTGCCGGATCAGCCGCCTCGGATGTCGCGAGGGGGACTCCCATCCCCTTTCAGGGGCAGGCGCAGGCAGTGGTGAATGCGCATCGACTCGCCTGTGATTTCTGGCTCGGACGTCCCGATCCCCATTCCTTCCCGATCAAGATCTGGCGGCGGCTGGTCAACAAGGCGCTGGCGCGTGCGGGCTCGCGTTTCACCGAGTACCGCGAACCTGGCGGACTGGCGGAACTGCGGGAGGCGATCGCGGCCCATCTCGGCGCGGCACGCGGTATCCGTGTGACGCCGGAACAGGTGATCGTCACCGCCGGCTCGCAGGAGGGTCTCAATCTCGCAGCCCGACTGTTGGTGCGCGCAGGCAGCCGCGTCGCCACCGAGAATCCCTGCTACCAGGGCGCCGCCTTCCTCTTCGAGAGCTATGGTGCCGAGCTGGTGCCGGTGCCGGTCGACGAAAATGGCATCGATGTCGACCGCCTTCCGCGCGATGGGGTCGCGCTGCTTTATGTGACGCCGTCGCATCAGTATCCGATGGGTTTCACCCTGTCGCTGGAACGGCGGATCAGGCTGCTCGACTGGGCTTGCCGGTGCGGCGCCTACATCATCGAAGACGATTACGATTCCGACTTCCGTTATCGCGGATCACCGCTCACCGCTCTGGCCGGACTCGACAAGTACGGTTGCGTGATTTATCTGGGCACCTTTTCGAAGTCGATCGGTGCCGGGCTGCGCATCGGCTACCTGGTCGTGCCGCCGGCGCTGGCCGGCGCGGCGCGCACCGCCAAGGCGCTGCTGGACAACGGCCATCCATGGCTCGAACAGGCCGTCATGGCGGACTTCATCCGCAGCGGTTCCTATGCCAATCACCTGCGCCGCATCCGCCATCTCTACGGCGAGCGGCGCGACTGTCTGGTCGAGGCGCTGCGCAGGCATTTCGGCGATGTTCGCCTTTCGGGCCTGGACAGCGGCATGCATCTCGCATGGCATCTTGCCGAGGATCTACCGGCCGCGTCCGAACTCCAGGAACTGGCGCTCGCCGAAGACGTCGGCATCTACTCCCTCGGGTCCGGTGCCGCATACGATTTCGGGGTCTGCGCCTACAGTGCGCGAGCGGTGGTGCTCGGTTATTCGTCGCTGAACGAGGGGCAGATCGAGGAGGGGATCGAACGCATCGCGCGGGCGGTGGCGAGACGGCAGGTGAGCGCCGCAACCCCCATGCGGGCAGAAACGTTCGCCGGCACGAAAACGAGCGAGGAAGATGGGCGCGGGGAAGACGGGCCCGGGCCGAATTACACGGCTCGCCTGATCCGGCGCAGTCCTCGCATGCCTCGCGCACCGGGCTCGGTAATCTCCTAGACCGGCCGCCCGGCGCCGATTTCACGCACCATCGAGGATTTTCCGATCGCGGGCTACCGGGCGTAGCCGCAACCCAGGTCTACCACGATATCGGCCAGGCGCTTGGCTCGCGTCCACAAACGCGCACCGGAGAGCGTGGCCGAGGCCAGCAGACAACTATCGATGTAGCCGATGCCACGGCCCATCAACTCGTGCCGCTCGATGAAGAACAGAACCTCGTCGTGCGACGCCGGCTCGCAGCGCGGCAACAGGGAAAGCGCCCCGAGCACCTCCCTGCGCTTCTTCAGATTGCCGCAGGCGATCTCGCCGATGACCAGCTCGTGACAGGCGACGGCACCGCATTCGAGCAATCCGGCAAGATGCGCATCGCCCGCGCGCAGATGATCGACCCAGACCGAGGTATCGACCAGTATCACTCAGGCTGCCCCGCGTCGCCGGGGGATCGCCTTCATCTGCGGTTCGGCACCCCCCAGCCGGACAAGCCGGCGGGCGCTCTCCCGTTCGATCAGGGCACGCAGGGCTTCTCTCAGGAGAAGACCGCGGTCTTTCAGTCCGCTCAGGCTTTGCGCCTGCGACAGGAGCGCGTCATCGAGCGTAACCGTGGTTCGCATCATCGTTCTCCTTCAGGAATGCATCAATTGATGCAACTATAGATGCGCGCGACTTCGGTGTCGACACCCTTTCATCATGACCCGCGCCCCGATCCTCGTTCGCAGGCGAAGGAATCACGCCGCGCGGGCGGATGGCGTTGGTTCAGTCGAACAGGCGGGCCGCCGTCTGATCTCTCGAGACGCCCAAGCGCGAGGCGACGGAAGACGAGATCGCCGCCAAGGTGCCGATTCGGAGCGCTTCGTGTGCGGGAACCGTCACATGATGCTCGGGTACGGCGGATCACGTCACCCTCATGCGGACGCCTGTCCGGCGCATCACGCGATCGCCGAGAGGTTCCAGTTCGATCCCGGAAACGTCTCGCCGCAACCTCATGCCGCGATCACTTCTTCGCGCGTGAAATGCCACCGGATCACGCCCGGCGTGGCGCCATCGTCAGAATGGCAATGCGCGGCATCGCGCACACGAGCGTGCAGGCCCGGTACATCGTCCGCCTCGGTAGAGATGTCCTCGCCGACAGCCACGGCGGGCGCATCCAGGTCGAAAGCGCGCCGGGGCGCGCAACCACGTGCGGGTCGTCCTGCCGGTCTCCGGGCCGCGTGCGTCGCACTGCGGAATCGAACCGGACAGGCGGGACGCAGACCGAAGGTCCGTGATCGCGACGTCGGCTCAGTCGACTGCACTCGATCGCGCGCGGAGTATCCTGCCCCCATCGATGCAAATGAGAGAAGGACCATGAACGAACGATCGGCGCAGCGCGGTCCACTGGGAACGTTCCTCACCCTGCTTTCAGGCGCGGTGCTGCTCGTGCTCGGCTTCGCGTTTTCCCTGATAATCCTGGCCGTGGTCGCGGTCGCGGCACTCGTGCTCGGGGGCTACTTCTGGTGGAAGACGCGCGAACTGCGCAAGGCGATGCGCGAGCATCCCCCGGCCGGCCATGTAATCGAGGGTGAGGCGGTGATCGTCGAGGAGGTACGGCGAGCAGACGGCGAGCGGCTGCCGCCCGACCCGCCCCGATAGCGCCCGGCGGATCGTCAGGCGCGCGCGGCCAGGCTCCCCGGCCGCGCTCCAAGCGCGATCCCGCCGGCGCCCTCGGAGGCTGCGCGCCGCGCCGCCGGC
>MNXU01000075.1:0-13899 GCA_001872285.1 Betaproteobacteria bacterium CG2_30_68_42
ACCCTCACCAGCAAGAGCCAGATCATCGTGCCCAAGGCGGTGCGCGAAGCCCCGGGCGTCGTGCCGGGAGACAAGATCCAGTTCGTTCCTGCCTGGCACGGCTTCCGGCTGGTCGTGGTCAAGGGCGACATCACTGCCATGCGCGGTGTTCTCAAGGGACGGCGCAGCAGGCCCTTGTCCATCGGCGAGATGAACCAGGCGATCGCCGAGATCGGCAGCCGCGGTGAGAGCGGTTCAGCCAGGGCGCCCTCGCGCGCAAAGGCCAGGCGCCGATGATCGGGCTCGATACGAACGTGCTGGTGCGCTACTTCACTCACGACGATACGCGGCAGTCGCCCTTGGCAGTACGCCTGATCGAACGCCAGCTCGACGCCCGGCAACCTGGGCATGTATCGTTGGTGGGCTTGGCCGAACTGGTTTGGGTGCTGCGAACGCGCTACGACGCCACCGAGGAGACGGTGGCTGAAATCGTGGCCCACTTGCTCGCGGACGACCGCTTCGTCGTGCACGAGGCGAGCGTCGTCTCGGCCGCGCTGGACGGCTACCGGCACTCGGCCGTCGATTTCGGCGATGCGTTGATCGCAGCGCTGGACCGCACCCAGGGCTGCCGCCACACCGTGACCTTCGACCGTGGCGCCGCGCGCATCGAGGGCATGACCCTGCTGGAATGACCCCATGACCATCACCCGCTTCGCCTTCCCCACCGACATCCACTTCGGGGCCGGAGCGCGCAAGCTCGTCGTCGCGCACCTGCTCGAGCAGGGCCTGAAGCGCCCGCTGATCGTCACCGACCGCGCGCTGGCCGCGTTGCCGGTGACGGCCGAATTCAGGACCCATCTCGGCGGGCTCGAGGTGGCCGTGTTCGACGGCGTGTTCGGCAACCCGAGCTGCGCGCAGGTGATGGCCGGCAGCCAGGCCTTCAAGGCGCACCGGGCCGATTGCGTCATCGGCTTCGGCGGCGGCGCCGCGCTCGACGTCGCCAAGGTCGTCGGCGTGATGGCCACGCACGACGGCGACGTGCTCGAGTACGTGTGGGACCACCCTCACGTGCGGCCCATCGTCAACGCGCTGCCGTACATGGTCGCGCTGCCCACCACCTCGGGTACCGGCTCCGAGGTTGGTCGCTCGTCGGTGGTGTCGGAGAACGACAGCCACCAGAAGCGTACGGTGTTCAGCCCGAAGATCCTGGCCCGGGCGGTGTTCGCCGACCCCGAACTCACACTCGCGCTGCCGGCACCGGTGACCGCGGCGACCGGCATCGACGCGCTGACACACAACATCGAGAGTTACCTGTCGCCGGCCTACCACCCGCTGTGCGACGGCATTGCACTCGAAGGGCTGCGCATCGGCGCGCGTGCGCTTGCCAAGGCGGTGGGCGAGCCCGGCAACTGCCAGGCTCGCGCCGACATGATGATGAGCTCGATGATGGGCGCGATCGCGTTCCAGAAGGACCTCGGCGCGGTGCATGCCTGCGCGCATGCGCTGGGCGCGGTGTGCGACATGCACCACGGACTGGCCAACGCGCTGATGATCGACACCGTGCTCGACTGGAACCGCGAGGCGGTGCCGGAGAAGTTCGGCGAGCTCGCGTATGCCGCGGGCGTCGAGGGCGCAGGCGCCGGGTTCATCCGGTGGCTCGCGGCACTCAAGGCGCGCATCGGCATCACCGGGGGGCTGGCCGCGCACGGCGTCACGATGGACATGTTGCCCAGACTCGTCCCGTTGGCCGCCAAGGATTTCACCGCGCAGACCAACCCGCGCCCGACAACCGAGGCGGACTACGAGCGTTTCTTTCTCGCCGCGATGTGAACAGGGCCTGCCGACTCATGACCGACCGCCTCAAAATCGGCATCTCGGCCTGTTTCTTCCACGCCGATGACCAGCGCCCCATCTTCAAGGGCAAGACGCTGCAGTACATCGAGCAGTCGGTGGCGCACTGGGTCGCCTCGCAGGGTGCGCTGCCGGTGATGGTGCCCTCGCCCGAGGGCGATACCTCGCGCGGCACCATCACCCATGCCGACTACGCGGGGTGGCTGGACGGGCTGGTGCTGATGGGCGGCTCGGACATGTGGCCGGGCCATTACGGCGAAGAGCCGCTGCAGCCGCATTGGGCTGGCGACCGCATTCGCGACCAGTACGAGACCGTCCTGAGCAAGGCCTTCGTCGCCGCCGGCAAACCGGTGTTCGGCGTCTGCCGCGGCCTGCAGGTGCTCAACGTGGCCTTCGGCGGTACGCTGCTGCAGGACATCGCCACGCTGCGGCCCGACTCGCTCGCCCATCGCGACGCGACGCTGTACGACAGGAACTTCCACAGCGTCGAGTTCGTGCCGGGCACGCGGCTGGCCCGGCTCTACCCGGGCGCCTCACGTGTGACTGTCAATAGCGTGCATCACCAGGCGATCAAGGATCTGGCGCGCGACTTCGTCGTCGAGGCCCGCTGTCCCGACGACCAGGTGATCGAGGCCGTGCGCTGGATGGGTCCGAGCTACGTGGCCGCGGTGCAATGGCATCCGGAGTTCCACGCCCCGCAGGACAGGACGGTGATCGACGACGCGCCGATCCTGAAGGATTTTCTCGATGCGGCACGCGTCACGCGCGCGTGAATTCACGATGCCAAGGCTGACGATCATCAACCCCGCCACCGGTGCGCCGATCGACGAAGTGAAGGCCGACGATGCCGGCTCGGTGGCGGCCAAGGCCGGCGCGGCACGCGCGGCGCAGCCGCGCTGGGCGGCCACGCCGATGACCGAGCGGCTGGACGCGATCCGGCGCTTTCGCGCCGCGCTTGTGGCCGAGGTCGATACCCTGGCGACCACGCTGACTCGCGAAGTCGGCAAGCCCATCACGCAGTCGCGCAGCGAGTTGAGCGGCCTGCTGCCGCGCATCGACTTCTTTCTCGATCAGGCCGAGGCCGCGGTGCGCGACGAGCATGTGTTCGACGGCGGCGGCATGCACGAGCAGATCGGCCACGTGCCGCTCGGCGTGGTGGGCAACATCTCGGCCTGGAACTACCCGTATTTCGTCGGCTGCAACGTCATCGTGCCGGCGCTGCTGACGGGCAATGCGGTCCTGTACAAGCCGTCGGAGTACGCCACGCTGACCGGTCTGCAGATCGCTCGGCTGCTGCACGGCGCCGGCGTGCCCTCCGATGCGATGCAAGCGCTGGTCGGCGGCGGCGAGGTCGGCGCCGCACTGCTGGCGCAGCACATCGACGGCCTGTTCTTCACTGGCAGCCACGCCACGGGCATGAGGATCGCCAACGAGCTGGCGCCGCGGCTGGTGAAGCTGCAGCTCGAGCTCGGCGGCAAGGACCCGACCTACGTGCGCGCCGACGCCGACGCCAGGACGGCGGCCCGGAGCCTGGCCGATGGCGCGATGTACAACACCGGCCAGAGCTGCTGTTCGGTCGAGCGCATCTATGTGCACGAGTCGTTGCACGATGCCTTCGTCGAGTACTTCCTGGCAGCGGTCGCGGGCTTCAAGGTCGGCGACCCGATGGACCCGTCGACCTACATCGGCGCGATCACACGGGCTGCGCAAGTCGACGTGCTCGACGCGCAGGTCGCCGACGCGTTGGCCAAGGGCGCGGTACTGCGCTGCGGCGGCCAGCGGCTATCCGGGCCCGGCCACTGGTACGCGCCGACCGTATTCACCGGCGTGAACCACGGGATGGAGCTGATGCGCGAGGAGACCTTCGGCCCGATCATCGGCATCCAGAGTGTGCGCGGCGACGACGAGGCCGTGGCGCTGATGAACGACAGCCGCTACGGCCTGACCGCGGGCGTGTACACGCGCGACGAGGCGCGAGCGCGCGAGCTGCTGGCCCGGGTGAACGCCGGCAGCGTGTACTGGAACTGCTGCGATCGGGTGAGTCCGCGCCTGCCATGGTCGGGCTGCGGCGATTCAGGCATCGGGCTGACGCTATCGACCCACGGCATCCGGATCTTCACGCGGCCCAAGGCCTGGCATCTGCGCGAACCGTGAGGCTGCATCGTCCCGATGCGACGCCCGCCGCCGGCCTTGTTCGAGCTCGATCACACGCGGCTTGCGGGCGGCAGCGCTCGTGCAAGTCGAGTGACGAGAAGACCGGCATCCAGGCGCGGTGCCGATCCATCCGAGTCTGCCGGCCGGGCCGGGAGCGGTGATGTGCATGGCGCCTGCTATAGAATAGCCAATGCCCGACTGCCGGGCCGACATCCGCAACGGCACTGACCGAGACCCCCATGCCGACCGGCGCGCGACCGCGCGTGAGCCCCGTCCCCCACACCCCCGGCACTTCGCCGCGGGTCGATGATCTTCGCATCGCCGGAATCCGCGAGCTGCTCTCGCCGGCGCAGGTGCTGCACGAATTTCCGGCCGGCGAACGCTCGATCGCGACCACGGTCGCCGCGCGCCAGGCGATCCACCGCATCCTCTCCGCCTCCGACGACCGGCTGCTGGTGGTCATCGGGCCGTGCTCGATCCACGACTATGACGGAGCAATGGAGTACGCGAGGCGGCTGAAGAAGGAGCGCGACCGGTTCTCCGAGCATCTCGAGGTGGTGATGCGGGTGTACTTCGAGAAGCCGCGCACCACGGTGGGCTGGAAGGGTCTCATCAACGATCCGCGTCTGGACGGCAGCTACCGCATCAACGAGGGGCTGCGGCTGGCGCGGCGGCTGCTCGGGGAGATCACCGATCTCGGCCTGCCGTGCGCCACCGAGTTCCTCGACATGATCACCCCGCAGTACATCGCCGACCTCATTTCGTGGGGCGCGATCGGCGCGCGCACCACCGAGTCGCAGGTGCACCGCGAGCTGGCCTCGGGGCTGTCGTGCGCGGTCGGCTTCAAGAACGGCACCGACGGCGATGTCAGGATCGCGGTCGATGCGGTGCGCACCGCCGCACACACCCACCACTTCCTCTCGGTTACCAAGGCCGGCCATTCGGCGATCGTATCGACCAACGGGAACGAGGACTGCCACATCATCCTGCGCGGCGGCCACCGGCCGAACTACGATGCCGAGAGCGTCGCGCGCGCCTGCCAGGAGATCGGCAAGGCGGGGAGCGCGGCGCGGATCATGATCGACTTCTCCCACGGCAACAGCCGCAAGGATTTCCGGCGGCAGATGGAGGTTGCGCGCGATGTCGCCAAGCAGATCGCCCGCGGAGACGATCGCATCATCGGCGCGATGGTCGAGTCGCACCTGAACGAGGGACGCCAGGACCTGGTGGCGGACACCCCGCTCGAGTACGCCATGAGCATCACCGACGCCTGCATCGGCTGGGAGGACAGCGTCGCCGTGCTCGACTCGCTCGCACTCGCCGTGCGCGGACGGCGCCTCGCGCTCGCGGCGCGCTGAGGCGCGTGCGCGAGGCGCGCGTGCCGATGCGCCGCATCGCCGTGCGGCGGGCGGGGCCGCGGGGACGAAGGCGATGCATGCGGCCGGCATGAGCCTGCGGATGCTCTCCAGCGCCCGCGGCTTCCTCATCCTCGCGCTGGCCACGGCTGCCTTCCGCCTGTGGCTCGCCTGGGCGCTGCCCATCACCGGCGACGAGGCCTATTTCTACTACTGGGGGAAATGGCCGGACTGGGGCTTCTACGACCATCCGCCGATGGTCGGCTGGTGGCTCGCGGTGCTGCAGCGCGCAGCCGATGCGGAATGGTTCCTGCGGCTGCCCTCGGTGCTGCTGCCGCTCGTGCTGGCGGGCGCGACCGTGGCGGTGCTGCGTCGCGAATCGCCGGATGCCGCGTGGACGGCGGGGGCCGTGCTGCTGCTCGCGCCCGCCCAGTTGTGGAATGTCGCCATCACCACCGACACGCCGCTCGCCTACTTCTCGTTCTTCTCGGGGCTCGCCTTCCTGCGCGCGGTGCGCGACGATGATCCGCGCTTCTACCTGCTTGCGGGTCTGCTCCTGGGGGCCGCGCTGCTGTCGAAGTACTTCGCGGTGTTGCTCGCCGCCGCCTATGCCGCGTTCGCCCTGAGCCGGCCGGACCGGGCGCGGCTGCGCGCTCTAGCGCTGATCGCGCTCGCCGCCGCGCCCGCCGTGGCGCTCAACCTGTGGTGGAACGCGCAGCACTGCTGGACGAACATCCTGTTCAACATCTACAACCGCCACGCCGGCGCCGGGTTTTCCTGGAGCAGGCCGCCGCTGTATGCGCTCGAACTGGTCTACCTGCTGAGCCCGCCCGCGCTGTGGCTGATCGCGCGCCGGCGCAGCGAACTCGCGCGCCGCGCTCCGGATGTGGCGCTGCGCGCGCTCGCCTTCCTCGTCGCCGTTCCGCTCGCGCTCTTCGCCGTCCTCTCGCTGGTGAAGACGATCGGCCTGCACTGGCTGCTTTCGTTCATCCCGTTCGTCTTCCTGCTGGCGGCAAGGGTGGCGGGGCCGCGCGGGCTGCGGGCGACGGCGCGCTTCTGCGCCGCGTTCGCGGTGCTGCATGTCGCCGCGATCGCGGCGGTCGCTACGTTGCCGATCGAGACCTGGCGCGCGACCCGCTGGTATGACGGCATCGTGATGACGGTGAAGGCGGACGAGCTGCTCGCGCGGCTCGAGCCCTACGAGAAGGACTACGTGTTCGCCACCGACGGCTATTCGCCCTCGGTGACCCTCGGGTTCGACGCGAAGCGCTACTTCATCGTGTTCGGCGAGGCGTCCTCCCACGCCCGCCATGACGACATCCTGACCGACTTCCGGGCGCTCGAAGGCAGGAACATTCTGGTGCTGCGCAAGAGCCCGCCCGAGGAGCGGCTCTATGCGCCGTATTTCGCGCAGGTGGAAACCCGGCGCTTCGAGCTGTACGGGGCGACCTTTTATCTGGTGCTCGGGCGCAGCTTCCGCTATGCGCCCTATCGGGACCAGGTGCTGGCGAAGGTGCGCGACGCGTACTACCGCATCCCGTCCTGGCTGCCGGCCGGGCGCTGCTACTTCTGCGAGCGCTATTTCGCCGGGGAGGGATGCAGGCGATGAGCGGCAGGGGACAGGGGACAGAGGACGGAGGGCAGAAGACAGAGGACGGATCGCCCGCGTCATTGCGAGCAGGCCGCAGGCCGACCAAGCAGCGTGCGGTGCGTCGCAGCCCCAGTGTCATTGCGCGGAGGGCGAAGCCCGACGAGGCGGCGCGAAGCGCGCCGGGGGACGGGATTGCTTCGTCGCTTCGCTCCTCGCAACGACCGGGGGCCGCCTCGCTCCTCGCAATGACGGAGGATTCGCTGCGCGCAAGAAAAAGCCGCTCGGGCGAGCGGCTTTTCGCGGGCGGGCCGGGCTCAGCCGCGGCGGCGGGTGGCGAGCAGGCCGAGCGCGGCGATGCCGATGAGCGCCATCGATCCCGGCTCGGGGACCCCGCCGCCAGGCGGGGGCGGCGTCGGCCTGTCGCCGGACAGCGCGTAGATCTTGACGTAGTCGTTCCCCGTGTCAGAACCGGAGACGGTGCCGAACGCGGTCGTGTAGGCGCTGACGAGCCAGTACTTCGAATCCGCTCCGCCGGCGTTGACGCTTTTCGTGCACACCCCCGAAGAGCACGAACCGGAGTCGAGGTCCACGGTACTCACCAGTTCCCACCCGCCTGTCGCGCTCACCAGATCCGCGTAGGTCTTCATGCCCAGGCTCGGAGTGTCGGAATTCTTGTACCGCAGCACCGAGACATCCGAGTCGCTCCAGTACCACCCGGTGCGCACGCTCTCCAGCACCACGCTGTCGGTGAAGGAAAACAGGATCGAGTCGATCCGATCGTTGTTGTCCATCGCGTGTTCGGGTGAGGATCCTTCGCCCGCATCGGTGCCGTTCGCGGCATCCCGGTTCTTCACCCCGAGCCCGCCGGTATACGCTCCGAGATAAGCGTTCTCGATCTTGGTGTTCGAGCTGTTGTAGGTGTTCGCCCAGGCGCTGGCGGTCACCGCGGGCGAGCCCGAGCCGGAGCCCGAGCAAGTGCGCGTGTTTCCGTACGTGCTACCCGAGGTGCTGCATCCGCTGGCACCCGAGTACAGTGTCCAGTTGATCGAGGCCGAGGCGGGTGCCGCCAGCGACAGCCCGGCCAGTCCGATGATCCAGCATGCCTGTTTCATTTTCGCGCCTCCGAAGGTGGTCTCCGGCTGCCGCCGGAGGGTTCTGCCTGCTACGCAGCAAATTTCGGGCCTGATCACACCAAGCCTTTTAGATCAATGTGTTGAAAGATCGCCCGGGTATCTGGAACGCTCCGGTGTGAGATTTCCCGACAGTGGCTCCCTGCGCAGAGTCTGAGCCAGGCGCCGGGCATCCGCGAGCTCGTCGAAATCCGGCTTTCCTGCGAGCGCGTCCTCGATCTCCCGGCGCGCTTCGTCCCTGCGCCCGGCGCGCTCGAGGGCCGCGGCGAGGTGATAGGCGATCTCGGGATTGGCCGGGGCGCGCAGCCGCGCCTCCCTGAGGTACTTGAGTGCGTCCTCGGCCCGTCCCTGGCGGAACAGCGCCCAGCCGAGCGTGTCGCCGATGCCGGCGTCGTTCGGGTCGAGCCGGTAGGCCCGCTCGGCGATCGTGGTCGCGCCGGGATCTTCGAGCCGCAACATGACGTAGGCCAGGTTGTTGAGCAGGTTCGCGTCCTCGCCCAGTTCGAGCGCCTGCTCGTAAGTCGCGCGCGCCGCCTTCGCGTTGCCCGTGCGCAGGTACGCCTCCGCGAGCGCACGCAGGGCGGCCGGGTCCCTCGGGTGGCTGCGCGCCCAGCCTTCCATGAACCCCACGGCCTTCGCCCGCTCACCGGCGGCGAGGCTGGCCTCGAACAGGCGCATGGCGATCCGGGTGTCCGGCTGCAGGGCGAGGGCTGCGCGGAAGCTCGCGGCGGCCTCGGTATACGCACGCTTCGCCATCGCCGCCTCGCCGGCGAGCCGGTGGCCGACCGCATCGCGCGGATGGCGCGCGACGATCGCACGTGCGAGCTCGCCGGCCTTCGCGGTTTCGCCCTTGCGCAGTTCCAGCTCGGCCTTCAGCGCCAGCGCCGGAACGAACTCGGCCCTGGCCGAGAGCGCTTTCTCCAGGCTGTAGGCCGCACCCTGGAGATTTCCGGCCATCATCTGCAACTCGGCGATGCCCGTCTGTGCCGCGGCGTCGTACTGCGCCAGAACGGTCATGCGGTCGAACGCGGCGAGCGCCGCCTTCCGCTGGCCGGCCGCGAGACTGGCGCGCCCGAGCAGCGCCAGCGCGGCCAGATCGTCCGGCATCAGGCCGTCGAGTTCCCTTGCGAGCGCCAGCGCCCGGTCGGTCTTGCCGCGTCTCAGTTCGAGCTCGACCAGACGGGCGCCGGCGCGCAGGTCCTTGCGGTCGATGGCGTGGATCTTCTCCAGCCAATCAATCGCCCGCAGCGGCGCGCCGCCGGCCTGCTCGATGGCGGCGAGCTCGAACATCGCCTGCGTGTCCTTGGGACGTTCCTTGAGGATCGACTGGAAGCGCTCGGCTGCGGCCTGCGGCCTGCCTTCGGCGAGATCGAGCTTGCCCAGGTTCAGCCGCGCCGGCAGGAAGTCGCGGTCCAGCGCCAGCGTCGCTTCGTACGCTGCGCGTGCGCCCTTGCGGTCGCCGGCCGCGGCGCGCGCGACCGCCAGGAGGTTCTGCACCGCCGGGTTCTTCGGCTCGCGCTTCGCCATCTGGCCGGCGAGCTGGGCCGCCTTCGCCGGCTGCCCCTGCTTCATGTACAGGACGGCGAGCGCATAGCCGGCGCGTGCCTGTCCGGGATCCTTGCGATAGACGCGTTCGAGTTGCTCCAGCGCCGCGTCCGTGCGCCCGGCGCTCATCAGGCTGAAGCCGAGCGAGGTCTCCAGCGCGGGCGATCCTCCGGAGGCCTGGCTGGCGCGCTCCAGGTAGGCGGTGGCGCGATGGTGGTTGCCGCGCGCGGTGTAGGCGGAGGCGAGCAGCGACAGGATCTGGGGATCGTTGGGCGCGAGCTTTTCCGCGCGCTCGAGCACGGTGAGGACGGCGGCCGTGTCGCCCTCGGCGAGCAGGATCGAGGCCAGCAGCTTGCGCGCGCCCGCGTGGCGCGGGTTGAGCTTGAGATAGGCGTCGAGCTGGGCCTTGGCCTTCTCGGGTTCCTTCAGCCCGTGGTGGGCGAGCCCGCCCAGCAGCAGCAACTGCGGCTTGCGGCCGAGCACCTCGGGCGGGATCGGATCGATGAATTTCGCCGTCTCCACCAGTCGGGCGCGCGATTCCGCGGCGTTGCCCTGCCTGGCCGCCAGCACCGCGTTGAGATAGTTCGAGCGCGGCTCCAGCGGATGCGACTTGCGCAATGCGGAGAGGTCCTGCGCCGCCTCGGCCTCGCGCCTGAGATCGAGCAGCAGGCCGGCGCGCGCGAGGCGGGCATCGAGGTGATCCGCAGCCAGCCCGATCGCCTTCGAGTACGCCTCCAGCGCGGCGCGGGAATCACCGCCGACATGGGCGGCCGCGCCCCTCGCGTACCAGGCCTGAGGATCCGACGGGGCGAGATGTACCGCTTCGTCGGCGGAACGCGCGGCGGCCTGCAGGTTCCCGGCGCGCAGCGCCAGCGCGGATTGCGCGACCGCGATCGGAGCCGAGCGCGGGTCGAGCCGGCGCGCGCCCTCCAGGGTCTGCGCCGCCGCGCCGGCGTCGCCGAGCTCGGCGTGGGCGCTCGCGCGCAGCAGCAGCAGTTCCACCCGCTGCGCGGGCAACGCCTTGTCGGCACTGGCCTTGTCGAGCAGCTCGCGGAACTTGCCCTGCGCCAGCCAGGACTGTGCGAGCGGCACGAGGACGACGCCCGGCGCCACCCCGAGCTGGACCGCCTGCGTGAGCGCGACCTCCGCGGGACCGGGCTCGCCCTTGCGCAGGTGAGCCTTCCCGAGCAGGACGTAGGCGGGAAGCAGTTTCGGATCCTGCTGGAGCGCGTTCTTGAGCTGGATGATGGCGCCGGCCACGTCGTTCTTCTCGAAGCGCCCCTGGGCATCTTCGTAGAAACGCGAGGCCTGTTCGGGCTGCGCCGCGCCCGCGGTTGGGATCGCGCCGGCGAGCAGCAGGGCGAGGAGAAGGGGCGGGAATCGGTTCATGGATCGTGGCGGCATGCGGTCCCGGGCGAGCGCTTGCCGTATTGTGCGCGATCGCGTCGTTCGGCCTGGCGAAGGATGTCACGGCGGAGGGCGAAAGACCGGGATCTCCGAAATCCGAAACCCGAAACCGTTTCGCCCCCCGTTGCAATGCGCTGTGCTGATATGATGGATGCGTTGCCTCCGCGACCGCCCCCGCCGCCCCGATCCGACCTTGCCTGCCCTCCTCACGGTGCTGCGGCCGCAGCAGTGGATCAAGAACGGCTTCGTGTTCGTCGGCCTGTTGTTCGGCCATGCGTGGAACGATGGCGCGCGGGTGGGGATGGCGTTCGCCGCGTTCGTCGCCTTCTGCCTGCTCGCCTCGGCGGTCTATGCGATGAACGACATCGCCGACCGCGAGGCCGACCGCCTGCATCCGCGCAAGTCGCAACGACCGGTGGCGCGCGGGGCGGTGAGCGTCGCGCAAGCCGCCGTGCTCTCGGCTGCCTGCGCCGCGGCGGGACTCGCGCTCGGCTTCGGCTGGGGTGGACACGCGCCGTGGATCTTCCCGGCGTATCTGGCGATCAACCTCGCCTACAGCTTCGGGCTCAAGCACGTCGTCATCCTCGACGTGTTCCTGATCTCGGCCGGCTTCATGCTGCGCATCCTCGCCGGGACGCTCGGGCTGGCGATCGCGCCCTCGCACTGGCTGCTCGCGTGCGGCCTGCTGGTGACGCTGTTTCTCGGCTTCGCCAAACGCCGCGCCGAGCTCGACGTGGCGGGAACGGGCGCGGCGCACCGGCGTGTGCTGGAGCACTATTCGGCACCGCTGCTTGACCAGATGATCACCGTGGCCGCCGCCGGAACGGTGGTCGCGTACGCGCTCTACACGCTCAGCCCGGAGACGATCGCGCTGCACGGAACCGATCGCCTGGTGTTCACGGTGCCGTTCGTGCTCTACGGCATGTTCCGCTACCTGTACCTGCTGCACCGGCGCGGGGGCGGGGGCGACCCCGCAGTCGAGCTCGTGCGCGACCCCCATCTCGTCGTCGCCGCGGCTGGCTGGCTGGCACTCACCGCCTGGCTGCTCGGCGCCGCGCCTTGAACACGGTGCCCGGACTGCATATGATGCGAGAATTGCGGGCGGAGCCGGACATGCGGGCGAACCATCTGTTGCGATTTCCCCAATTCGCGCATCTCGGACGGGCGACGCGCTTCGTCGACCGCATCCTGGCGATCGTGGAGCACATCGCGCTGTTCGAGGATTTCGACCGCGACGACATCGGCAAGCTGGCCGCCTACATGCCCTGCTATTCCGTGCCCGCCGGGGTGGAGCTCATCCGCGAGGGCGACGCGGGCGATTTCCTGGTGCTGCTGCTGTCGGGCTCGGCGCAGATCGTCAAGCGCGACCACGCGGGGCAGAACAAGGTGGTCGCCACGGTCGGCGCCGGCAAGACGCTGGGCGAGATGTCGATGATCGACGGCAAGCCGCGCGCCGCGAGCTGCATCGCGCAGACCGACACGATGTTCGCGCTGCTCGACCGCGACAGCCTCAGCCGCATCCTCACCGAGGAGCCCGAGCTCGGCATCAAGTTCCTGATCGAGCTGGTGCAGTTGCTCGCCCAGCGGCTGCGCGCCACCACCGGGCAGCTCGCCGATCAGCTCGACGTGTGAGCGCAGGCTACCTGGTCGCCCGCCGGCTGCGCCAGAGCACGTCGGGACGTCCGGCCTCGCGGTTGAGCACGCGCCCCAGCACGAACAGCAGGTCGGAGAGCCGGTTGAGATAGCGCCGGCTCGATGCGGGGACCGGCTCCGCGCGTCCGAGGGCGACCAGCGCGCGCTCGGCGCGCCGGCACACCGTGCGCGCAAGATGTGCGAGGCTCGCCGTGCGTGTGCCGCCGGGCAGAATGAATTCCTTGAGCGGTGCGAGCGGCGCGTTCCATTCCTCGATCCGCTGCTCGAGTCCCGCCACCTGTTCGTCGCGCACCGGATCGGCACCGGGAATGGCCAGCCCGCCGCCGAGATCGAACAGGTCGTGCTGGATCGCGGTCAGCGCGTCGCGGACCGCCTCGGGCAGTTCCTCCGCGAGCAGGACGCCGAGCGTGGAGTTCAGCTCGTCGACCTCTCCCAGCGCCCGGATGCGCGCGCTGTCCTTGGGTGTGCGGGAACCGTCGGCGAGCCCGGTCTCGCCGCCGTCGCCGGTGCGGGTGACGATCTTCGAGAGGCGATGTCCCATCGCCTCACGCCCCCGTCGGCTGGATCGCGGTGAGGATGCCCTGCATCAGCGCGAACGGGGTCGGCGGGCAGCCGGGCACCTCGACATCCACCGGGATGACGTTGGAAACCCGGCCGCAGCTCGCGTAGCTCTCGCCGAAGATGCCGCCGGTGCATCCGCAATCGCCCACCGCGACCACCAGCTTCGGCTCGGGGGTGGCCTCCCAGGCGCGCTTCACCGCGATCTCCATGTTCTTCGCGACCGGCCCGGTGACGAGCAGCATGTCGGCATGGCGGGGGCTGGCCGCGAACTTGATCCCCAGCGCCTCGAGGTTGTAGTAGGCGTTGCCGAGTGCGTGGATCTCCAGCTCGCAGCCGTTGCACGAGCCGGCATCCACATGCCGGATCACCAGCGCGCGGCCCAGTTCCCTGAGCATCGCATCCTCGAGCCGCTGGGCGACGTTCCGGAGCGCGGCATCGGGCTGCGGCGGCGGCTCGGTGCGGATGCCGTTGCGCACGATCTGCTTCAATAACTGGTACATCTCGCCTCCTGTGGTCGCCGGGCCGGCCGGTTACAGATCGGGTCCCGCATAGGATAGGTTGAACGACTTGTTGATCAGCGGGAAATCGGGAACGATGTTTCCCATGATGCAGTGCTCGATCGCCGGCCAGTTCTCCCATGACGGGTCGTGGCAGTGGCAGGAGCGGATTGCGC